>NZ_JBITFB010000020.1:73067-218356 GCF_044455625.1 Kitasatospora sp. NPDC051164 | reverse complement strand
CACCCGAACGTGCGCGACAGCTCAGCCGCCTGCGCATCGGTCGGATAGAAACGGAACTTGAACGCCCGCTTCACGGAAGTGGTCCGCACGAATCATACGATACATCATCAGATTGTGACCATTTGCTGGCGGTTGGTAACCGGCGGTCCGTCTCTACGACGACCCGCCGTCCCCTGCCCCGCTACGCGGGCGGTCCGTTTCCTCCCCCGGCTGAAGCCGGGGGTATCCACGGAGACATCCGATGACCGACACCAGGACCGAAGAGGGCTCCGCCGTGCGCAGCGGCAGCCCGGACTCCGCGGTGGACCGGGTCGCCGACTTCTACGGCGCCTACATCGACGCCGTCTCGGACGGCACCGACGACCTGGGCCAGGAACTGCGCGCCCACTACCTCACCGAGGACCTGCGCCGGCGGCTGGCGGCCTGGGAGGAGGCCAACCACGCCGACGGCGTGCTGCGCGCCCAGGACGTGCCGACCCGCTGGGAGGTGCGGTACCACGACTCCGGCGCCGGGCACCTGTTCACCACCGTCACGCTGACCTGGGGCGCCGGCCCCGACGCCACGCACACCCGGCTGGCGGTGCAGAGCGACCTGGGCACGAAGCTGATCTCGGACATCGAGGACGGCCCGGCGGCGTAGCGGCACTTCCGGTGACCCCGGCCGGGGCGCTGCGGTGCGGCAGGCGCCGTCCGGGGTCGGTCAGGCCAGGGCGGCGGCCAGGCGTTCGGGCAGGGTGGCGTACGGGCGGCAGTCGACCACGGGCAGGGCGTGGGCGGCGGCCCGGTCGACGAGCCAGGCGGAGTAGCGGGCGCTGACGGCGGCGCGCTCGCGCTGCGGGCCGCAACCGGGCTCGCGCTCGGCGTAGTTGGCGGCGATGCGCCGCGGGTCGCCCTCGTGGAGGAAGACCGCCCGTACCCGCCGTCCCTGCCCGGCGGCCTCGGCGGCGGCGCGGGCGGCGGCGTGCGGGGTGAGGTAGTCGCCCTCGACGATGGCGGGCACGTCGACGGTGAGCCGGTTGCGCACGACGCCGAGCAG
The DNA here is from genome assembly GCF_044455625.1 of Kitasatospora sp. NPDC051164. Taxonomy (NCBI): domain Bacteria; kingdom Bacillati; phylum Actinomycetota; class Actinomycetes; order Kitasatosporales; family Streptomycetaceae; genus Kitasatospora; species Kitasatospora sp. NPDC051164. The sequence continues at coordinate 217,320 of NZ_JBITFB010000020.1, read as the reverse complement.
GGCGTCGTCCAGGGCGTGGGCGGTGGCGATCTGCAACTGGAGGACGCGCTCGGCGCTCCTGGCCTCGGCGGGGGCCTCGTCGGAGGCCGAGAGGTCGGGGGCGGAGAAGTGGTGCAGGCCGGGGTGGGTGGCCGGGGTGGTGGCGGCCTGCAGGGCGGCGACGATGTCGTCGAACTCCACCGTGAACGCCCCGTGCCGGGCGGCGAGTCGGGCGGCGGCGCGGCTCTTGCCGATCCCGGAGGCGCCGCCGATCAGCAGGACGTCCCACGGGTTTTCGTCGGTGTGCATACGGGCACGGTAAGCGGTTCGGGGTGCGGGTGGGCTCGGTGGGGTGGGGGAGGCGGCCGGGGCGCGCCTTCCCGGCCCGGCCCCCGGCGCCCGACAGCCGGCCCATGGCCCGGTCCGTGGTTCGCCGCCCGCACCCCGTGGTGCCGGCGGCGGAAGCGGCGGCGGAAACGGGCGGCGGAAGCGGGTGGCGAGCGGACGCCGGAAGCGGGCAGCGGAAGCGGCGGAGGCGGCGGCCGGCGCGGTCAGGCGCGGTCAGGCGTGGTCAGGCGCGGTCGTGGGTGGTGGCGCGGCGTACGGCCCAGGGCAGGACGAACCACAGGGCGGCGAAGATCAGCGCGATGACGCAGGTGATCGGCACGGCCACCGCCGCGCCGAGGATGACGTCGAGGACGAGCAGGACGGCGCCGGTCAGCGCGCAGGCGAGCAGGAGCAGGCCGGCCTGGGCGATGCGGGCGGAGACGGTGACGATCCGTGCCTTGCCGGGGTGGCGGTACAGGCCGCGGTGCAGGGCGACGGGGGTGGCGAGGACGGCCGCGGCGACGACGGCCAGCAGCAGGGTGGCGACGTAGATGTCCTGCTGGGCGTCGGTGAGTTCGGCGAAGCGCGGGGTGAAGGCGATGCCGAGGAGGAAAGCGAAGACGATCTGCACGCCGGTCTGCAGCACCCGCAGTTCCTGCAGCAGTTCCACCAGGCGCCGGTCGGCCCGGACAGCGGGGTTCTCCCAGCCGGGCGGGGGAGGGGCGGAGGGCGAAGGGGCGTCCGGCGGGGGCGGCGTGCTGGTCATGGACCACATTGTCGCGGGAGGCAGCGGCCGGTCGCGGGAGGCCGGGGGCGGTGGCGGGCGCGCGGGCCCGGCGCGGTCACCGGTCGTGGCCCGCCTGCCCGGTGCCGTCCAGCCGGGCCTGCCAGGCGGTGAGCAGGGTCTGCAGGGCGGCGGCCTCCTCGGGGTCCAGGTGGGCGAGCAGGCGGTGCTCGTTGCGCATATGGGCGGTGAACGCCTCGTCGATCAGGCGCCGGCCGGCGTCGGTGAGGGCGACGACGCGTCCGCGCCGGTCGTCCTCGGCGGGGCGGCGGGTGACCAGTCCGGCGCGTTCCAGGCGGTCGATGCGCTTGGTCATCGCGCCGGTGGTCACCATCGTGTGGGCGGCGAGTTCGCCGGGGGCCCGTTCGTACGGGGCGCCGGCGCGGCGCAGCGCGGCGAGCACGTCGAACTCGCCCTCGCCGAGGCCGTAGCGCTGGTAGACGAGGGCGAGCTCGGCGGTCAGGCGGGCGGCGAGGCGGTGCAGGCGGCCGATGACGGCCTGCGGGGAGACGTCGAGGTCGGGGCGTTCGCGCCGCCACTCGGTCTGGATCTGCGCGACGTGGTCGCCGGGGTCGCCGGGGTCGCCGGGGTCGCCGGGGTCGCGGTGGGCGGCGTGGTCGGTCTCCATGGCAGCCAGTGTAGCGCGGATAGCTTCCCGAGAAGCTATATTGTCTTCCATGGAAGCCAATGTGCGGTGGGTGCTGCCGACCGCCCTCGCCCCCCTCACCTGGGGCGCCAACTACTACGTCACCCACGCCTACCTGCCCGCCGACCGCCCGCTGTGGGGTGCCGCCCTGCGCGCCCTGCCCGCCGGCCTGCTCCTGCTCGCCCTCGCCCGCCGCCGCCCGCATGGCCCGTGGTGGTGGCGCAGCGCCCTGCTCGGACTGCTCAACACCGCCGTCTTCTTCGTCCTGCTCTACCTCGCCTCCCAACTGCTGCCCACCAGCGCCGCCGCCACCGTGATGGCCGCCTCCCCGCTGGCGATGCTGCTCACCGCCTGGGCGCTGGCCGGCCAGCGCCCGCGCCGCGCCCACCTGGCGGGCGCCGTGGTGGGCCTGGCCGGAGTCGCGCTGGCCCTGTTCGGGGGACTCGGCACCGGCGGCGCCACCGGCTGGACCGGGCTGGCCACCTCGGCGGCGGCCATGCTCGTCTCCTCCGTCGGCTACGTGCTCGCCGCCCGCTGGCGCGAGGGCGCCGACCCGCTGGCCGCCACCTCCTGGCAGCTGACCGCCGGCGGCCTGATGCTGCTGCCGCTGGCCGCCGCCACCGAGGGCGCGCCCCCGGCGATGGACACCCCCACCCTGCTCGCCTTCGCCTACACCACCCTGATCGCCACCGCCCTCGCCTTCACCTGCTGGTTCGCCGGGCTGCGCCACCTGCCGGCCGGGACGGTGGGGCTGCTCGGGCTGCTCAACCCGCTGGCCGGGGTGCTGCTGGGCACCGCGCTGGACGGGGACCCGTTCGGGGTGCGGCAGGGGGCGGGACTGGTGCTGGTGGCGGCCGGGATCCTCCTCGGACGGCCGCGCGGGCGGTCGGCGCAGCCCTCGCCGGCCGAGGCCGCCGCCGAGCCTTCCACGGGTGTGCGCTTGCCCGATGATCGGGTCGCGTGATCTGCTGGCGCCAGCATCGCGTGCCGGTGACGGACTGCGTCAGGCATGGAGGTGCGGAACCGAAGGGACCGCCACCCGTGGCCTCCCCCGCCGGCGGCCGTACGGCCGCCCTCAGTCTTCAACTCTCCCGCGCGCACCAGGACTTGCGCCTCCGCCTGGCCGACGTCCGCTCGCACCTCGGCCGGCCCCGCCCGGACGGCGACACGCTCCTCACCCACTGCCTGGCCTTCTGCACCGCCCTGACCAACCACCACCAGGGCGAGGACAGCGGCCTCTTCACCCAACTGCTCCACGAACGGCCCGACTTGGTGCCGACCGTCGCCAAACTCGTGGAGGACCACGGGTTCATCTCCGCCATCCTCGCCCGCGTCCGCGACCTCGCCGAACAGGCCGCCCACCTGTCCGATGCCGACCCGGCCCGCCTGGAAGCGATCGGACGCGAACTCGACGGCCTGGCCGCCATCATGGACTCCCACTTCGGCTACGAGGAACGCGCCATCGGCGCCGCCCTCGACGCCGGGGTGCCCGACGACGGCTGGTCCGATCCGGTGCTGCGCTTCGCGGCCCCGCAGAACCCGCCGTCTTAAAACCCGCCGTCGCAGAACCCGCCGTCGCAGAACCCGCCGCCGCAGAACCCGCCGCCGGAGAACCGCCGCCGTAAAACCCGTCGCCCCACCCGGCCCGCCTTCCCTACACTCGCCACGCAGCCGCGCCGCGCCACGCCGTGCGGCCGACCGTGCCGACGGACGAGACGAGAGAGGGGGCGAGCGGCCGTGCCGAAGCAGAGCGCCGCCGCCCCCTCTCCCGCGTCGCGGTACGAGGTGATCCTGGTGTCCCCGTCCTCCCGGTGCCCGCTGCGCGGCCGGCACCGGAGCAGTGCCGCCACCGTCTGAACCCCGGCATCCACGGCCCGCACGGGCCCGCCAGGAAAACGCACCTGACGTGTCGTCAGCACCGCCGAATCGCGCGCCCACCCGCAGGAAAACGCCTCGAAAGGCACCCGGGCCATGCGCACCGACACCACCGCCTCCGCCATTGCCGCCGTCCGCAACCTCGGCATCCTCGCCCACGTCGACGCCGGCAAGACCACCGTCACCGAGCGGATCCTCTACCTCACCGGCACCACCCACAAGCGCGGCGAAGTCCACGACGGCACCACCGTCACCGACTTCGACCCCCAGGAACGCGACCGCGGCATCACCATCTTCGCCGCCGCCGTCAGCTGCGCCTGGGCCGGACACCGGATCAACCTCATCGACACCCCCGGCCACGTCGACTTCGCCGACGAGGTCGAACGCTCGCTGCGCGTCCTGGACGGCGCGGTGGCGGTGTTCGACGCGGTCGCCGGCGTCGAGCCGCAGAGCGAGTCCGTCTGGCGCCAGGCCGAACGCCACGGCGTGCCCCGCATCGCCTTCGTCAACAAACTCGACCGCGCCGGCGCCGACCTGGACACCGCCGTCGCCTCCATCCGCGAACGCCTGCACCCGCGCCCGCTCGCCGTCCAACTGCCCATCGGCACCGAGGAGTCGTTCACCGGCGTCGTCGACCTGCTGCACCTGCGCGCCCACACCTGGCACGACGACGGCACCCCGGCCGCCGAGGGCCCGGTGCCCGCCCACCTCGCCGACCAGGCCGCCCAACGGCGCCGCGCCCTGGAGGAGGCCGTCGCCGAACTGAACCCCGAAGCCCTGGAGGAGTTCTGCGCCCACGGCACCGTCACCGCCGCCACCCTCGCCACCGCCCTGCGCGAACTCACCCGCACCGGCGAGGCCGTGGTCGTGCTGTGCGGCTCCGCCTACCGCAACCGCGGCATCGAACCCCTCCTGGACGCCGCCGTCGCCTACCTGCCCTCCCCGCTCGACGTCCCGCCCGTCCGCTCGGCCGACGGCGCGCAGCAGCGCACCGCCGACCCCGAACAGCCCCTGACCGCCCTGGCGTTCAAGGTCGTCGCGGCCCCCACCGGCCGCCTCACCTACCTGCGCCTGTACGCCGGCACCCTGCACAAGGGAGCGACCGTGCTCGACACCGCCACCGGACGCCGCGAACGCGTCGCCCGCATCCTGCGCGTCATGGCCGACCGCCACACCGAGACCGACCACGCCCGCGCCGGCGACATCGTCGCCGTCATCGGCCCCAAGACCGCCCGCGTCGGCGCCACCCTGTGCGACCCCGACCACCCCGTCCTCCTGGAGGCACCCGTGAGCGCCGAACCGGTCGTCACCGTCGCCGTCGAGGCCCGCCGCGCCACCGACACCGACAAACTCGCCGCCGCCCTGGCCCGCCTGGCCGAGGAGGACCCCTCGCTGCGCCTGGCCACCGACCCCGAGACCGGGCAGCGCACCCTGTCGGGGCTGGGCGAGCTGCACCTGGAGGTGGCGGTGGAGAAGGTGCGGCGCGACAGCGGCATCGAGGCGGTCACCGGACGGCCGACGGTCGCGCTGCGCGAGGCCCTGGTCGAGGGCGTGCGCGGCTTCGTGTACCGGCACGCCAAGCAGGACGGCGGCGCGGGCCAGTTCGCGCACCTCGTCCTCGACGTCCACCCGCTCGCGGACGGCAGCGAGGGGGAGTTCGGGTTCGCCTCCACCGTCACCGGCGGGCGCGTGCCGCGCGAGTACGTGCAGGCCGTCGAGGCCGGCTGCCGCGACGCCCTCGCCGAGGGCCCGCTCGGCGGCCACCCGGTCACCGGCGTCGCCGTCACCCTCACCGACGGGGCCACCCACCCCAAGGACTCCTCCGAGCTCGCCTTCCGCACCGCCGCCCGCCTCGGCCTGCGCGAGGCGCTGCGGGCCTCGCGGATGCGGCTGCTGGAGCCGGTCGCGGAGGTGACGGTCACCGTGCCCGAGGACGCGCTGGGCACCGTCCTCGGCGACCTCGCCGCCCGGCGCGGCCACGTCCGGGCCACCACGGCCGGACGCGGCGGCACCGCGCAGGTGAGCGCGCTGGTGCCGCTGGCCGAACTGTTCGGCTACGCGAGCCGCCTGCGCGGGCGCACCCAGGGCCGCGGCACCTTCACCACCCGCCCGGCCGGCTACGCGCCCGCGCCGTCACCCTCGCCGTCGCCCTCGCCCGTGAGCGCCGGCTGAGCCCGGTGCCCGGCCCTCCCGTCCCCGGGAGGGCCGGGCACCGGCCCGCACCCGACCGACGGGTCCGGGCCCCGGCCCCTACAGCGCCCCGGCCTCGGCCGCCGCCCACGCCGACGGGTACAGCGGCCGCCAGCCCAGGTCCCGGCGCGCCGCGGCCGTCGACACCTGGCCCTCCCACGGGTCGAACGGCGCATCCGGCGAACCGCCCGGATGCGTCAGGCCGTTGAGCGCGTGCAGGTCCCAGGCCGTCAGCGGCGCGTCGTCGCCCACGTTGTACGTACGCCCCTCGATCCCGGGCACGGACACCGCCCGCCACAGCGCCTGCGCCACGTCCGCGTGGTGCACCACCGCCAGGCGCTGGTGCGCGGGCCAGTCGGCGGCCCACTGCAGCGACTGCGCCAGATGCGGATCGCCCTCCCCATACACGAACGCCAACCTCGCCACCACCAGCGGAAGTTCGTCGCCCAGTGCGCGCAGCCCGGCCTCCGCCTGCGCCTTGGACGCCGCGTACACCCCCCACGCCGGATCCGGCGCCGGCCGGTCGTCCTCCACGGCGGGGCGTCCCAGCCCCCGCCCGTACACCAGGTTCGTACTGGTGTGGACGAACCGCGCCACCCCCGCCTTCGCCGCCTCCCGGCCCAGCGCCACCGCCGCGTCCCGGTTGACCGCCCACGCCGTCTCCTCCGGCACCCCGCGCAGCGCCGCCGCGACGTTCAGCACCACCTCGGCCCCGTCCAGCGCCCGCGCCCGGTCCGCCTCCTCGCACAGGTCGCCGACCACCACCTCCACGCCCGGCCCCGCCAGTACGGCCGCCTTCGCCGCGTCCCGCGCCAGCACCCGCACCGCCGAGCCGTCCGCCCCGGCCCACCGCACCAGCCGCGGCACCAGCCGGCTCCCGACCGAACCGGTCGCGCCCGTCACCAGGATCGTCGCCATCGCCCGTCTCCTCCAGGAGAGTTGTTTTCCTCCGACGCCCACCACCCTGCCCGCGGCGCGGCAGGCGCGCCAAGAGACCCCCCGATCCAGGGACCGCCGATCCCTGGCTGGGGCGTCCGACCGGATACGCCCCGAGCGGTCAGCCGGCCGCCGCCTCCTCGATGAGCCGCAGCGCCTGCGCGCCGCTCAGGGCGCAGCCGTCGGCGCCCCTGTGGATCGAAGCGCACCGTCGGTTCGCGGGCCGGGTCCTCGTCGGGGACGACCGCGGTCACCAGGGTCCGCTGCTCGCACGCACGCACCCACCGGCTGGGCACCCGAATTCCCGGCCGACCGCCCGCCCTCACCTGGCCCGGCCGGGGCCGACCAAGCGCGCCCCGGCCGGTTCCCCACGGGCGTGCGGGAGAGCACGCCGGCCCTGCGGGCTCCGGTCAGTGGACGGGCAGCTCCCGAAGGTCCGGCCGGCCGTCGCCGTAGGCGCCGGCCATGGGGGAGGAGCCGGTGGTGAGGAACGCGCTGATCGCGGCCAGGTAGGCGGCGCGGTCCACGGTGCCCTCGCCGTCGGGGTCCAGGGCGTCGAACGCGGCGTCGGCCCCCTCGGCCGGGTTGCCGCTCGCCGTGCGCAGCCGGGTGAACTCCTCGCGGGTCAGGCGCCCGTCGCCGTCGCCGTCGGCGAGGTCGAACAGCGATCCGAGGGCGGGCCGGCAGGTCTGCTCGAAGGCTTCGTGGCCCGCCCAGAGGCGGTACTCCTCGAAGGTGACGCCGCCGTCCCCGTCGCCGTCCATCTGCCGGAAGACCTCCTGGTGGGTCGCGCGGGCCGCAGCGACCAGCGGGTCCTGCGGGCCGCGTCCGAAGGCCGAGGCCGCCCGGTCGACCCGGGCGAGGTACTCGTCGTGCGTGATCGCGCCGTCGCCGTCGCTGTCCAGCATCGCGAAGATGCGCCGCTTCGCCTCGTCCGACATATCGTCACCATCCGTTCGTAGTAGGGAGTTTTACGACCGGAACGCTATCGGTGGGGCGAGTCGGCGCCGGGGAGGCGCGGCCCGTCGAGGCAGGGATCGGCGGTCCCTGGCTGCGGACCGCCCGGCGCGCCATGCTGGGGGCATGATCGATCGCGCGGCGCTGGCCGACTTCCTCACCCGGACCCGGGCCCGGCTCGCCCCCGCCGACCTGGGGCTGCCGCCCGGGGCGCGGCGCCGCACGCCCGGGTTGCGGCGCGAGGAGGTCGCGCAGGTGGCGGGCCTGTCGGTGGACTACTACGCGCGCCTGGAGCAGCGGCGCGGGCCGCAGCCCTCGCCGCAGCTGCTGGCCGCCCTGGCGCGGGCGCTGCGGCTCAGCGAGGACGAACGCGACCACCTGTTCCGCCTCGCCGGGCACGAGCCGCCTCGCCGGCACGGGCCGCTCGGGCACGTGCGGCCGGGGCTGCTGCTGATCCTGGACCGGCTGCACGACACACCCGCCCAGGTGGTCTCCGACCTCGGCGACGTCCTCGCGCAGAACGCGATGGCCGCCGCCGTCTTCGGCGACACCGGCGCCCTGCCGCCCGGGCGGCGCAACCTGCTGCTGCGCTGGTTCACCGAACCGCACACCCGGGCACTGTTCCCGCCCGAGGACCACGAAGACCTGGCCCGCGCCCACGTCGCCGCCCTGCGCGCCGCCCGCACCGCCCGCCCCGGGGACCGGCGCGCCGCCGAACTGCTGGAGCAACTCCTCGCCACCGGCGATGAGTTCACCTCCCACTGGGAGCGCCACGAGGTCGCCCGGCGGCGCAGCGGCCGCAAGCGGGTGCTGCACCCGGTGGTGGGGGAGCTGGACCTGGAGTGCGAGGTGCTGGCCGCCGGCGGCGAGGACCAGCTGCTGCTCGTGCACACCGCCGCCCCCGGCAGCGACTGCGCCTCCCGCCTGGACCTGCTGCGCGTCGTCGGCGCCCCGGCCTGATCCCTGATCCCTGAGGCCTGAAACCCGAGGCCTGAGGTCCCCGCCGCTGCCCGCTGCCCGCTGCCCGCTGTCCGGCCCGAGGCCCCGCCGCGGCACCGCCGGCGCCGCTGCCCGTAGGCTGGGCGGGCCGTCGGCGGCACAGACCGTGGTGCCGGCGGGGTTCACGAGGTGGTGAGTGTGGCCAGCGCGTCCTGTGCGCAGGCGGTGGCAGCGGCCTCGGCGGTGGCGCTCGGGAGGGGCTGCGGGGTGTAGCCCGAGAGGGTGGCCCCCGTGAACGTGACGGAGACCAGCGCATTGCGCTGGAGAACCATGAGGTCGACCCGGCCGACGCCGCCTCCGGTGCTGTAGATCAGGGCCGCCTTGTCGCCGAGACCGGGAACCGCCCGGTCCTCGGTGATCTTCAGGCCGCCGGTGGGCAACGTCGACCGGTCGACGGTCAGCATTTGCTGGTAGACGCTCTCACCCATCGGGCCCAGTTGGACTTCGACCTGCACGGACGTGTAGCCGCTGCGGGGGTCCTTGGTGTTCCACAGTCCACGTGAGGTGTTGTCGCCCCCGGTGGTGCTTGCCTCGGTGCACGTGGCCCCTGCGGCGTAGCGGTCGACCGTGGCGGGGCTCATCAGCGAACAGCCTTTGGCCAGCCTGGTGTAGGGCATGTCGGCAGGCTGTGCCGAGGCGGGGGAGGACGCCGTGGCCGAGGTGGCGGCCGAGGTGGCCGCGGCGGCCGCCGGCGCGGTCGCCGCCGGGCTGACGAGGGTGGCCACCAGGCTCAGGACGAGTGCTGCGGCGCCCGCACCGGCCGTGATGCCGCCGAGCAGCCAGGTCCAGCGCCGGGCGGGTCCGGCGGGGCGCAGGTCGGCCTGGTCCGGGAGGGTCGCCGGGGTGGGCCGCGGCGGAAGCGGGCGCGTGGCGGCGGCCGTCGGCAGCGGCAGTGTCGCGGGCGGGGTGTCCTCGATGTCGGCCATCTCGTGGTGAACCTTCCTGGGGCTGTCAGGCGGAGGGCAGGCGATAGGCGGTCAGACCGGTTCCGTAGCCGACCAGCAGGACCGAGTCCTGGAGGAGGACCTGCGGGTCTCCTTGCTGCCGGGCGAAGTCCTGGTGCCACAGCGAGGTGCCGTCGGCGGCGGCGAGCGCCTGCAGGGCGACGCCACCGGTGGCGGTGGGCGCGGTGGCGAGGACCAGCTTCCCGGTGGCGGCCCGCACGGTGGCCGTCCCCTGTGCCGACCGCCAGGTCCACGCGGTGTGCCCGGTGCGCAGCGCGATGCCACTCGCGCCCTGCGGCCCGCCGAGCGCGACCACGCCTGCGGCGTCCGCGTATCCGGTGATGGTTCCGGGATGTGAGCCGTTCCAGAGCGGGGTGCCCTGCGCGGCGTCGAAGGCTGCCGTGGCGATCTTCTGCTCCGCGCTCGCCACCGCGAGGGCCGGCAGGCAGGTGAGGACTCCCTGGTGGAGCGAGAGCGAACGTTCGTAGGCGCCGGCGGCCATCGTCGCCGAGGCCGGGGGAAGCCCGCTGGGCCGGCTCCAGGCGGTGGATCCGTCCCCGGCGTCCACCGCGGTGAGGGCGAGGTCCGACGTCAGGGCGTACAGCCGGTCGCCGCTCGGCGGGGCGTACAGGTCCTGGACGTCGAGCGACCAGCGCTGCCGTCCGGTCGCGGCGTCGAGCGCCACGGAGTGGAACTCGCCCTTCACCGCCCCCGCCAGGTCCCCGAGGAACAGCATGACCAGCAGTGCGGCCTGGGGCATGGCCTGGAGGCGATACGAGGTGCCGAGCGCCGAACTGGCCCACCGCCTCCCGCCTGTGACCGCGTCGAAGCCGTGCAGCGCACCGCCTTGCCCGCTCACCAGCAGCAGGCCCGGTACCGGCAGCGAGACGGACTGTGCGCCGGGAACGGTGTCGGCCGAACGCCACAGCCGGGCACCGCTGGTCGCGTCGTACGCCTGCACCGAGCCGTCGGAGCCCACGGTCCACACCCGGCTGCCGTCGCTGGCCGGGAGGATTCCCGCTCCCTCCGTGGTGCTCCACAACGTCCGCCCGTCGGACCGCGCGTAGCCGACCACGCCCGTGCGGTCGGCGCACACCACGGCCGCCGGCCCGCAGCCGACGGGGGCCATGCCGGCCCGGGGCAGCGTGGCCGTCCAGGTCCGCAGCGGCACGTCCCCGGCCACCCCCGGGCCCGGCCACAGCGCCCAGGCGCCACCGCCCACAGCCGCCGTGGCGAGCAGCGCCCCGCCGAGGACGACCAGCCGCCGCCGGGTGCCGTCCGGGTCCTTCAGCACGCGGTCGAGTTCACGCTCGTGCCGGCGCACGCTGCGCTCGGCCACGCCCAGCCAGCCGGTGCCGACCGCCGGGCCGTACCGGAACGCCCTGGCGAGCTCGGCCGGCGCGGGCCTGCGGTACGGGTCCCGGTCCAGGCAGCGCAGCAGCAGTCCCAGCAGTTCCTGCGGCACTCCGTCGAGATCGGGGGGCTCCTCGGACGCCCGGTAGATCAGCACCGCGGGCGGGCCCTCACCGAACGGCGCACGGCCGGTGGCCGCGAAGGCCAGCACCGCGCCGAGGGAGAACAGGTCGCTGGCGGGGGTGAGATCCCTGCCTGCCGCGTGTTCGGGGGACATGAACCCGGGTGTGCCGATGATCTCGCCGCTGGCGGTGGGTGCCGCATCGGCGGTCGGCTTGCTGATACCGAAGTCGATGACCCTCGGGCCGTCCCGGGTGATCAGGATGTTCGAGGGTTTGAGGTCCCGGTGGATGGTCCGGGCCCGGTGGATCGCGGCGAGCGCCTCCACCAGTCCCGCGCCCAGCACCTGCAGTGCCGTCCCGTCGAGTGCCCCGTGCCGCGCCACGGCCTCGTGCAGCGACGGGCCGGCGACGAACTCGGTCGCCAGCCAGGGGATGTCCGCCTCGGTGTCGGCGTCCACCACGGCCACGGTGTAGGCCCCGTTGACGGCCCGTGCCGCCGCCACCTCCTGGGTGAACCTGCGCCGGAACCCGGTGTCGGCCGCGTACTGCTCCTGCACGGTCTTCACGGCGACGGGGCGTCCGCTGTCGGTGGTGGCGAGGTAGACGGCTCCCATGCCCCCGGCCCCGAGTTTGCGCAGGATCCGGTACGGGCCGATGCTCTCCGCGCTCATGCGCCGGCGGCCCGGAAGGCGTGCAGCGTGGTGGCGGAGACGCAGTAGAGCGTCCCGCCGGCGGCGGCGGTGGTCCACTGGCCCTCGTCGGAGGTCCCGTGCGCGGCCCAGTGGATCGTGCCGTCGGCGGCGTCCAGCACGACCACCCCGGACGGCTGGTTGACCATCGGGACGGCGAAGAAGCCGTCACCGGCGGATGGCGCCCGGAATCCCGTGCTCGTCCCGGTCGCCACCGCCACGGTCGTGTGCCACAGCCCCTTGCCGGTCGTGATGTCCAGGCAGTACACGGTGTCCAGTGCCCCGCACAGCAGCAGCCTGTCCGTGCCGAGCGCACAGCCGAAGACCGTCTGCGGGACGGTGGGAGCGGTCCAGCGCTGCTGCCCGGTGGCCGCGTCGAGGGCGACGACCGCCTGGCCGTTGACGACCAGCAGCAGTTCACCGGCCCGCAGCAGCCGTGAGGGCAGCGCGTTCGTGCCGGGTGCGAGGCCGGTGGCCTGCCAGAGGGAGGCGCCGGTGCGCAGGTCCACCGCGTACAGGACGTCGCTGTCCTGGTAGTAGCAGCGGCCGTCGGCGACCAGGCCCATCGAACTGCCGGAACCGCTCAGCTCGGTCTCCATGTGGCGTGCCGTGCTCACCGCCATGCTCTGGGTGACCTCGTGCTGCCACAGCACCTGCCCGCTGCTCTGATCGGTCCCCATGACGACGCCGCCACCGGTGACGCTCGTCTGGTAGGCCAGCACCACGGTGCGGCTGTCCGCACCGAAGACCCGCAGGCTTATCGCGGCGGCGGTGCGCTGCGACGCGGGCACGGGGAGCGGGCTGCTGTGGGTGGCGGCCGTGGCATCCAGCCACACCAGGCTCCCGAAGTCCATGGAGGTGCCGTAGAGCAGGCCGTTCTGTGCCTGGAAGAACTGGACGCTGGGCTGCGACCAGAGCTGGTGCCCCGTCGAACCGTCGAAACCGCGTGCGCCCTGCCCCTCGGCCCACCGCACCGGGGTGGACCCGAGGACACTCAGCTGAGCCATCATCAAGCCGCTGTCCTGACCGGTCCACAGCGGTGACGGGGCTGCGGGCAGCGGGTCGGGCACCGTGGCAGCGGCCCCCCAGGCGTTCGTGGGCTTGCCCACCGTGGCGGTGTTGCCCGCTATCTGCGCCCGGCGGGTGAGCAGCAGCGGCACTCCGGCGGCGACGACCGCACCCGCACCGAGCCCGGCGCCGAGGCCGAACAGGCCGCGGCGGGTGAGCGACTGCCACGTCCGCACCGGCAGCGCGGGCGGATCGGCGGGCGGCGCGGCCAGGTCGATCGCGGCCTGCCGCTCCCGGGCGTCGAGGTCGGCGAGCAGTCCCGGGGTCAGGAACATCTCCGGACCGGCCGGGGCCAGTGCGCCCAACAGGACCGCCGGCGTGGGGCGCCGGGCCGGATCCTTGTCCAGACAGGCGGCGACCAGCGGGCGCAGCGCGGCCGGCACTCCGGAGAGGTCGGGCTCCTCGTACACGACGCGCCGGTTGATCTGGGCGGGCTCGCCGCCGCCGAACGGGGTGCGGCCGGTGAGGACGTACACGAGCAGGCAGCCGAGTGAGAAGACGTCCGCCGCCGCGTAGGCGACCGAGGCGGAGACGATCCGCTCGGGGGCGATGTATCCGGGCGTGCCGCACACCGTGCCCGTGCGGGTCAGGTGGACGGCGTCGAAGGCACGGCTGATGCCGAAGTCGATGACACGCGGCCCGTCCCGGGCTATCAGCACGTTGCCCGGCTTGAGGTCACGGTGCACGACGCCCGCCGCGTGGATCGCCACCAGCGCCTCGGCGAGCCCGGCCCCCAGGGCCCGCGCTCCCGCCTCGCCGAGGACGCCGAACCGCGTGATCACTTCGCTGAGCGTGGGAGCAGGCAGGTAGGACGTGGCCAGCCAGGGCCTGCGGCCGCGAGGTTCCGCATCCACCACCGGCGGGGTGTGAAAGCCGGTCACCCGCCGTGCGGCCTCCACCTCCTGCTGGAAACGCTGCTGGAACTGCGGGTCATCGGCGAACTCGGGGCGGATGACCTTCACCGCGAGCAGCCTGAGCCCGGGTGAGCGCGCGAGGTACACCTCACCCATCCCGCCCTCGCCCAGGGGCCGCAGCAGTTGATGCGGGCCCACGAACACCGCCGGTCGTGCCTGCACGTCCCTGCCGTTCCTGTCGGCGGCCACCAAGCCTCCACGAGTGTAGTCCGCCACCATAGCCAGAGTGGCATGCGCGGCACACCCGTCGGGCGCCCTGACGTACGGTCAATGCCGGGACCGGAGACGATCGGTGTGCCGCCGTCGCGCTGCCACCGGCCACCGCCTGCGGCCGGAGCCTGCGGCCCGGTGGGCTCGCGCAGCGGTCCGCGCGGTTCCACCCGCCACCCGGACCGGCACCGAGGGGACGACGGCCCACCCCGACGTCCTGCGGGCCGAGGTCAGACGGATCCCCAGACGGCGCCCGCCCGTTCGGCCGCCCCGCCGCCCTGGCGCACGCCCTCCCGGTAGGCGCCGACCCAGGTGTCCCAGTCCGGCCGTTCGGAGTCCAGCACCGCCCGCGCCCCGGCGTCGGGGGCGAGCGCCACGGCCGACGGCCAGGGCGTGAGGTCGGTGGGCGGGTGGCGGTGCGCCAGCGGCTCGACCACGACCAGCGCGCGGGCCCCGGCGGCGAGGTCGGCGTTGGTGCCCGCGCGCAGCGCGCCGTCCATGCCGTGGCGGCCGCCGGGCAGGGTGACGGGCGCCTCCGCCCCCGGGAAGGCGCTGGAGGCGGCCACCGCGCGCAGCAGCGGCACGCCGTCGTCGGCGCCGAGCACCAGGGGCTCGCCGTCCACCGCGTCGACGACGGGCACCAGCAGGCGCCGGTCCGGCCATGCGGGCGCGCCGATCAGGGCCTCGCGGCGGGCCAGCAGGTCGCTTTCGGCCTCGGCGCCGGCGCTCGCCAGCGCGATCCGCCCGACCTGCCGGCGCGCCTCGGCCGGATCCAGGCCCCGGCCGAGCACGGCGAACACCTCGCCCGTGACGGCCGGATCGGGCCGGCGGGCCGGGCCTTGGAACCGGTGCCGCGGGTCCACCATGCGGCCCGGGTCCTGTCCGGTGGCCAGCAGTGCGGCCACGATCGCCCCGGCCGAGGTGCCGACCGTCAGCTCCGCCGCGCCCAGGTCCACCCCGGCCTCGCGCAGCCCGCTCACCAGCCCGGCCGTCCACGCCGTGCCCAGCCGGCCCCCGGGCCCGAGCACCAGCGCCCGCCCGAGGCCGTGACCGTCCGTCACAGCGACCTCGCCGCCCATGGCTTCCCCCTTCGTCACGGCGACCCCCGCCGTTCTTGAAACAGTCGTACCATAAACTCGTCCGGCAGCGCCGACCCGGTGCTGACCAGCCGTCACCGGGCCCCGGAGAAAGGACCGACCGCCGTGGGACGACCCGCCGACCCCGCCCGGCGCGAGCGCACCCTGGCCCGGGCGACCGACCACGTCCTCGCCCACGGGCTGGCCGGACTGAGCCTGCGCCCCTTGGCCGCCGCCCTCGACACCAGCCCGCGCATGCTGCTCTACGACTTCGGCAGCAAGCAGGAACTGGTGGCCGCCGTCCTCGCCGAGGCCCGCCGCCGCGGCGCGGCGCGCCTGGCCGGATGCCCGCCGTTGGGGGCGGGCACGCCCGCGCAGCGGCTGCGCGGCATCTGGGCGTGGCTGAGCGCGCCCGAACGCGCCCCGTTCGTCCGGCTGTTCTTCGAAGTCCACGCCGACGGCCTCGTCCACCCCGAGCACTATCCGGACCGCGCCCGCGCCGTCACCGACTGGTTCGACACCCTCGGCACCGCCTTCCGCGATGTCGCCGACGGCGAGAACGACACCGCCACCCCCACCCTGGTCATGGCCGTCCTGCGAGGCCTGCTGTTCGACCTCACCACCACCGGCGACCGCGAGCGCGCCGACCGGGCCCTGGAACGCTTCGCCCGCCTGCTGGGGCCTTGACCGGCCCCCTGCGCCGGTGCCGCACGGGCGGCGCGCGGGCGATGGGCCGGAACCTCGGGGGTGAATGTCGTACGTGAGTTGCCCTACGAGGATGACCTGCGTGAAGGGCGCATCCCGGCGGCGCCGGCGAGCTGGACGCCCGCCAAGTCGTACGATCTGATTGTCAATTCGACGTCGGACGTGTCCGGCCCAACACAGGAGGTCTCCATGGCCAAGGGCTACTGGGCCAGTGTCTACCGCGTCATTTCCGACCCTGAGAGGCTGGCCGCCTACGACAAGCTGGCCGGTCCGGCTGTCCGGGCCGGGGGCGGGCGCGTCCTGTCCCGTGGCGGTCGAATCGTCGCCCACGAGGCCGGAACCACGCAACGCGTCATTCTGATCGAGTTCGACAGCTTTGAACAGGCCGTCGCGGCATACGAGAGCGAGGCATACCAGAAGGCGCTGGTGGTCCTCTCCGACGGCGTCGAGCGCGACTTCCGCATCACCGAAGGCGTCGACTGACCGGCGGGCCCAGGACAGCGTGGTCCAGGGATGGTCCAGGGACAGTCCCGAACCCTGATGGCATACGTTGACAGAGCCTGGATCCTGGATCAGAAACCCACATCCCGTACTACAGCCGGTGGTTCTACGGTGAGAGGTCGGGTTGCTCGGCGAACTGCCACAGGTTCCTGCGCGGTACCTCGCTCAGCGGTCCGCAGGCCATCGCGCGCAGGTTCTCCCGCGAGGCCGGACGCGCGAAGGCGCCATCGACCGAGGCGCACAGTGCCTCCAACTCGCCTTCCACCGCCCGGACGTCGGCCTCGCCCGGCACACCCGGCCCGACCGCTACCAGCGGCAGCATCGGTCCCGCGAACGACTCGACGGACCCACCGCCGTCACGTCACGTGAACCACCGGCGGTAGTACCAGGGGCTCAGACGCCCCGGACGAGTGGTCCCGCTCGCGGCCGTCGGCCCCGCCTCGGTGAGCGGGGTGACAGCCACGCCGCGCGCGTACTCCTGGACCCAGCGGGCCCCCTCGCGCCGGACCTCGGCCGTCATCCGGCTCGACAGGGCGTTGACGACGGAAAGCCCGACACCGCCGAGTGCCACGTCGTGGCGGTCACCGGGCCCGACCCCGGCCCCGATACGGGTCAGGAGGGCTTCGAGGCCGGGACCGCAGGCGTCCTCCGTCTCGTGGACGGGAACGCCCGGGCCGTCGTCCTCGACGCGCACGCCGCCGTCGGCCGTCAGCGTGACGTCGACACGGCCGCCCCGGTCGGCGCGCCCGGCCAGGACCTCGTTCACCGCCCGGTCGGCGACCTCGAACACCAGGTGCGTCAGGCCGCGTTCACCGGTCGAGCCGATGTACATCCCGGGCCGCTTCCGAACGGCCTCCCACCCCTCCAGCACCTGGATGTGGCTGGCGTCGTACGCGCTGCCCTCCTGGCTCACGATGTCCCCTCCGAAGGTGGCCGACAGACCTCCACAGCCTAGGCGAATTTCCGAATAGCGCCAGGTCAGAGCCGGTTTGGCGAAGGCGTGGACGGGCATGGGAACCGCCCGCCCGGGGGCACCCGCCCCAGGAGTCGCGGACCACCCCCGCAGCGTGGACACGGCCCCGCCGAGGCCGCGCCCGGGGCCGTTCCGGGTGCCCCCGAGGGCCCCTCTTCCACCTTTTTTCGCGTGCGGCGCACACCGGCGTCGCGGACCCCGTGACGGCCCGGTCTCAGGCGGCGGCAAGGCCGCCCAGGTGCGGGCCCGGCGCCTTCCCGGCCCGCAGCGCCGACCTGGCGCGGGCCGCACCGAAACGGGCGGCCGCCACGCCACAGCCGACGTCCACCGGCCGGGGTGCGAGGCCCGCGCAGGGGCCGCAGATGCCGGGTTCGGGGACCGGGTCGTGACAGGCGGCGCACTCGGCGTACCGGGCCGCTGCGGGCTGCGCAGCGGCCCGGACGGGCGGCAGCTTGCGCTCCAGGCGGTAGCGGAGCACCGCGACCGCCGAATGCACGGGGGAGGGCAGGCCCGGCAGCAGGGCCCGGGCGAGGTCGGCGGCGCTGCTGCCGCGCTCCAGCCACTGCCCGACCAGGGGTGCGAGTTCACGAGCCTCGGCCTCGCCCAGACGCAGGCGCGGCTCGGGGCGGATCACCCGGAACAGCGTGGCGACCGCCTCGCGCAGCTGCTCGTCCGTTTCCGCCCCGGGAGCCGCGGGCGGCGGCCGTTCGGCCTGCCGGGCGGGGAGGGAGGGTTCTTGCCGCCGGTTCTTTGGAAGGGTGTCAGCGCCGCCGGTGGTCGCTGCGCCGGGGACCGGACGGGTGGCACCCGGCGGCGCGAGCTGCGGGGTGTCGTAGACGTGGGTCTCGGTGACGATCGTGCCGTCGGGCAGACGCACCTTCTCCACCCAGTAGAAGCCGGCGGCGGTCAGCTCCTTGAGGGCCTTGCGGACCGCGCCGCGCCCCTGGGGGCTGGTGTCGGCCATGCGACGGCCGTCCTCGCGCCGGCCGTCGGGGCGGGAGAGGAGATCGGCGAGCAGGCCGCGGGCGGTGTAGGACAACTGCCGGTCCTGCAGCATGCCGTTGGGCAGTACGGTGAAGTCGCGCACGTGGGCGCTACGATGGACACGCATGGGGAGTGTTGGCTCCTGGTGCCGGACCCCGGGGCGTTGGCGCGCTGCCGGGGTCGCCTGTTTTTCGGTTAGGTTACGGAACGTACCACAACGATCAGGCACCCAAAGGGCGTTCGCGACAACTGCCACCCCAGCCGGCTACTGGGCGGCGAAACGCTCCCCGCGCCCGACGACCCCGGGCAGGACGGCCGCGAACCTGCCGGCGCCCGGGCCTGCTCGTCCTGGGCTTCCCCCGGACGACACCGTCCTCACGGTCCTCGCCGCGGTCCGCGCCGGACTCCTGGCGGCCGTCGCGACGGCGGTGAGCGAGGGCCCGTCCGGGGTGATCCGCACCTGCCTCGCCCGGGAGGCCGCGCGCCCGACGCGGGCGTCACCCGGGCGCCCGGCATTCGGCGCACGTCGTCGGGCGGGGTGCGGTGGTGCGTGCCTAGCGTGGCGTCCTGGGGGGCGATCCGAGCACCTTCCACGGGTCGGGACGATCCATCCCGGCCCGCCCTCCAGGAGGCACCGCACATGAGACTTCGGGCTTGTTCGAGCGCACTGGCTGCCGCCGCGCTGACCGTCGGCCTGACCGCCGCCGCGACCCCGGGCGTCGCGACCCCGGGCGTCGCCGCCGAGCCGCAGCCGTTCCTCGACCGGCTGAACACCGTGTCCCTCGTCGGGTCCACCGTCCCCGCCAACGGCGACGTGAACCCGTACGGCACGTTCACGATCCGCGAGAACGCCGGCAGCCTGCGCCGGGGCAATGTCCTGATCAGCAACTTCAACGGCTCGGCGAACCTTCAGGGCACCGGCACCACCCTGGTCCAGGTCGCCCCGGACGGCACCCTGAGCACCTTCGCCACGATCGACCCGGGCGCCCTGCCCGGCCCCTGCCCCGGCGGGGTCGGCCTCACCACGGCGCTGACGGTCCTCCCCGGCGGCTGGGTCGTGGTCGGCAGCCTCCCCACCTCGGACGGCACGTCCGCCACCGCCCAGGCAGGCTGCCTGCTCGTGCTCGACAAGCACGGGACGGTCCGCGAGACGATCGCGAACGACGCCATCAACGGGCCGTGGGACATGACCGCCGTCAGCTCCGGCACGCGCAGTGAGCTGTTCGTGACGAACGTGCTCAACGGGACGGTCGCGGGCGGCGGCGCGGAGGTCGACCGGGGCACGGTCCTACGGATCACCCTGTGCACCGAGGGCGACGAGCCGCCGGTCCCGGTGGCCTTCACCGAGATCGGCTCCGGCTTCCCCGAGCGGACGGACCCGGCGGCCCTCGTCGTCGGCCCGACCGGGGTCGGCCTGCACGACGGCACGCTCTACGTCGCCGACACCGTGCTGAGCCGGATCACCGCCATCCCGGACGCGATCACCCGCAAGGGCAGCGCCGGAACCGGACGGGTCGTCACCTCCGGCGGCAACCTCAACGCCCCGCTGGGCATGGCCATCACGCCCAGGGGCGACATCCTCACGGTCAACGGCGGGGACGGAAACATCGTCGAGACCACCAGGACCGGACGTCAGGTGGCGACCAAGACGATCAACAGCGAGGGCACCCCGCCCGGCGCGGGCGCCCTCTTCGGCCTCGCACTGGACCTCGACCACGACGCGGTCTACTTCGTCAACGACGCCGACAACGTCCTCGACGTCCTGCACTAGATGACCGATGCGAAGGGTTAGTGATCGTAGGCGGTCAGCGGGCGCATGACGGGTTGGCCGGTGTGGTGGTTGTGCCAGATCGCGCTGGTCAGCGCGAGGATACGTTGCAGGACGCGGACCATCACGCCGCCCGGGGTGCGACCCTGGTGGCGTTCGAGGTCGAGCTGGGCCTTGAAGGTCTGGTTGACGGACTCGATGATCTGCCGCAGTGGCTTGAACAGGGCGGAGCCGGCCCGCGAGGGCTCGCCCTTGCGGGCCGGCCGCGGCAACTGGACACCCCACGCGGCGAGGTCGTGTTCGAAGGCGCGGCCGTAGTACTGCCGGTCGCCGATCACGGTCTGGCCCGGCCGGGAGCCGGCGAAGCCGGGTTCGGCGTGGAGCATGCCGAGGAGGGTCTCGCGCTCGTCCGCCTTCGCGCCGGTCAGCGCGAAGGCGACGGGCAGGCCGTGCAGGGTGCACAGCAGGTGCGGGCGCAGGCCCCAGAAGTACCGGGAGTGGCTGGCGCAGTAGCCGTACTCGGCCCAGCCGGCCAGGTCGGAGCGTTTGGCGGTCTCGCGTGAGCGGCCGCATTCCACCGGGGTGGAGTCGACGACCCACGCGGTGTCGGTCCGCGGCGAGGTGTCGCGGGCGAGCAGGCGGTTGACCCAAGCGATCAGGTCGGCGGCCTTGCGCAGCCGCCTGTTGTAGCCGGACCGGCCGGGCACGTAGGGGAACAGGTGCCGCAAGTGCGCTTGGGCGTGGCGGATCCGGCGGCGTTCGGAGGTGAAGCCGAGCAGGGCCTGCATGACTGCGAGGGTGACCGGCTCGGCGTCGCCGAGCCGGGGCCCTTCCGTGCCTCCCGGATCATGGTCGAACTGTCCGGCCGCGTGGGGCGTCGACCTGAAGGCGATCGTAGTGGCCTGCCCATCTCTTGCCACGACCTCAGGGTCCCGTTCCAGAAGGCTCCGCCCGAGCGTTTCGGTGTACTCGGCCATCGTCCGGGTGGGCAGGGTCAACAAGGTGACCGAGTGTGAGAACGGGCGCGACCCGTACCCGACACCCGCATCATGTACGCCCTCCTCCGCCGCTGCACCCACGCCGCCCCAGCAGCCGCCACCTGAACCCGCGCACGAGAAGTCGGCCCCACCGACTTCTCGTGCAGCGCGGTCGGTCCCCGGTTACGGGGCGAGCCGCAGGTGGATCGCGAGGACGCCGAGCCGCTCCTTCTCCGGTGGGTAGATGTCCCGGCAGGCGGTGAGGAGTTCGGCCCGGCTCATGCCTTCGGAGCCGATCGACTGGGGTTGCTGTCCGCGCTCCGGTGGCATCGGCAAGTTCGTCTGGGCGCTGGTCGCCCCCACTTCCGTCCCCGTCCTCGCCACCGCCTGAGAGACCGAGTCCCCATGCAGCAGCCCTCCCTGGCCACGCTCGCCCGGCACGCGCTCTCCCGGGGCGCCACCCCCGCCGCCACCTACGCCCTGCTCGCGCGCCGCAGCCGCGAACCCCTGCCCTGCGCCCGGGCGGTGTGCGCCGCCCTCGGCATCCCCCTCGCCGTGACCGCCCGCCGCCTCGATGACTGCTACGACGCCCTGCTCGCGAACCCCCGGCCGAACCCCGAGGCGGAGTCCGACACCCTTCGGTGACCGCCCCTCGCATGTGGGCCACCTCTGCGGTCCCGTTGTGCGAACGCGCACTGCGTCTGCACCGGTTGAGTCCCGACGGCCCGCTTCCGCAGCTTGAACGCCTGCCGGACCACGAGCGCCACCTCCGGGCGGAACCTCAGCGCCGGTGCATTGGACCTGGCGGATTCTCGCTCGATTTCATGCGTGTTGTCGGATCTGCACTGTGCCTTGCGCGGCGTGTTGACGGAGGTGGGGCTGGCCGATGTCGAATGGGCTGATGCCGACGGCGGCGGCCTGCGGCAGACCAGCGGGGTGGGCGCGGGTCCGGACCGGGCGCATGAGTCCACGCTGCTTGGAGACATCTACTCCGTGAGCGAAACAGAAGGGCGTACGCCCGTCGCGGCCGACGGCCGGCTGGGCGCGCCCGCCGAGCACCCCGGCCTGGGCGATCCGCACTACCTGCGACGGCGCCAGGCCATCGCCGGCATGGCCCGCGAACACCGGGTCGGTGATCCCGCACCGATGGTCGACTACAGCGCGAGCGAGGAACGGACCTGGCGAATCGTCCACCAGGCGCTGTGGGCGGCCCAGGGCGAGCATGCCTGCCGCGCCGTCCTCGACGCCAGGGAGCAGGCGCCCATTCCCGCCGACCACATCCCGCAGCACGCCGAGGTCGGGCCGGAGCTGCGGCGGATGACGGGCTTCGATTTCACCCTCGCGGGAGGCGTGGTCGCCAACAAGCGATTCCTCGGCTCGATGGCCGAAGGCTACTTCCACGCCGTGCAGTTCGTCCGCCACCCCGCCGTACCGCTGTTCACACCCGAGCCCGATGTCATCCACGACGTCTTCGGCCACGGGATCCACCTGTCCTGCCCGGCCTTCGCCGACATCTACCGCTTGATCGGACAAACGGCCAGGCGCATCGACAACGCGGACGTCCTGCAGATGATCAGTGACGTCTACTGGTTCACCGTGGAGTACGGCATCCTCGATGAAGACGGCACACCGAAGGCATACGGCGCAGCCCTGCTCTCCTCCTACGGGGAGATCCGGCGCCTGGGCCTGCCCCGTGCCCGCGCGCTGGACATCGAGGCGATGCTCGCCACCCGGTACGAGATCGACGGCTACCAGCCGGTGCTCTTCAGCGCACGCTGCCTGCACGAGGTCGCCGACACCCTGAACGGCTTCCTGGAGAAGCTCGACGACGAGAGCGCGCAGCGCTTCGGCCGCACCCGGCTGCCTGAGCGCGCTTCGCCCGCTCCGGGCAGCGCTCCGGCGGCGTGGCCGATGTCCTCGCGGAGACCGGATCGACCGAGATTTCGGGCTGCTCCTCGTCTCACGCGATCTGGTCGCCGCAGGCCACAGCCCTGATGCCGGACCAGATCATTTGCGACGGGACCCGATCTCACCGCGTCCTCGGATCTCGTCCGACTGAGCCCGCACCGCAACTGCCTCCGCCCTCGCCCTGACTTGGTCCTCCTCGAAAGGAAATACGCATGCCAAGGTGCCCAGGCAATCAGCGATCCTCTCTCGCCAGTCAGCGAACTCGCCTGGACGACACCGACCGGCCGCTGCGATTTCACAGCACGAAGGCGGACCAAGGCGGCCTTGAGCAGGGGGTCAACCACGAGAACTTCTTCCGATCGGCACGCGGTTGACCCCCATCCGGCACGACTTCCAAAACTGTACTGACCTGTGAGGTTGGGGACGCGGTGCACGGTGGCGCAGGAAGTCGGACCCGCCGACTTCCTGCGCCGTCCTTTCCGGATCGGCCCCCGCAGTCCGCCTCGCGCCTCGCGCCTCGCGCCGCTCGGCCCGGGTGCCGGGAAGCGGGACCTCCGGCCGCCGGCGGAACCGGTTCACCATGCTCAAGCGGGCCGGGGCGAACCGGGTCGTCACCTGCGCGGCCCCGGACCCCGCCCGTCGTCACGTCCTTGCCGTGCAGTGTCCGCCGCTCTCGTCGGCGAAGGCACAGAACCGGGCGATGACTGTGCGGTAGTGGTCCGGGATGCCGTGGTGCTTCTTGTGGGGAGGCCCCTCGATCCACTGGTGCCAGAGGCCGTCCGGGGCCAGGAACGGGGCTGCTTGATCGGCGCCGAGCTTGGTGTCGAGATGCGAGAGCGCGCCCATGGCGGCTTCCTGGTCGTAGCGGAGGTCGGGGCGTCGCAGGTAGCGGTCGAGGTAGGCGGCCAGCAGGTCCGCGTCGGCGGGGGTGCCGAAGGTGGCGAGGGCGACGCAGTAGGCCATGCCCGTGTAGGGCCCTTCGCCGGCGAGCAGGAGTTCGCCGAGGCGTTCGCGGAACTCGGTTCTGCGGGCGACGGCAATGAGCCAGGCCGCGGTCTTGCGCTCGCGCCAGCCGCCTTCGAGTAGGACGCCCAGCTCATGCGGTGTGATGTCGCCGGCGACCTCGCCGAGCTCCAGTGCGACCTTGGCGCGTTCGGGCCCGGTCACGCGCATGAGGCTGCCGCCGAGTCTGAGGTAGCGCCGGTCGGGCGTGACGTAGCGGCGCACGAGAGTTCGCAGCTCGGGGTCTTCGTGGGTGTGGCGCATGGCGGCATCCTGCCCTGGGCGAGGCCGTCCGACCAGTGCGTTTCTCAGCCGCCCCTCTCGGGCGGGGTGCCCCTGCGTTCAGCGGCCCGGCGTTCAGTGGCCCGGCGTCCCGCGATGCGGCGGGGCGTCGGGCCGGAGGAGCTGGTGGGTGGTGCGCCGGGCCGGGGGCTACCTGCCGGTGGTGGCGCGGGTGCGGCGGGTGAGGGAGTCGAGGACGACGGCGGCGAGCAGGACGGCGCCGGTGATCATGTACTGGATGGCCTGGGCGGCGTGGACCATGTCCAGTCCGGTGGTGATGGACTGGATGACCAGGATGCCCAGCAGCGCCGACCAGGTCTTGCCGCGGCCGCCGAAGAGGCTGGTGCCGCCGATGACGGCGGCCGCGATGGCGCTCATCAGCACGTTGCCGCTGCCGAGTTGCTTGTCGGCGGAGCCCTGCTGGGAGGCGTAGAAGAGGCCGCCGAGGCCGGCCAGGAACGCGGAGAGCACGAACACCGAGATCCGTACCCGGGCGACGTCGACGCCGGCGCGCCGGGCCGCCTCGACGCCGCCGCCGACCGCGAAGACCTGCCGCCCGTAGCGGGTGCGGCGCAGTACGAAGTCGGTGGCGAGGACGGTGCCGAGCAGTACGACCAGGGACAGTGGCAGGCCGCGGTCCTGGTTGAGGGCGTAGGCGGTGGCCAGGGTGAGGACGGTGAGCGCTCCGGCGCGTACGGCGGTGTCGGCGCCGGTGCGGGCGGTGAGGCCGGCGGCGCGGCGGCGGCGGGCGGTGTACAGGTGGGCGAGCAGGTAGAGGGCGGGGGCGAGGACGGCCAGGGCCCAGGCGTAGGCGATGTCGCCGTCGCCGAGGAAGGTGGTGTCCAGGCTCGCGATGACGCCGTCGTGGCGGTTGTTGGCGGTGCCGCCGTCGCCGAGGACGTACTCCTGCAGGCCGCTCCAGGCGAGCATGCCGGCCAGGGTGACGACGAAGGCGGGCACGCCGACGCGGGCGAAGAAGAGGCCGTGCAGCAGGCCCATGACGCAGGCCGCGGCCAGGGCGAGGAGGATCGCGACCCATTCGTTGAGGCCCTGGCGTACGGTCAGCACCGCCGCCATCGCGGCGCTCGCGCCGGCGACGGAGCCGAGTGACAGGTCGATCTCGCCGAGGATGAGGACGAACACGACGCCCACCGCGATCAGGCCGGGGCCGGCGATGAAGCGGCTGATGTTGGTGAGGTTGTCGGCCTGCAGGAAGTGGTGGGTGACGGACTGGAAGACCACGGCGATCACGACGAGGCCGACGACGACGGGCAGTGAGCCGAGTTCGCCGGTGGCCAGGCGGCGCCGGACGGCTTCCAGGTGCCCGGCCCATCCCTGCGCGGGCGCGTGCAGCCGCGGGTCGGGCGCGCCCGGCGCGGGGGAAGCCGTGGGCGCGGGGGAGGCGGTGGTGGGGACGGGTGCTTCGGGGGTGGTCATGCGGCGTCGGCCTCCTCGCTGCGGCGGGCCTTGCGGCGGGCGTGGGCGTTGTCGCTCGCGCCGGTGATGGCGGCGACGATCTGTTCCTGGGTGGTGTCGGCGACGGGGAAGACGCCGTTGTTACGGCCCAGGCGCAGCACGGCGACGGTGTCGGCGACGGCCCGCACGTCGGCCATGTTGTGGCTGACCAGCACGACGGCCAGGCCGCGCTCGCGAAGCCGTTCCACCAGGTCGAGGACCTGGGCGGTCTGCTCGACGCCGAGGGCGGCGGTGGGCTCGTCCAGGATGACCAGGGACGGCTCGCCGACCAGGGCGCGGGCGATGGCGACGACCTGGCGCTGCCCGCCGGACAGGGCGGCCACGGGGGTGCGCACGTCGGGGATGCGGATGGCGAGGGTGTCCAGGAGGCGGCGGGCGTGCTGCTCCATGTCGACTTCGTCGAGCAGGCCGCGGCGGCGTTTCTCGCGGCCCAGGAACAGGTTGGCGATGACGTCGAGGTTGTCGCACAGCGCGAGGTCCTGGTAGACGGTCGCGATGCCGAGGGCGGCGGCGTCCTGCGGGCGGGCCAGGCGTACGGGCTCGCCGTGCCAGGTGACGGTGCCCCCGTCGACGGGGTGGACGCCGGCGATGGTCTTGACGAGGGTGGACTTTCCGGCGCCGTTGTCGCCGACGAGGGCGAGGACCTCGCCGGCGTGGACGGTGAGGTCGACGTCGGTGAGGGCCTGGACGGCACCGAAGCGCTTGGAGACCGAGCGCAGCTGGAGGACGGGTGCGCCTGTCACGTGTGAACCACCTTGGAGTGGGCTGGGGCAGGGGCTGCTCGGGTTCCCGAGGAGGCGTCCCCGAGGAGGCGTCCCCGAGGAGGCGTTCCCGAAGGGGCCGGGGCTACTTGAGGCCCGCGGCGGCGCAGGCGGCGGCGTAGTCGGCGGTGCAGATGTCGGAGGCCTTGTAGAGGCCGTCGGCCAGCACGGTGGCGGCGATGTTGTCCTTGGTGACGACCTTGGGGTCCAGCAGCTTGGCCGGGATGTTCTTGGCGGTGGCGCTGTCGACGCTCGCGGTGGCGACGGTCTTGACGTCCTTGCCCTGCAGGAGGTCGACGGCCAGTTCGGCGGCGGTCTCGGCGAGCGGCTTGTAGGCCTTGTAGATGGTGTAGGCCTGGTCGCCGTTGACGAGGCGCTGGACGGCGTCGAGGCCGGCGTCCTGGCCGCCGACGGGGACCTTGATGCCGGCGCCCTTGAGCTGGGTGATGATGGCGCCGGCCATGCCGTCGTTGGCGGAGTAGACGGCCTGGAAGCCGTTCTTGCCGAGCTCGGTGACGGCGGCGGAGATCTTCTGGCCGGCGACGGTGGGGCTCCACTGGCCGGACTGCTCGTAGACGACCTTCTTGACCTTGCCGTCGAGGACCTTGTGGGCGCCGGACTTGAACTGGGCGGAGTTGGGGTCGGCCTCGTCGCCGTCGATCATGACGATGTTGGCGTCGGCGGCCTGCGCGCCGAGCGCGTCGAGCAGGGCCTGGCCCTGGAGTTCGCCGACCTTCTCGTTGTCGAAGGAGGTGTAGGCGGCGATCGGGCCGCCGGCGAGGCGGTCGTAGGCGAGGACCTTGACGCCCTTGGCGGCGGCCTCCTGGACCCAGCCCTCGGTGGACTTGGCGTCGTAGGGGTCGAGGATGATCACCTTGACGCCCTGGGTGAGCAGGGTGTCGAACTGCTGCTTCTGCTTGGCCGCGCTGCCCTCGGCGTTGTTGTAGAGCACCTTGCACTGCCCGCACAGGGACTTGACCTTGGCCTCGATGAAGGGCTTGTCGAAGGACTCGTAGCGGACGGAGGAGGCGTTCTCGGGCAGCAGCAGGCCGATGGTGCCGGAGTCGCCGGCGGAGGTGGCGTCGCTCTTGGTGCCGCCGGCCTTCCCGCAGGCGGCGGTCATGGACAGGGCCAGCGCGAGGCCGGTGGTGGAGACGAGGGCGCGACGCAGTACGACATTCATACGGGTGCCTCTCCCTGGGGTCGCCGCGACTCTGCGGCGGGGTGGGGGGAGTTAACCTGAGCGCGTACATGACGTCAATAAGTAAAACCAAACTGCCCGGAATCCACCTCGACTCGTCATCTTCATGAACACGCCCCGGTGAAGACACGGGAAAATGGGGGTGCCCGCCGCTCCCCTGTGCGGCGGGCACCCCCGGCTTGCGGTGACGCTCGGATGACCGCCCGTCAGGGGCGGTCGAGGGTGATCGAGTTGATCGGACCCAGGTCGTAGTAGACGCCCCGCTGGGCCGCGATGTCGTAGACGCAGTTCCCGCCGCCCGAACCGCGGCACAGGTGCGCGTGCGCGCCGCCGGTCTGGTTGTTCAGCACCCAGTGGTTGCCGTACTGGTTGCTCAGGTTGTGGGCGCCGTAGCTCCAGTACACGTCGGTGGGGGAGACGGCCGGGTCCTGGTTCTGCGGGTAGATGCAGACCGCGCCGGACGGGCAGTTCGCCCAGGAGCCGTCCGCGGCGCCGGCGCTGCCGGTGCCCATCGCGGTCAGGGCGGCGGTGGCGAGACCGAGGGCGGCCAGGGCGTGGGTGATCCTGCGCATGGGGTGGTTCTCCCTTGGCTGGTGCGGGGCCCGGCGATCGACCGGACCGGTGCCCGTCAGCCTAGGAACGCACCGGCCGCAGCGGTCCCTGACATCTGACAGGGGCGCGCCGCCTTGCCACACGCCCCTGACCGGCGTACTCGGCGACGCCTGCTCGGCGAGGCGGGCTCGGCGAGGCCTGCACAGCGCGGGGTACGTCAGTGCGGGGTGCGTCAGTGCGGGTGGCCCAGGTACGGGAACGCGGGCAGCAGGTCGGTGTGCGGGCCGATGTGATCGGTGGGCACCGTGCCGTCGGTGAGCATCGACAGCCGCGCCGAGGTGACGTCGTCGCTCAG
The DNA here is from genome assembly GCF_044455625.1 of Kitasatospora sp. NPDC051164. Taxonomy (NCBI): domain Bacteria; kingdom Bacillati; phylum Actinomycetota; class Actinomycetes; order Kitasatosporales; family Streptomycetaceae; genus Kitasatospora; species Kitasatospora sp. NPDC051164. Next base: position 188,806 of record NZ_JBITFB010000020.1, on the reverse strand, counting down.
CGTGCGCCCGTTCGGATAGCCGGCCGCACGGGTGCGGTCGTAGCGCAGGATGTCCGGCAGCACGAGCCGCAGCTGCGCCTCGGCCGCCTCCGTGGTGTACCCGCCGAAGTGCTGCAGCTTGGCCGTCCACGGCGCACGGTAGGTCTGCCAGTCCTCGGCGGGCTCCCCCGCGTTGTACGCGTCCTTGACGTCCTCCTCGTTGAAGTACGCCGTCAGCGACGGGTGCGCCCCCCGGTCCACCGACACCAGCCGCCCGTCCTTGCGCACGCTCACCCGCGCCCACACCCCGATCTGCGGCGCGTCGCCGAACTCCGCCTCGGGCGCCTCCAGCACGATCCCGAACACGTTCTTGTCCGCGCCCCAGTCCACCCCCGTCCACCGGAACTCGTGCACGATGCCGTCCAGGTCCGCGAAGAACGGGTCGCTGCGCAGCCCCGCGCTCACCCGGTACGGGCCCGCCTCCACCACCGCCGGGGTGTCCGTGAAGCTCACCGGCGCACCCGACACCAGCGGCTCGCCCGTCGCCTCGTGCCCCCGCGCCCCCTCGCCGGTGGCGCGCCGCACCGTCATGGTCTGCGCACCGCCGACCGGTTCGGAGAAGGTGAAGCTGAAGGCGAGATCGGCCCGGTTGTCGCCGTCGGTGTCGATGTTGATCCGGTACACCGCCTCCGGGTGGAAGGCCTGCCCGCCGGTCGGCGCGACCGGGTTGACGTTCATGATCAGCACGGTCCGGCCCGCCTGCGGCGAGGCGAAGGCGAACAGGTCGGTCAGGTCCAGGCGCGCGTCGCCGTCGGGCGAGCGCAGGTTCGGTCCGCTGAGGTGGTGCGACAAGACGGGTCTCCCGCTTCGAGTGCGCACGTGCGCGTGAACGCGTGCGCGTGCGTGCTGGCGTGTGTACGTGCGTGCGTGGGTGCTTCGTACGGATGGCCCCACCCCTGCGGCCATTGCTAACACGCCCGCCCGCCCCCGGCCCGCCCGCTGCTCCGCGCGGACTAGCGCAGCCCCGGACGGCCGCTCCGGACGGCCGCTCCGGAGGGCCGTTCTAGAGGGCCGGCGGTGCCTGCCCGCCGAGCAGGACCGGCAGGGCGTGGTGCCCGTTGGAGATCATCGACTCGACGGGCCGCAGCTCGGTGCCCGGCGCGAGGGCGAGGTCGGGGAAGCGTTCGAAGAGCTTGCGCAGCGCGGTCTGCCCCTCCACGCGGGCCAGCGGGGCGCCGATGCAGAAGTGAGGGCCGTGGCCGAAGGCGAGGTGGTCCTTGGCCGGGCGGGTGACGTCGAAGTCCGCGCCGCTGTCGCCGTAGCGGGCGGGGTGGCGTCCGGCGGCGGCGTAGGAGGCGAGGATCGCCTCGCCCCGGGGGATGGTCGTCCCGCCGGGCAGCTCGATGTCCTCCACGGCGTAGCGCAGCGGCAGGTGCGCCACGGGGGCGTCGCGGCGCAGCGCCTCCTCGACGACGTCGCCCCAGCCGGCCTTGCCCGCGCGGACCAGGGCGAGCTGCTCGGGGTGGGTGAGCAGGGCCGCGATGCCGTTGTCGATGAGGTTGACGGTGGTCTCTTGACTTCCGCTCCCCGGTCTAATGGCCGGGGATTCCTACCACGGTCGGCTGACCGTCTCGGTGGGTTCCTGCTTCTTCGCGCTGTGCCGGGATCGCTCCCGGTCTTACCCGCGCTCCACAGGCTGATACCGCCAGTCCGGCGGCCTTGGCGACGTTGACCGCCGCATTGATGTCCCGGTCAAGGACGGCCCCACACGCTGCGCACGTCCACTCGCGGACGTTGAGTGGCTTGGGGCCGTCTTTGACGCCGCAGGCCGAGCACACCTGAGACGTCGGCTCGAAGCGGCCGATCTTGACCAGGGTGCGCCCGTACCGGGCGGCCTTGTACTCCAGCATCGTGACGAACGCCGACCATCCGGCGTCGTGCACGGACTTGGCCATGCGTGTGCGGGCCAGTCCCTTGACCGCCAGGTCCTCAACGGCAACCGCTTGGTTCTCGCGGATGATCTCGGTTGAGAGCCGGTGGTGGAACTCGCGCCGCGCATCGGTCACCCGCGCATGAGCGCGGGCGACTTTGATGCGGGCCTTGTCGCGGTTGCTGCTGCCCTTGGCCTTGCGGGAGAGGGCTTGCTGGGCCTTCTTGAGGCGCTTCTCGGCCCGGCGCAGGAAGCGCGGACTGTCGATCTTCCGGCCGTCGGACAGGATCGCGAAGTGCGTCAGCCCGAGGTCGATCCCCACCTGGGAGTCCGTTTCGGGCATGCGCCCGAGGTCGTCGGCGGGGTCGGTGTCTATGACGAAGCCGGCGAAGTACCGGCCCGCGCTGTCCTTGACCACGGTCACGGTGGACGGCACGGACGGCAGGGCTCGGGACCACTTCACCCGCACGTCGCCGATCTTCGGCAACGACAGGTCACCGCCCGGCGTGATCTTCCATCGGGCGTTGGCGGTGAACCGGATCGCCTGCCGGGTGTCGCGGCGGGACTTGAACCGGGGTGCTCCCATCTTCGGGCGCTTGCCCTGGAGGCCGTCGAAGAAGTTCCGGTACGCGGTGTCCAGGTCCCGTAGGGACTGTTGCAGCACCACGGCCGAGACTTCCCCGAGCCACGTGCGCTCGGGAGTGGCCTTGGCGGCGGTGAGCTGCTTGCCCAGCTCGGCGGAGGTGACGAACGCAAGCCCAGTGGCGCGGGCGGTCTCACGGACGCGAAGCGCGTCGTTGTAGACCACCCGAGCACACCCGAACGCCCTTGCCAGCGCGGAACGCTGAGGCCCGTTCGGGTACACGCGGAAGCTGTACCTGAGCTGCACGGTGATCACCGTAACGTGACGGGTGCGGTGACGACGCGCGGCCGCGCCCCCGGACGAGGATGCGGCCCCGGGCGCGCCCGCGTCGAGAGGGCCTGCGCGACGCGAGAGGTGACGCAGGCCCAGGGCGGCAGCGGCCCCCGGCCCGGCGTACCGTGCACGAATGGACAGCCGCACCGACGCCTCCGCCGACAGCCGTACCGACAGCCGTGCCGCGACGCCCACCTGGCGGGTCGTCGAGAGCGCGGGCCTGGAGACCGCCTGGATCGACCTCGGCCCCACCGCCCTGACCGCCCGCGGGCGCGTCGCCGCCGCCGAGCCCGCGCCGTACTGGCTCACCTACGAACTCGAGACCGGCGAGGACTTCACCACCCGCCGTATGCACGTCACCGCGCACACGTCCGGCGCCGTGCGCACCCTCGACCTGCGCCGCGAGGAGGCCACCGGCCGCTGGAGCGTCGACGGGCGCCAACGCCCCGACCTCGCCGGCGCCCTCGACTGCGACCTGGGCCTGTCCCCGCTCACCAACACCCCGCCCGTCCTGCGCCACGCCCTCCACCGGGGCCCGGGCGAGCAGAGCCTCCTGATGGCCTGGATCCGCGTACCGGACCTGGCGGTCGTCCCCTCCCACCAGACCTACACCCACCTGCGCCGCCACGAGGACGGTGGCGCCACCGTCCGCTACACGTCGGGCGACTACCACGCCGACCTGCTGCTGGACCCGGACGGCCTCGTCGTCGACTACCCGGGCCTGGCCCACCGCATCGCCTGACCGCATCGCCTGACCGCATCGCCTGACGCCGGCCGCCCCCACCGGACGCGGGAAGTCGGCCCGGCCGACTTCCCACTCCCCGCCCCTGCACCCCCTCCGCCCCCCGCGCCTGCACCCCCTCCGCCCCCCGCGCCTGCGCCCCAAACGCCCGGGCCGTCAGGCCGACGGCAGCGCCCCCAGGGCGTGCAGGCCGGTGCGGCTGCCCCGGAAGACCGCCGAACCGGCCGCGGCCAGGAACACCCTGGTGTACTCGGTGTCCCCCTTGAGCCGCTCCGGCTCGTCCCGCCAGCGCGGCCGCCCCGTCGCGAGGTCGAACGCGAACAGCCGGTCGTCGTTCGTCCCCACGTAGGCGGTGCCGTCGGCGGCCGTCATCGAACTCATCCCGCGCCCCAGGCCCACGGGCACGCCGGCCGTCCAGCGGGTGTCGCCGGTGTCCGCGTCCAGCACCGTCAGCCGGTTCCCGCCGAGCAGGCAGACCGTCCGGTCGGCGACCGACAGCGGGCCCGCCACGGGCAGCCGCCCGCGCTGCCACCGCACCTGACCGGTCGCCGCGTCCAGCGCGAAGACGGCCGCGGAATTCTGCACCGGACCGTTCTGCTTGACGTAGACGGCGCCCCGGTCGACGACCGGACGGTCACCGAGACCACCGACCGCGTCCTGCGCCCAGCGCCGCTCACCGGTGCCCGCGTCGAACGCGAACAGCCCGCCGTACCGGCCCGCCGCGTACACGGTGTCCCCGGCCAGCGCCAGGACCCCCGACGCGCCCGGGTCACTGCTCCAGCGCACCGCGCCGGTGGCCGCGTCGTAGCAGCGCAGCGAGGACCCGTGGGCCGCGAACACCCGGCCGCCGCCGACCACCGGATCCTGGTCCCACGCGTCCTCGGCCCAGTCCGGCAGCGCCGCCTCCCAGCGCAGCTCGCCCGACGCCGCGTCGAGCACGTGCACACCGCTCGTGGAGACCACGCACACCACGCCGTCCCCCGCGGCCAGCCGCCACCCGCCCGAGGTGTCCAACTGCCAGACGCCCAAGTGGTCGACGGGCGCGGCCGCCCCGACCACCCGGCTCCAGCGCACCGCGCCGGTCCGCGGATCGAGCGAGCGCACACTGCCGTCGTACCCCGAGGCGAACAGCCCCTGCTGCTCCCCGGCGGGCAGCACGACCCGCCCGCCCATGCCGGGCGAGCTCCACAGCCGCGGGCCGCGCACGTCGTCCCGGCGCGCCCACCAGCCGATCCCGCCGGCGACGGCGAGCGCGCCGAGGCCCCCGGCGGCGCTGAGCAGCAGCCTCCTGCGGTCGATCCGGGGAGGAGTCGCGGACGGGGACGGTTCGTTCTGCATGGCGTCGGTCTTCACATCGATCATGACTTCGGGTACGGACCTGCGGTTCCCGCAGGTCGGGCGGTCGGTCGGTCGGGCGGTTGTGCGGAGGGGCGACCAGGAGGCGGTCCAGCCGTTGTGGTCGGGGGTGCCGAGGGTCCGGATGTGCTCGCCGTCGGCGTCGTCGAAGGAGTCGGTGGCGATCTTGAACTCGTGGCCGTTCGGGCGGATCCCGAACAGCGTCACCTTCTCGTTGCTCTGGAGGCGCTGGTGGTGGCGGCGGTGAGGCCGACAGCGGAGATCAGGCCGGCGGCCGGCAGCAGGCCGGTCGCCCGGACGGAACGGGGGGCAGCGGACACGGGATCCTCCGGAGGTCGTGGAACGGCAGGGATGCGACGCGCGCCCCCATCCGCTCAACGGCCCCTCCCTGCACTCAGGTTCACCATGCGCATGCCAGAGGGGAAGGGGAGCGGGAAGTCGGCCGGGCCGACTTCCCACTCAACCGGCCCAAGCCCAAACGCGTGCGACCGGACACCCCGGCCTGGCATCATGACCCCCATGACCACCTGCCGAAAGGCCCATGCCGCGTAACCGGCCGCGCGCCCTGCGCGCCGAAGGAACAACCCGAGGCCCGTCCCCCCGCTCCCGGGACTGCGCCCCACCGTCGCGCATCCACGGACTCTCCACCCGCACCAGCCTGGCCGTCCACCGCCTCGAGGAGCGCTGCGACAGCTTCTACCTCCACCCCGGCGCCACCGACCGGGCACTACGGCGCTACCGCACATTCCTGCACCCACCGGGCCGGCGCCCGCTCTACCCGCAGGAGTCGATGTGCCCCTCGTGCCCGGGCTGCGCCTTCGACGACGTCCGGCACGCCCGCGACGTGCTGGACGCCGTCCTGGAACGACTGCCGCCCCGCCCCCGTACCGAACTCGCCCGCCTCGTCAGGCCCCTGGACGTGGCGCTCCACCGCCGCACCCTGCCCGACCCCTTCGCCCACCGGCGCCCCTGGCGCGCCGAATACTGGTGGCACCGCCGCCTGGGCGACCCCGCACGGGGATGACAGCCGCGCCCCGCCGAACCCCTGGCGCCCCACGCGTGATCGGGTCTGCGGCGCCGGGTACCGGCCGATCAACCGATCAGCCGATGGTACGCGGTGTCCAGGTCCCGTAGGGACTGTTGCAGCACCACGGCCGAGACTTCCCCGAGCCACGTGCGCTCGGGAGTGGTCTTGGAGGCGGTGAGCTGCTTGCCCAGCTCGGCGGAGGTGACGAACGGAAGCCCAGTGGCGCGGGCGGTCTCACGGACGCGAAGCGCGTCGTTGTAGACCACCCGAGCACACCCGAACGCCCTTGCCAGCGCGGAACGCTGAGGCCCGTTCGGGTACACGCGGAAGCTGTACCTGAGCTGCACGGTGATCACCGTGACATGTTGGTTTATGGCTGAGTATCAGAACATTCGCACTGGTCGGCACTGCGCTTTCGTCTTGCATGCGCACTTGGTTTTCGTGACGAAGTACCGTCACAAGGTGTTCGCCGACCGGCACCTGACCAGGCTGGAAGAGATCATGCGGAGCGTCTGCCAGGACTTCGAAGTGGAGCTGGTCGAGTTCAACGGCGAGAACAACCACGTCCACCTGCTGGTGAACTTCCCGCCGAAGGTCGCCCTGTCCAAGCCGGTCAACAGCCTCAAGGGCGTCAGCTCCCGTCGGATGCGCCAGGAGTACCCCGAGCTGGTCAAGCACTACTGGCGGGCACAGCGCCTGTGGTCCGGTTCGTACTTCGCCGGATCAGTCGGCGGCGCGCCGCTGTCGATAGTCCGGCAGTACATCGAGCAGCAGAACCGCCCGGTATGACCGCCAGCGGTGAGCACCGTCAACAGCGCGGGAGGGTGCCCACCGCACAGGTCAGAGCAGGGCTCAGAATCGCTTCACCACCGGGCTGAAGCCCAGTGCACTGCGATTAGTCCCGGTAGCAGTCCGATCACGGCCCGCACTCGTTTTGGTTCGTAGTTGGCGTGCCCAAGTCGCTGATGTGGTAGGCGCGGTCAGCGGGTGTCGAACTCGCCGGTGCGGACGGCGGTGACGAAGGACTGCCAGGCGGAGGACGAGAAGACGAGGGCCGGGCCGGAGGGGTCCTTGGAGTCACGGACGGGCAGGATGCCGGTGAAGCCGTCGGCGACCTCGATGCACTGGCCGCCGCCCCCGCCGCTGTACGAACTCTTCCGCCAGGAAGCGTCCGTCAGGTCGACATCCATTCCAGGTCCCTCCTTGCCGCACGGATGAAAGCTCGCGATTCGGCCCGGCCAAGGGCCTCGATCGCTAGCCGATCGTAGCTCTTGACTAGCGCGGCAACCGACTTGGTATCGCGGTCGATGAAACCGCGCTGTTCAACCTCGCCGTAAGCGAGAACCTTGCGGTTCGGCATGGTAAGGAGAGCCGTCATGTGTGTGAACGGCCGGTCCTCGCCCAGGGAGAACGGCGCCACCTGGATGACCACGTTGCGGCGGGTGCTCAACTGCTCAAGGTGGAGAAGCTGTTCGACCATGACGTCTCGCCCACCGACGATCCTCCTGAGTGAGGCCTCGTCCAGCACCACGTGTACGAGTGGGGGAGAAGGCCGCTCCATGATCTTCTGTCGGCCAAGCCTGAATTCGATGCGCTCCTCGACCAGCTTGTCGCTGGTGTCCGTCTGCCTGGCGTAACCCATTTCGATGGCCGTTGCGTACGCCCGGGTCTGCAGGAGTCCGTTGATGACATCGATCTCGAAGATCCTGATCTGCTCCGCGAGGCCCTCGTAGCGCGCGTACTCCGGGAAGCCCTCCAGGATCGCGGCGCTCTTCAGCTGGAACCACATCAGCAGGAGGGTGCCGCCGGTGTCGAGCGCGAGGTCGGCGAGTTCGGCGAGCCTGCGACTCGGGGGTCGGTGCGCAAGTTCGATGTACGAGAGGTGCGAGGGGGAGCACTCCAGGAGCGGAGCCAGGTCCTCTTGGAGGAGGCCCTTCGCCTCTCGGAACTTGCGGAGCTGGATCCCGAAGGGTGCCCAGGGGCTGGACTCCGGGTCAACCTTCTTCTTGTTCATGGCAGTCCTCAACTTCTGGCCGGCCGAAGGCAAGTAGCAAGCCGCTTCCGATCGTAGGCGACGCTGCGCCACCATGTGCACAGAACGTGAAACTCCGATCGCAGAGGGTTCCCTTCCATGTCCGACGACAAGTCCCCCCGCCTCCACGGCTACGGCGTCCGCTTCGACCCCGCCACCCAGCTCTACCGGGTCCGCAACGAGATGACCGGCGAGTGGCTGCGTCAGCCCACCGGTGAGCTCACCGGGTTCACCTTCTTCACCGACGCCTACGACGCGTGGCGCGCCTTCGAGGTCCACCCGCGCCCGGGGGAGCCGGCGCGATGACCTCCGCCCTCTCCCGCGCGACCGCCGAGCAGCGCCGGCAGGCTGCCGCCGTCCTGGACGACCTGACCACCGTCCTCGCCCTCGGCGGGGTGAAGTGGCCCTCGATCGAGGTGGACTGGGAGTACGGCCGCCTCACCGGCACCTACCTGATCGACCTCGGTGTCGCCCGCCCGCTCGACCTGCTGCGCCTGCTCGACCTGCTGCGCAAGGGGCTGCGCTACGAGCGCCTCACGTATGACGACTGAACTCCTCGCCCACCTCGCGTGGTGGGCGTGCTTCTCTCTCGTGCTTCTCGCCGCCCTGAGAAAGTGAACTCCCTGATGCGTGACCCCCGTCTGCTCGCCAAGCCGCCCGTGTGCCGGCTCGGCTGCCTCGTCCTCGTCCGCAACCAGCGCGGTGAAGTCCTGCTGGTGGACCCGGACTACATGGACGGCATGATCCTGCCCGGCGGCGCCGCCCGTCCCAACGAGCCCCCGCACCTGGCCGCCGCCCGGCACCTGCACGCCGAGACCGGCCTGATCGTCCGTCTCACCGCTCTCGTCGCGGTCGACTTCACGCCCGCCGACCGCCACCTGGAGCGTCTCAACCTGGTCTTCGACGGCGGCACCGTCTCCGACGGCGTGCGCCTGACCGTCCCGCCGCAGAACAAGAGCGGCCTGCTCGGCGCGCGCTTCGTCCCCGCGAACGACCTGCCGGACTTCATGGCCCCCTCCCAGGCCGCCCGCGCCGCCGAGGCCCTCGTCAACCGGTCCCTGCCCGTCCTCCTCCACGGCCAGCGCGCCGACTGAACCCCGCAGCGCACCGCACCGCACCGCACCGCAGCGCGCAGGAAGTCGGCCCGGCCGTGTGCCCGCCGGGACGGTGCGTCAGAGCACGGCGAGCCGGTCCACCAGCAGTTGCGTCCTGCGCTCGGTCTCCTCCGGCGGCAGCCGTCCCGCCCTGGTCAGGGTCGCCAGCCCGTGCAGGGCCGCCCAGAACACCTCGGTGAACAGCCCCGGGTGGACGCCGTCCCCGGCGACCTCGCCGAGGCTCTCCAGCAGGGCGGCGAAAGCGTCCTTCAGCGGCTCCGGCGTGTCCTCCTGCGCGAACGCCAGGCCGCCGTCGAGCTGGAACATGGCGTCGTAGACCGCCGGGTTGCGTGCGGCGAAGTCGAGGTAGGCGCGGGCGAGGGCGGTGACCCGGGCGCGCGGGCCGTCCGCGGTGCGGGCCGCGGCCCGCACCGCCGCGGCCATGTCGGCGGCGCCTTCGAGGGCGACGGCGCCGATGATCTCGCGCTTGCCGCGGAAGTGGCTGTAGAGGACGGGCTGGCTGTATTCGATGCGCTCGGCGAGCCGGCGGGTGGTGACCGCGTCCCAGCCCTGCTGCTCGGCGAGTTCGCGGGCCGTGGCCACGATGAGGCGTTCGCGCTCCGCCCGTTCGCGCTGCTTTCGTTCCTGTACCGACATGGCTCGATCCTAGCACCGCTAGACAAGCGAGCGGCAGAAGGGCTAGCGTTGCCACATCAGCTATCAACGCTAGATCGCAGGAGGGTCATCATGCTCAACGCACTCGAGGTCTTCACCACCGTGGGCGTCGGCGTGATGGTGGGGGTGGAGTTCTCCGTCGCCTTCGTCATCAACCGGATCCTCAACGCCCTCCCGGAGGACAGCGGCCAACTCGGCCGCGCCCACGGGGGCCGGATGCTCGGCGCCGTGATGCCGGTCTGGTACATCACCTCGCTCGTCCTCGTCGCGGTCTGGGCCGTCGCCGGATGGCACCACCACGGCACCGGCCTCGTCGTCACCGCCGGCGCCCTGCTGGTCCTCAGCGTGATCATGTCGATCCTGCTGCTCGTCCCGATCAACAACCGGGGCAAGACGTGGACCCCCGAGAACCGGCCCGCCGACTGGAAGGAGCAGATGAACCGCTGGGACCGCTTCCACTACGCCCGCGTCGCCGTCCTCATCGCCGCCTTCACCCTCCTGGTCGCCGCCCTTGCCTGAACCCGCGGGAAGCCGCCGGGCCGTCAGCCGGCCATCAACCGCCCGCGCACAGCGCGTGCTCGGCTTCACCTCAGGGGCGATGGGGGGACGGTCCTGCGGCGGCGGCTCCCGGGAGGTCGCAAGAGGCGCCAACTGCCGTTTCCGATAAGGAAAACGATGGTTCTTTGGGGGGATCCTTCCCGGGGATCGGCCCCGACGCCGACCGGAGAGAGCAAGAAAGCAAGAGAGCAGTGGGAGCAGGAAGTCGGCCGGTCCGACTTCCTGCTCCCGGGCCCGGCTACTGCTTCGACAGCAGGCCGAGGTCCGACACCGGCCCGAGGTGGACGAGCTTGTCGGGGTTGGACACCGAGTGCAGCGCCCGGATCGCGCCGTCGGCGATGTCGAGCTCGATGACGCTGGTGATGCGCTCCTCGGCGTCGAACATGACCGCGCCGGGGCGGCCGTTGACCCACGCGGGCCGCACGGAGACGCCGCGTTGGCGGTTGCGGTCGAAGCCGAACATCAGCAGGCGGGCGACGCGCTCCAGGCCGCTGACCGACTTGCCGACCGCCCGGGCCTTGCCGCCGCCGTCACCGTGGAAGACGACGTCGGGTGCGAGCAGGTCCAGCAGCGCCTCCAGGTCGCCGCCCTCGGCGACCTGGAAGAAGCGGCGGGCGAGTTCGTCGCCCTCCGCGCGCCGTTCCGGGGCGGGCACCGGGGCGGGCCGGGTGTCGGCGCCCGGTGCCAGGTGCCTGCGGGCCCGGGCGAAGATCTGACGGCAGTTCGCCTCGGACTTGCCGGTCATCTCCGCGACCTCCGGGTAGCCGTACCCGAAGGCCTCGCGCAGCAGGAACACCGCCCGCTCGACGGGGGAGAGGGCCTCCAGCATCAGCAGGAAGGCCATTGACAGGGTGTCGGCCAGCTCGGCGTGCTCGGCCGGGCCGCCGGGGCGCTCCGCGAAGGCGACCACCGGCTCGGGCAGCCACTCGCCGACGTAGGTCTCGCGCCGCACCCGGGCAGACTTCAGGTGGTTGATGCCCAGGCGGGTGACCGTCGTGGCCAGGTACGCCTTCGGGTCGGCGACCGCGGTGCCCGCCCGGTCGGCGCGGGTCAGGCCGAGGAAGGTGTCCTGGACGAGGTCCTCGGCGTCGCCGACCGAGCCCGTCATCCCGTAGGCGATGGAGAACAGCAGCGGCCGGTATCCGGCCGCCTCCGCCACGCCCGCCGAACCCACCGATCCTGCCGAGCCTGCCGAACCCGCCGATTCCGCCATGGAACCCCTCCCTCCCCGGCACCGCCCCGCACCGGGGTGGCGCACGTCACATCCGGGCCGTGTCACAGGCCGCCCGGGTGCCCTGTCTCAAAGGGCACCAGCGGACAACGTACCGAGGAGCCACACCATGGAAGCCCGCCTGAACCCCTTCGCCAGCCCGGTCATGGGCAAGGTCTTCAAGCATCTCGTCGCCGCGAACCAGGCACTGCTGGAGTCCACCCTGCCGGTCGCCACCCAGGAGCTGGTGAAGCTGCGCGCCAGCCAGATCAACGGCTGCGGCTACTGCGTCGACATGCACTTCAAGGACGCCGTCCACGCCGGGGAGGAGGCGACCCGGCTGAACCTGGTGGCGGCGTGGCGCGAGGCCACCGTGTTCACCGACGCCGAGCGGGCCGCCCTGGAGCTGGCGGAGGAGGGCACCCGGCTCGCCGACGCGGCGGGCGGGGGCGGCGACGAGGTGTGGGAGAACGCCGCCAAGCACTACGACGAGGAGCAGCTCGCCGCGCTGGTCAGCCTCATCGCGGTGATCAACGCCTTCAACCGCGGCAACGTCATGACCCGCCAGCCCGCCGGCGGCTACCAGCCCGGCATGCACCACCGCCTCTGACGCGCCCGCACCGCATCGACGGCACAGCACCGACCGCATCGCATCGCCCCGAGGAGCACACCATGGAAGCCCGCCTGAACCCCTTCGCCAGCCCGGTCATGGGCAAGGTCCTCAAGCACCTCATCGCCGCGAGCCGGCTCATCACCGACTCGGTCCTGCCGTACACCACCCAGGAGCTGGTGCGGCTGCGCGCCAGCCAGATCAACGGCTGCGGCGCCTGCATCGACATGCACGTCAAGGAGGCCGTCCACGCCGGGGAGGACCCGGCGCGCCTCAACCTGGTCGTCGCCTGGCGCGAGGCCACCGTGTTCACCGACGCCGAGCGGGCCGCCCTGGAGCTGGCGGAGGAGGGCACCCGGCTCGCCGACGCGGCGGGCGGGGTCGGCGACGAGGTGTGGGAGAACGCCGCCAAGCACTACGACGAGGAGCAGCTCGCCGCGCTGGTGTGCGTGATCGCGGTGATCAACGCCTTCAACCGCGCCAACGTGATGCTCCGTCAGCCCGGCGGCGGCTACGAGGCCGGCATGCACCACCACCTCTGACCCGGACGGGGCGTACGGCCGGACCGGTTTGGCCGGGATCCGGCGCTCCGTCACCCGCACGGGTGAACCCTGCCGGTGTGTCCCGGCCAACGGGCGGTCGGCACGGGGTGGTTGCGCGGTCGGGCTGCCACGATCTTGGCTGTCGCGTCCGTACGGGAGGGCCCGTGCGGGGGAGAGGGAGGAACCCATGTCCGAGGAAATGCCGCGCCGCATCGTCCTGGTCCGTCACGCCAAGGCCGAGTGGTCCGATACGGACGACCACGAGCGTCCCCTCGCCGAGCGGGGCCGCAAGGACGCGCCGGTGCTGGGCCGCTGGCTCGCCGGCACCGGTGTCACCCCCGACCTCGCGCTCGTCTCGACCGCCACGCGGACCCGGGAGACCTGGAAGCTCGCCTCCGCCGAACTGCCGGTCAGGCCGAGGAGCGTCTTCGAGGACCGCCTTTACGAGGCGAGCCTCGGGGAGATGATCGCGATCCTCAACGAGGTCTCCGACGAGGTCCAGGACCTGGTCGTCGTCGGCCACAACCCCGGCGTCCACGCGCTGGCCGATGCCCTGGCGGGCGAGGCCGACGGCGACCTGCCGGCCCGGATGAACCGCTCCGGCTTTCCGACGGCCGCCGCCGCGGTGCTGACGTTCCAGGGCGACTGGAAGAGCGTCGAGCATGGTGTCGCCCGGTTGGTCGCCTTCTGGGTGCCCCACGCCTGAGAGCCACGCCTGAGAGCCACACCTGAAGCCACGCCGGAGAGTCACGCCCGAGGCCCGGGCCTGACACCCGGGTTCCCGTCACCCCAGCAGTGCCGCCACCGCCCCCGGTGTCCAGTGCCCCTGCGCGCCTGGGCGGGTGGCGAGGTAGCCGGCGGTGCGCCAGGGGCCCCAGGTGTGGGACTCGGCCAGCCCCGCGCCGAGGGTGCGCAGGTAGGCGGCGGCGGGGGCGGCCAGTTCGGCGCCGGCCACGCCCCAGGGGGCGGTGAAGGTGAGCAGCGGGTGCCCGTCGAGTTGGCCGACGTGCAGCAGGGTCTCGTACCGGCCCGGGCCCAGTTCGGCGCGTCCGTGGGCGAGTACCCGGTCGAGGTCGAGGTCGGGGCCGGGGGAGCGGCGCATCTCCTGGGCGGCGATGTCGCTGAACTGCCCGGCCGTCAACAGGTATGCCCGGCACGGGACTTCGCCGCGTACCGAGGGGTCGTAGAAGGCCGATCCGCCGCCCCAGGTCGGTGACCGCCCGGCGAAGTACAGCGTGCCCGCCAGTGCGGTCGCGACCGACCGGCGTGCGGGGCTGTGGTCGCGGCAGCCGGGGTAGGTGCGCGCTCCGCCGTTCGGGCGGCCTCCGCGCAGGTAGCAGGTGAGGCGGGCGGCGTGCAGGTTCGAGCCGTAGGCCACGTACCAGACGAGGCCTGTGCCGTTCAGGCCGGGAGCCTGCCCGGCCCCGCGCCCGCTTTCGGCCCCGTTGGCGGCCCCGCTCACGGCTCGCTCACCGGACGGGCCCGCTGTGACGGCGGTGGAAGCCTTCCGCAGGACGTGTGAATCGGGTGAAAAGGCTGATGATCCGACCAAATCCCCCCGATTCGGTAGCTCGCTACCGGTACGGTGCCGAACGCCATGGTGTTCGTCACTCCGTCCTCTCCCGTTGCGCCGCCGCCACCGTCCGGCGGCTACCCTTCACCAGCGAAAACGCCCGAAAAGCACCGAACGACATTCGATTCATGCGCTGCCGGCCCCGTGCGGCATCGATGATGAGAATTTCCTTTGACCGCACCATCACTGCATCCAGCGGACTCCCGGCCGAGTCATGGTGAGTGGGCGCGCCCGCCGGTGACCTCAGTGTCACCTCCCGTCACCCCCGACACAGCCCCAACAGCCCGAACGCGCCCTCAGAACCACGGAGCCGAGGAAACAAACCCCCATGGACGCACGCCACGACCCGGCCGGCCCCGGCACGCTGCACCGCCCGCACCCGGGCCCCGCGTCCGGCTGGCCGGTGGCCCAGCCCGCCCACCCCCGCAGCCTGCTCGACGTCATCGCCGCCACCGCCGACGCCCACCCCGAGGCGCCCGCGCTCGACACCGGCGACACCGTCCTCGGCTACCGCGCCCTGCTGCACGAGGTCGACGCCCTCGCCGGGCAGCTGGCCGGCCACGGCATCGGCCAGGGCGACCGGGTCGGCGTGCGCATCCCCTCCGGCACCGCCGACCTGTACGTCGCCATCCTCGCCGTGCTGCGCTGCGGCGCCGCCTACGTGCCGGTGGACGCCGACGATCCCGACGAACGCGCCGAGATGATCTGGCAGGACGCCGCCGTCTGCGCCGTCATCGGCGCCGGCGCCCGCCTGTACGCCGGGCCCGCCGCCCGGCCCGGCGGGCGCCCCGCCTGGCCCACGCCGGCCGACGACGCCTGGATCATCTTCACCTCCGGCACCACCGGCCGCCCCAAGGGCGTGGCCGTCACCCACCGCAGTGCCGCCGCCTTCGCCGACGCCGAGGCCCGCCTCTTCCTGCAGGCCCGGCCCCTGGGCCCCGGCGACCGAGTCCTCGCCGGCCTCTCGGTGGCTTTCGACGCCTCCTGCGAGGAGATGTGGCTGGCCTGGCGCCACGGCGCCTGCCTGGTCCCCGCCCCCCGCTCCCTGGTCAAGGCCGGCACCGACCTCGGCCCCTGGCTCGTGGAGCGCCGCATCACCGCGATCTCCACCGTCCCCACCCTGCTCGCCCTGTGGCCGCAGGAGTGCCTGGACGGCGTGCGCCTGATCATCGTCGGCGGCGAGGCCTGCCCCGCCGAACTCGTCGAGCGCCTCGCCACCGACGGCCGCGAGTTCTGGAACACCTACGGCCCCACCGAGACCACCGTCGTCGCCACCGCCGCCCGCATGCTGCCCGGCGAGCCCGTACGCATCGGCGCGCCCCTGGACGGCTGGGAGATCGCCGTCGTCGACCGGGCCGGCCACCCCGTGCCCTGGTACGGGACCGGCGAACTGCTCATCACCGGCGTCGGCACCGCCCGCTACCTCGACCCCGCCAAGGACGCCGAGAAGTTCAGCGCCCACCCCGCCCTCGCCTCACCCCGCGTCTACCGCAGCGGCGACCTGGTCCGCAACGACCCCGAAGGCCTGGTCTTCCTCGGCCGCGCCGACGACCAGGTCAAACTCGGCGGCCGCCGCATCGAACTCGGCGAGATCGACGCCGCCCTGCAAGCCCTGCCGGGCATCAGGGCCGCGGCCGCCGCCGTCCGCAAGACCCCGGCCGGCGCCGACCTGCTCGTCGGCTACCTCGTCGCCCAGCCCGCCGCCGCCCCCGACCTCGCCGCCGCCCGCCGCCAGCTCCTCGAACGCCTGCCCGCCCCGCTGGTGCCCGTCCTCGCACTCGTCGACTCCCTGCCCACCCGCACCTCCGGCAAGGTCGACCGAGGCGCCCTGCCCTGGCCCCTCGCCACCACCACCGGCACCGCCGACCGCCCCGCCGAGACCCTCGACGGCACCGCCGGCTGGCTCGCCGGACACTGGGAACGCCTGCTCGGCACCGCCCCCGGCCGCGCCGACGACTTCTTCGCCCTCGGCGGCTCCAGCCTCACCGCCGCCCGCCTCGTCTCCGACCTGCGCACCCGCCACGGCGGCGTCTCCGTCGCCGACCTGTACGCCCACCCCGTCCTCGGCGACCTCGCCGCCTACCTGGACTCCCTCACGGCAGCACCCGAGAACGCCACCCCCGCCGCCGCGGACAACCGGCGCACCGTACGCCGCACCCCCCGCAGCGCCGCCCTGTGGCAGACCCTTGTGCTCCTCGCCATGTTCACCCTCGCCGGACTGCGCTGGATCCTCGTCCTGATCGCCCTCGACAACCTCACCGGCAAGCACCTCGCCTGGGCCCCGCACAGCTCCTGGTGGCCCGTCGCCGCCGGCCTCGCCCTCCTCTACAGCGCCCCCGGCCGCACCCTGCTCGCCGCCACCGGCGCCCGCGCCCTCACCGCCGGCATCCGCCCCGGCAGCCACCCCCGCGGCGGCCACGTCCACCTGCGGCTGTGGGCCGCCGAACGCTACACCGCCATGTTCGCCACCGCCGCCCTCGCCGGCACCCCCTGGGCCGCGCGCTACGCCCGCGCCCTCGGCTGCCGCGTCGGCCGCGGCGTACGCCTGCACACCCTGCCCCCCGTCACCGGCCTCGCCCGCCTCGGCGCCCACAGCTCCCTCGAACCCGAAGCCGACCTCGCCGGCTGGTGGCTCGACGGCGACACCCTCCACCTCGGCCGCATCGACGTCGGCGAAGGCGCCCGCGTCGGCCACCGTGCCACCCTCATGCCCGGCGCCCGCGTCGGCGCCCGCGCCGAGATCGCCCCCGGCTCCTGCGTCACCGGCACCGTCCCGCCCGGCGAACACTGGCACGGCTCCCCGGCCCGCCCCACCACCGAACCCCTCGCCGACTGGCCCCCCGCCGCAACCCCGGCCCGCCGCGCCTGGAACCCCTGGAACCTCGCCTACGGCGCCGGCTTCGCCATCCTCGGCCTCGTCCCGATCATCTCCGCGCTGCCCGCGCTGCTCATCGTCTACCCGATGATCGACACCGACCACACCCTGACCGCCGCCCTCGTCCAACTCCTGCCCGCCACCGTCCCCCTCGCCGCCCTCACCCTCCTGTGCCACGCCGCCCTCATGGCGCTGCTCGTCCGGGTCCTGTCCCTGCCGCTACGCCCCGGCTTCCACCCCGCCGGCGGCCGCGTCGCCTTCTGCGCCTGGGCCGTCACCCGCCTCAGCGACACCGCCCGCCGCACCCTCTTCCCCTTCTACGCCAGCCTCTTCACCCCCGTGTGGCTGCGTCTGCTCGGCGCCCGCGTCGGGCGCCGCGTCGAAGCCTCCACCGTGCTCGCCCTGCCCGGCCTGATGCGCGTCGACGACGGCGCCTTCCTCGCCGACGACACCCTCATCGCCCCCTACGAACTGCGCGGCGGCTGGCTCCACCTCGGCCCCTCCCGCGTCGGACGCCGCTCCTTCGTCGGCAACTCCGGCATCGTCGGCCCCGACCGCCACCTGCCCGACAACTCCCTCGTCGGCGTCCTGTCCGACACCCCCGCCCACGCCCCCGAAGGCACCTCCTGGCTCGGCCGCCCCGCCTTCGCCCTGCCCCGCGTCGCCGACACCGGCACCGAAGGCCGCACCTACGACCCGCCCCGGCGCCTGATGTGGGCCCGCGCCGGCGTCGAAGTCTGCCGCCTGCTGCCCGTCGTCCTCGCCGCCCTGCTCGGCGACCTCGTCCTCGCCGTCCTGCAGGAACTGCGCGACGCCTACGGGCTGGGCACCGCCCTCGCCGGCGCCGGACTCGTCCTGACCGGCGCCGCCGTCATCGCCTGCGCCGTCACCACCGCCGCCAAATGGCTGCTCGTCGGACGCTTCCGCGTCGCCGAACACCCCCTGTGGTCCTCGTTCGTGTGGCGCAACGAGCTCTACGACACCTTCGTCGAGGAACTCGCCATGCCCTTCGGCGGCTCCACCATCACCGGCACCCCCTACCTGAACGTGTGGCTGCGCAGCCTCGGCGCCCGCATCGGACGCGGCGTGTGGTGCGAGACCCACTGGCTGCCCGAAAGCGACCTCGTCACCGTCGACGCCGGCGCCAGCGTCAACCGCGGCACCGTCCTGCAGACCCACCTCTTCCACGACCGCGTCATGCGCCTGGGCCCCGTCCACCTCGGCGCCGGCTCCACCACCGGCCCGCACACCATCGTCCTGCTCAACTCCTCCCTCGGCGCCAACACCACCGTCGGGCCCGCCTCCCTCGTCATGCGCGGCGAGAACGTCCCCGGCGCCACCCGCTGGCTCGGCAACCCCGTCGCCGCGTGGAACACCGACCCCACCCCGCCCGCCGGGCGCCGGGCCGGACGCGGCAGACGGCGGGCCCCGGCGGCGGTGTGACGCTGATCACTTCCGCCGGCCGATGAGTTCGCGGTGCGGTCACGGTCATAACCCGTGACCGCACCGCTTTTTCGTTGCCCGACTTCGTTGCCCGACCGAGAGGAACCACGCTCATGACCGCCACCCCCGTGAAGACCGCCGCCGCCAAGCCGGCCGCCGAGCCGGCCGCCGCGAAGGGCAACCCCGCCTCCTACTTCCCCTCCATCGAGAAGAAGCACGGCCGCCCCATCGAGGAGTGGAAGGACCTCATCCGCACCTCCCCCCTCACCAAGCACATGGAACTCGTCGCCTGGCTCAAGACCGACCACGGCCTGGGCCACGGCCACGCCAACGCCCTCGTCGCCCACACCCTCGCCGAGCAGACCCGTCCCTGAGCCGTCCCTGAGCCGTCCCCGGCCTTTCGCCGCCCCGGTCCCGCCCGGGCCGCGGCCCGCACTGTGGCCGGCCCTGCGGCAGTACCGAGACTGATCCCGGACGCGTTCCGCCCTTTGACGGCGCGGAACTTCGGGTTGTACTGGAGATCGGTCCCGGACTCGGCCGGGGCGGCACGAAGGGAGAGACGATCGTGGGGGAACTGGACGGCAGGACCGCTCTGGTGACAGGCGGCTCGCGCGGGATCGGGCGCGCGGTCGCCGTGCGGCTCGCGGCCGAGGGGGCGCTGGTCGCGGTCCACTACGGCGGCAACGAAGCGGCCGCCGCGCAGACCGTGGCGCTGATCGGCGAGGCCGGGGGCCGGGCGTTCGCGGTACCGGCCAGGTTCGGCGAGAGCGGCGCGGTGGACTCGCTGTTCGAGGGGCTCACCGCCGGGCTGGCGGACCACGGCGCGGACGGTCTGGACATCCTGGTCAACAACGCGGGCATCCACGCGGCCGCTTCGATCGGGCAGCTCACCGAGGAGAAGTGGGAACGGCTCCTGGCGGTCAACGTGAGCGCGCCCGTCTTCGTGGTCCAGCGGGCGCTGCCGCTGCTGCGGGACGGCGGACGGATCGTCAACGTGGGCTCGGCGGCCACCCGGATCGCCAATCCCTTCCAGATCGGCTACACCGTCACCAAGGCGGCGCTGGCCGCCCTCGGCCCCTCGCTCGCCAACGAACTGGGCCGGCGCGGGATCACGGTGAACACGGTCGAACCCGGGGTGGTGCTGACCGACATGACCGTCGGGTGGACCGTCGCTCCCGAGGCGGTGGCCGGACTCGAGTCGATCACCGCGCTCGGGCGGATCGGCCGGCCGGAGGACGTCGCGGACGTGGTGGGCTTCCTGGCGGGCCCCCAGGGGCGCTGGGTGACCGGCCAGGTCATCGACGTCTCCGGCGGCACCTACCTCGGCCCGATCACGGGCGGGTGATCCACCCGGAACCCGGGGCCTCCCTCCTCGCGATGCGTGACGGACCCCGGAAGTAGGAGACCGGCAGCTCGCGGTCGGGCCGCGCCGGGTCAGTGCGTCCGCAGCCCGGCGAAGACCACGTCGAAGACCCGTTCGCGGGCCGCCGGATCGGCCGCGAGCTGCTCCGCCGCCGTACCGACGCCGACGAGCAGCGCGATCAGCTCCGGCAGGCCCACCTCGGGGCGCACGGCCCCCACCCGCTGCGCGCCGTCCAGGAGTTCGGACAGCTGGGCGCGCATCAGCTCGCTGGACTCCCGCAGGCAGGCGTGCACGTCGATGCCGGCTTCGGTGAGGGCTCGGGTGAACTCCTGTTTGCCGGCGGACTGTTCGACGACCAGGCGGAAGCAGGCGAAGAAGGCCTCGGCGGGTTCGGTCTCGGCGGCGAGCCGGGCGGTGCGGTCGGTGATCGTCTGCAGCCGGCGGACCATGACGGCTTCCAGCAGCGCTTCCTTGGTGGGGAAGTGGCGGAAGAGGGTGCCGATGCCGACGCCGGCGGCGCGGGCGATCTCCTCGGTGGGCACGCCGACGCCGCGGGTGGTGAACACCTCGGTGGCGGCGTCGAGGAGCCTGGCCCGGTTGCGGGCCGCGTCCGCGCGCAGGGGCCGTTCCGGGGCGCCGCTCATCCCGCTCGTCTCCCTCCTCTCCGCGGCGATCGCGGATGTACCCATGGACAACCGGAGTGGTCAGTCCGTATCGTTCAAAGCGGAGTCGCTGGTCCGATTCCAGCGGCGCGATCCTGGGGGTTGATCATGTCCGAAACACCGTCTCCGCGCGAGGTCTTCCTCGAACTGCTGGCAGGCATCACCGGGGGGAGGTTCTCGGAGCTGGCCCGGCTCTACGCCGAGGACGCGGTGGTGGAGACCGTGTTCGCGCCGGTCGAGCCGCGCGTCTTCGCGGGGCGGGCCGTCATCGCCGAGCGGTTCGCGCAGGTCGGCGCGCACCTGACGCTGGACCTGCGGGCGAAGAACGTGGTGGTCCGGGAGACCGAGGATCCGGAGGTGGTCGTCGCGCAGTTCGACTACCAGGCGCACCACCGGGACACCGGGCGGGACTTCGAGGTCGCCAACGTCCTGGTGCTGCGGGTCCGCGACGGCCTGATCGTCCACAGCCGGGACTACCACGACCACCTGGCCCTCGCCGTCGCCGGCGGCAACCTGCCCCAGCTGGTGGCGGCCCTGGAAGGGAACTAGCGCAACGGTGGACCCGGGGGCCGGGGCCGCCGACGGCGCGATCGGATGAAGGCGGCCCCGGCCCCGGGTACGGTTTCCGTACGGGCGGGGCATCGACCGCGGATGCCCGTACGGCTGCGGTCGGGTGCCATTCGACAACTTCAACAGCACTTGAAGTCAAGTCCTGGGCCCCGGCCCCGCCCCGCGACGGCCCGCCCCCGCCAGCCCGCGGCGCTCCGCAGCCCGGTAGCCTCGCACACGGCGAGGGCCTGCTGGGCCGTGCACAGACGACGAACAGGGGCGGGCGGATGACGGAGCAGCAGCGCGGCTACTGGCGGGTGTCGGACGATTCGGCGGTCGGCGCCACCCAGGCGCACATCGTGTGGACCCGGGCGGCCTACCCGGCCCTGGTGGAGGTGGCGCGCCACTACCACGCGGTGATCACCTACGCGGACCTGGCCGAGGCGGTCCAGGAGGCCTCCGGGGTGCGCACCCGGGTCCAGCAGCGGCACTGGATCGGCAAGGTGCTGTCCCTGGTGATCCTGGAGGCGCACCGGCGCGGGGACCCGCCGCTGACGGCACTGGTGGTGAACGCGGCGGACGGCAAGGTCGGCGCCGGCTACCAGGAGGTGCTGGCGGTGGCCGGGCAGCCGCCGGTGACCGCGGAGATGGACCGCGAGCAGCACGCTGCCGCCGCCCGCCTGGCCTGCTACCGGCACTTCGGCGCCGACCTGCCCGCCGACGGCGGCACGCCCGCCCTCGCCCCGCGCCTGCAGGCGTCGGTGGAGCGCAAGGCGGCCAAGCCGGCCGTCAAGCCGGGCGCCAAAGCGGGCGTCAAGCCGGCCGCCGCCGCGGCCGTGCCGCGCCCTCCGGCGATCTGCCCGACCTGCTTCCTGGAACTGCCGGCGACGCGGGTGTGCGACTCCTGCGGGGCGACCATCGAACCGTGACCCGCGGCTGCGGCGGGCGGCGGTCACACGGTGGCGGCGGCGGGCAGGCGTCCGGGCATCCGCCAGCCCTCGGCGAGGCGGGAGGGGGACAGCCGCTTGCCGTCGCCGAAGAACTCGCAGAACTTCATGATCAGCGGGTCCCAGCCGAGCGGGTCGACGTAGTGGTCGCTGCCGGGCACGATCAGGCTCTCCTCGACGTGGGCGCGCACGACCGTCACCTCGAAGGCGGTGCACCGGTCGTTGCCCGCCAGCGGCGTCGCCGCCTCCAGCCGGCACTCCAGCTGCACCGGGCACTCGGCGGCGCGCGGCGCCCGGACCAGCTCGCCCGCCAGCTCGGTCATCCCGGCCGCCGCGAACTTGCCCCGCTCGTGGCGGTAGCCCTGCTCCCGCCGCATCTCGCTGATGTGCGGGTTCGCCGTCAGCAGCGCGAGGGCGTCCACGGCGTCCACCTGCGCCGAGGAGGGCAGGTTGAGCACGCACTCGCCCTCGCGCCGCAGGTTGACGGAGGTCTGGGAACTGTTGCCCAGGCCCAGCACGCAGGACTGCCCCAGCCACCACGCCGAGGACATCGGCGCGAGGTTGGCACTGCCGTCCTCGTTGCGCGAGCCGATCAGCACCACCGGGGTGCCGAAGTACAGGACCTTGAGGTCGGTGACCTTGTGCACGGGATTGCCGTCCTTGGAAGAGGGAGAGAGGGAACCGCTGTCGGCCACCGACTCTGCCCTCGCCCGGACGGGGGCGCTGGCGGCGATCGGACATCCAGTTCCCGCCGCCCCGCCCCCGGGCCGCCGCCCCGGGCCGTCAGTCCACCGGCCCCCGGGCGGCGACCTGACGGGCCTGGCCGTCCCGCAGCCGGTAGGACAGGCCCACCACGGCCACCGTGCCCTCGGCGACCCTGGCGGCGAGCGCCTGGGAACGCTCCACCAGCAGGTCCACGGTCTGGCGGATGTGCTCGTCCACGATCGCGTCCCGGTCCTCGATGCCCGCCGCCTTGGCGGACAGCACGCTCGGGGTCACCCGCTCCACCACGTCACGCACGAAGCCGCCCGGCAGCTGCCCCTGCTCCAGGGAGTCCAGCGCCGCCGCCACCGCACCGCAGGAGTCGTGCCCCAGCACCACCACCAGCGGGCACTCCAGCACGCTCACCCCGTACTCGATGCTGCCCAGCGCCTCCGCCCCGGTGACGTGCCCGGCGGTGCGCACCACGAACAGGTCGCCCAGGCCCTGGTCGAAGATGATCTCGGCGGCCAGCCGGGAGTCCGAACAGCCGAACAGCACCGCGAAGGGCCGCTGCGCCGGGGCGAGCGCGGCCCGGCGCCCGGCGTCCTGGTTGGGGTGCTGGGGGCTGCCCGCGACGAACCGGGCGTTGCCCTCCATCAGCACCCGCAGCGCCTGGCGGGGGTCGGTCACCGGGTCGGCCGTCGGGTCGGGGACGGAGACCGGGACGGAGGCGGACACCGGCGTGGCGCCGGACACCGGCGTGCGGTCGGATATCGGTGTGGGGATCATGCCAGCACCCTAGAACGCCGCAGGTGGGCCCCGCAGCCGGGGGGTTGACGTCGCACCCCCGCGGGCACGGCGTGTCCCGGGCGCCGGACGGCGGCCCCCGCCATAGTCGACCCATGCCCACGGCCCCGATGAGCACCGCCGTCGTCCTGTTCACCCAGGACCTGCGCCTGCACGACAACCCCGCCCTGCACGCCGCCCGCACCGGCGCCGACCAGGTCCTGCCACTGTTCGTCCTCGACCCCGCCGTCGAGCGGGCCGGCTTCGCCGCGCCCAACCGGCGGGCCTTCCTCGCCGACAGCCTCGCCGACCTCGACCGGGCCCTGCGCGCGGCCGGCTCCCGGCTGGTCCTGCGCCACGGCGACCCCGCCGAACAGGCTGCCCGCGTCGCCGCCGAATGCGGCGCCGGCGCCGTCCACACCGCCGCCGGCGTCTCCGCCTTCGCCACCCGCCGCGAAGCCGCGCTGCGCCGCGCGCTGGGCGACAGGCTGCACCTGCACGACGGGCTCACCGTCGTCCCCGCCGGCGCCCTCACCCCGGCCGGACGCGACCACTACGCGGTCTTCACCCCGTACCTGCGCGCCTGGCAGCAGGCCCCACGCCGCCCCCTGCTGCCCGCCCCGCGCACCCTCGCCACCCCCGACGGCCCGCACGGCGACCCGCTGCCCGCCGCCCCCGCCGGCACCTCCCCGGGCCTGCCGCCCGGCGGCGAACGCGCCGCCCGCCGCCGGCTGCGCGCCTGGAACCCGGGCGACTACGACCGCCTGCACGACGACCTCGCCGCCGACGCCACCTCCCGCCTCTCGCCCTACCTGCACTTCGGCTGCCTGTCCGCCGCCGAACTCGCCCACCGCGCCGCCGAACACGGCGGACCCGGCGCCGACGCCCTGGTCCGCCAGCTCGCCTGGCGCGACTTCCACCACCAGGTCCTGGCGGCCCGCCCCGACGCCGCCCACGCCGACTACCGCCCCCGCGGCACCCGGTGGCACCACGACGAGGAGGAACTGCGGGCCTGGCGCGAGGGCCGCACCGGCTACCCGATCGTCGACGCGGGCATGCGCCAGCTCGCCCACGAAGGCTGGATGCACAACCGCGCCCGCCTGCTCACCGCCTCCTTCCTCACCAAGACCCTGCGCCACGACTGGCGCCCCGGCGCCGCCCACTTCCTCCACCTCCTCGTCGACGGCGACCTCGCCAACAACCAGCTCAACTGGCAGTGGATCGCCGGCACCGGCAACGACACCCGCCCCAACCGGGTCCTCAACCCCCTGCGCCAGGCCGAGCGCTACGACCCCGACGGCGCCTACGTGCGCCGCTGGCTGCCCGAACTCGCCCACCTCCCCGGCCGTACCGTCCACCGCCCCTGGACCCTGGACGAACCCCTCGACTACCCCGCCCCCCTGGTGCCCCCGGACGCCCTGACCGCCCGCATGCCCTGACCGCCCGCATGCCCTGACCGCCCGCAGGCACGACACCGGCTGCCGGCCGTCCCGACCTCGGTCACGGTGACCAAGGACGCCGCGGACCGGTACTGGGCGTCGTTCGTTGTCGACACGGCCCCGGGCATCCTGCCCGAGCTGGACACCGACCGGGATCGATCTCGGACTCACCCACTTCGCGGTCCTCTCGGACGGGAAGAAGATCGACGCGCCGAAGTTCCTGCGCCGGGCGGAGCGGAAACTGAAGCGACTGCAGAAGGCTCTGAGCCGCTGTGCGAAGGGCAGCAACAACCGGGCGAAGGCCCGGAAGAAGGTCGCGCGCCAGCACGCCCGGGTGGCCGACCGGCGCAGGGAATGGCACCACAGGGAATCCACGCGACTCGTGCGCGACAACACCACCACACCCGCCACCCACACCGAGACGGCCACCGTCTGCGCGACCGTGCCCAGCCCCGCCAGCAGCGCGGGCAGGAACACCAGCAGCAGCACCAGCCGGGCACTGGTACCACTGGCCGCCTGCGCCAGCAGCACGACCGCCGTCGCCGCCGGCACCTGCCCCAGCACCACCGCCCGGTGGCCGGGCGCCCGCGGGACGGTGCCGTTGGTCCCCACCCCGCCGCCCTCTCCGCCGTCCGCCGCGCCCCGGTCCTCGCCCGACTGTCCCCCCAGGGTGGTCGGCCCGGCGGCGCGGGCGCCAACCGGCCGCGCCGGAGAAGGGAAGCCGCTTGTCACCGGCGGTCGGTACGGTGGCAGGTGTGTCCTCCCCAGAACCCCGTACGAGCGGTGCGCCCCGTGAGAGCAGCCCCAGCAGTGCGGCCCGAGCGAGCAGCCCGGCCCGTACGGCCCGGGTGCCCCTGGCCGACCTCGTCCGGCTGCGCCAGGCCCGCGACCGGATGGACCGCGACTACGACCAGCCCCTCGACGTGCCCGCGCTCGCCCGCACCGCCCTGATGTCCCCCGGCCACTTCTCGCGCAGCTTCCGCACCGCCTACGGCGAGACCCCGTACAGCTACCTCATGACCCGCCGCATCGAACGGGCCAAGGCGCTGCTGCGGCGCGGGGACCTGAGCGTCACCGACGTGTGCATGGCCGTCGGCTGTACCTCGCTGGGCTCCTTCAGCACCCGCTTCACCGAACTCGTCGGCGAAAGCCCCAGCGCCTACCGCGCCCGCGACCACGAGGACGGCGCCCCGATTCCCGCCTGCATCGCCAAGATCCGCACCCGCCCGGTCCGGCGAACCGAAGCGAAGGGCGGGACCACTCCCGTAGCGTGACCGGCATGAGCATCGAACTCGCCCAGTGCTTCATCGCCGTCGACGACCACGACAAGGCCCTCGCCTTCTACCGCGACGTCCTCGGCTTCGAGGTACGCAACGACGTCGGCTTCGAGGGCATGCGCTGGGTCACCGTCGGCTCACCCGACCAGCCCGACGTCGAGATCGTCCTGGAACCGCCGCTGGCCGACCCGCACGCCTCCGAGGACGACCGCCACGCCGCCGCCGAACTCCTCGCCAAGGGCCTGCTGCGCGGCGTCATCTTCCGCACCGACGACTGCGACGCCACCTTCGAACGCATCCGCGCCGCCGGCGCCGAAGTCCTCCAGGAACCCATGGACCAGCCCTACGGCGTCCGCGACTGCGCCTTCCGCGACCCCTCGGGCAACATGCTCCGCTTCAACCAGCCCCGCACGCGGTAGCGGGCCAGCCCCGGCCCGGTCCACCCCCGTGGGACCGGGCCGGAGCTCGTCCGGGGTCAGGGCTCGTCCCGGGGCCCGGGGCTCGTCCGGGGTCAGCGGGCGAGGCGGTGGTAGTGCCGGTAGGCCTGGAGGGCCTCGGCGGCGGTGACGGCGGGCAGCACCGTCCAGGGCAGGAGGCCCGCCGCGGCGGCGAGGGTGGCCGGGGTGAGGACGGGGAGGGTGGCCGCCAGGGCGAGGCGCAGCCGCAGGTGGTGGGGCAGGTGGTGGGGGAGCCGGGGGCCTTCGGGGGCGGTGGCGGTCATGAGGCCTGGCGGGCCCGGTCGAGGAAGGCGCGCAGCTCGGCCCAGGCGTCGGCCGGGGCGTCGGGGTCGCCGGACATCGCGGCGGGGTCCTCGCGCCAGGCGGTGTGCACGGCGGTCGACAGGGTGGTGTCGCCGCCGCTGAAGAGGCGCCCGAGTTCGTCGAGGCGTTCGGCGATGCGGCGGATCCGGGGGTCGGTGGGCCCGGCCCCGGCGGTGCGCAGGGCCTCGGCGCTGCGGTAGAGCTGGGGCCATTCGACCTCCAGCAGGTAGTGGGCGGCGGGGCCGAGGGCGGCGGCGTGGTCGGCGAGGGCGTGGATCTGGTCGTCGTCGAGGTGGCGGTGCAGGGCCTCCCGGGCGGCGGGGCCGGTCGGGCCGGTGGCGCCGACGGCCTGGACCAGGCGCAGCAGGTCGGTGGTGGAGGGGGCGCGTTCGGCGCTGAGTTCGGTGTGCACGTGGGCGAGGCGCTCGCGCAGCGCCTGCAGGGAGGTGAGGGAGGCCTCGGTGGCGGCCAGGTGCTCGCGCACCAGGCGCACGGGGTCGATGCCGGCGTCCAGGCAGGTGGCGATGGTGTCCAGGCCCAGGCCCAGGCGGCGCAGGGCGAGGATCTGGTAGAGGCGGACGACGTCCTGCTCGGTGTAGGCGCGGTGGCCGGAGGCGGTGCGCCGGGAGGGGGCGAGCAGGCCGATCCGGTCCCAGTGGTGCAGCGTTCGTACGGTCAGGCCGCCGGCCTCGGCGAGCGGGCCGACCTTCCAGGTCTGTTCGGTGGGCATGGCACGAGCATTCCTCCTGACGTCGGGTGAGGTGCAAGCCCGTTTCGGGTTCGGGTTGTTCGGGTTCGGGTTGTTCGGGGTCGGGGTCGGGGTCGGCTTCGGGTGCGGTTCAGGGGTGGGCGGGCCGGGCGGGCAGCGGGTAGTCGGGCAGGTCGATGGCGTCGGCCTTGGCGAACTGGGCGGCGAGCAGGTTGCGCAGCGGCCGGCGGCCCATCCAGCGCATGGAGGCGGCGCGCAGGCGGATCATCAGGGCGCTGTCGGGGGCGTAGCCGGGCAGGCCGCCGGGCGGCAGCTCCTGGGCCTGGGTGACGTAGGGCCGCATCAGCTCCTCGTAGCGGGCGAAGGCGGTGCCGAAGTCGCCTTGGGCGGCGGCGAGTTCACCGGCGAGCAGGTAGGCGCCGACGAGGGCGAGGCTGGTGCCGAGGCCGGTGAGGGGGCTGGGGCTGTAGCCGGCGTCGCCGAGCAGGGCGACCCGGCCGCGGCTGTAGTGGTCGAGGCGGATCTGGCTGAAGGAGTCGAAGGCGAAGTCCTCGGCGGTGCGCATCCCGGCGAGCAGCCGGTCCACCTCCCAGCCGGCGCCGGCGAAGCGGTCGGCGAGCAGGCGCTTGAGGGCGGCGGTGTCGCGGCGCTCGTACGTCAGGGGCGCGGAGCGGAAGCCCAGGGAGGCCTTGACCTCGCCGGGCAGCCGGCCGGGGCGGGCGCCGGCGACCAGCCCGCCGGGGGCGTTGTACATCAGGAACCAGCTGTCGAGGTCGCGGGCGAGCGCGGCGTCGTGGACGGTGAACCAGGCGTGGTAGCCGCCGAGGGGGCGGTAGTGGCCCTCCTCGGGGCCGAAGGCGAGGCGGCGGACGGCGGAGTGCGGCCCGTCCGCGCCGATGACCAGGGCGAAGCGGCGGGCGGGGGCGTTCTCGAAGGTGATGGTGACGCCGTCGGCGTCCTGGGCGAGCGCGGTGACGGTGTCGTCCCAGAGGTACTCGACGCCGTCGGTGGACTCCCGGAGCAGGTCGGCGAGGTCGCCGCGCAGGATCTCGATCTCGGAGACGATGCCCTCGCCCCCGAACAGTTCGACGGGCATCCGGGCGCTCATCCGCCCGCGCCGGTCGACCAGGGCGATGCCGCGCTGCTCGACGCAGAGCGCGCGGGCCCGCTCCATCAGGCCCATCCGCTCGACGACGGTGCGCCCGGCGCCGCGCAGGTCGACGGCCTGCCCGCCGGGGCGCGGGCCGGGGGCGCGCTCGACGACGGTGGGGTTGAAGCCGTGGCGGCGCAGCCAGTAGGCGAGGGCGGGACCGGCGATGCCGCCGCCGGAGACGAGGATGTCGGTGGGGTGGTCAATGCTGCTCACGGGGTTCGCTCCGTCCGTGTGTCCGGCGTGTCCCGGTGTGGTCGGGGTGTCCGGGGTGTCCGGGGTGTCCGGGGTGTCCGGGGTGTTCGACGCTGATGAATGTACGCCGTACGCATCGGCTCAACAAGCCCTGTACTGCAGGGATTTGGGGACGGTGTACTAGTGCGCCAGGGTGCTCGAGGCCGCGCTCCCGGTGCCCGGTCGAGAGCTTTCGCGCAGGCGGGAGGCGGTCGGGGCGGACGGCGACGGGTGCACTAGTGCGGGACGATGGCGGCATGGAGAACACTCGACAGCTGGTGAGCTCCGGCTCACCCCTCGAACCGCGGATCGGCTTCTCCCGGGCCGTACGCAAGGGCCCGTACGTCGCGGTCGCAGGGACCGCCCCCATCGGCGAGAGCGGCACGGCGGTGGCCCAGGGCGACGTCCACGCCCAGACCGTCCGCTGCCTGGACGTCGCCGAGGCAGCCCTGAAGGAGGCCGGCGCCTCGCTCAAGGACGTCGTGCGCACCCGCGTCATGCTCACCGACATCACGCGGTGGAAGGAGGCCGCGCGCGCCCACGGCGAACGCTTCGCGACGATCCGCCCGGCGTGCACGTTCATGGAGGTGTCGCGCTTCATCGACGAGCGGTGGCTGGTCGAGGTCGAGGTCGACGCGGTCCTCGACCAGCGCGGTGAGCGCGAATAGCGTGATCAGCGGCCAGGCGGCCAGGCGGCCCGACGGCGCGGGTCAGTCCGTGTAGCGGGCCGTGCGGTAACCGCCGCGGGCCGTGCGCTCCACCTCCTCGGCGCCCCAGGTGTGCGGCACGGCCAGCTTCCAGCGGGCCCGCAGGACCGCGTGCTCCGCACGGTCCCTCGTCACGAACCACTGCCCCATGCGGCACCACGCCAGCGGCTCGTCGGCCTCCGTCGCCACCGCCCGCACCAACTGCGCCGCCTGCCGGGCCACCTGACCCTCCAGCGCGTCCTGCGCCTCGGCGGCGTCCTGCGCCTCCAAGTACTGGTTCATCCGGTACGTGGCCTGGTCACCGTGCTGGAACATGGCGTACTCGGAGCCGCCCGCCATGTGCAGCCTGCCGTTCTCCGTGGCCACCGTGCCGCTGCGCACGACCTCTTCCTGGGCGTCGAGTGCGATCCCCCCGTTGAGCCGGTTGAGCAGCTTGGCCTTCTCGGGGGTGGCTTCGGGGATCTGGCCGCCGCCCGTGCCGCCCTGCGCGGAGTACACCTCGTGCAGGTCGTAGTCCCCGGTGTAGAGGTAGTGCTTCCATTGCGGGTCGGCCTTCAGCTGGGCCAGCTCCGGGCCGCCGTCCTGCGCCGCCATGTCGAGCGGCACGTACTGCTCGCCCCTGGCGCCGGTCCGTACGATCCCCAGGTCCAGGACCTGCTGGGGCGGGTGGTCGATCCGGATGCCGATCAGGCCCTGGTCGCTCCAGTGGCCGACGAAGCCGCTCAGGTCGTGGTCCTTCAGCCAGCGCAGCACGGTCGCCGGGTCGCCCTGCGCCTGCCCGGGCCCGGTGCCGTACTTGCGACGGACGGACGAGGGCTTGACGGACTTCTCCAGGATGGTGTGCGGCTTGGGCTTGGCGCCCTCCGCGATGCGCCGGATGGAATGCTCCCCGGTCTCGCGGACGGCGATGGTGTACTTGTGCTTCCGGCACACCTCCGCGATGGCGGCCCAGTGGTTCTCCCACACGATGTTCCGGAGCTCGGACGCCCGTCCGCCGGGTGTGACGGTCCCCTCCTTGTACGTGGCGGCCTCGCAGACCCTCAGTACGTTGTTCGGGTCGAGCTGTTCGCGCGCCACGCGCTGGAGTACCGGCACCGTCTGACGGTCCGCCGGGCCGGAGCCGTCCCGGCGCCTGGCGATCATGCGGGACGCTGCCGCGTTGCCGACGGTGCGTTGCAGGGCCGCGCCGGCCTGCGGGGGCACCGTTCCGGCGTCGGATCGTGCACCGGCGCCGGGCCGTCGGGCCGGGCCCGCGTCGCGATGAGGACGCTCGGCCTTCTCCGGCTGCTGCCTCGCGTGCATGCTGAAACCCCCTCGCTCCCTTACGGTCCCCCTTGTCTCCGTTTATACAGGGGCCGTTGGCCGGACGTGGAGGGAAGTTCCGGCCTCACTCGCCGAGAGCCGTGCCCTCGCGGCGCCGCGCCACCACCACCTGTTCGATCGAGGTCGGGCAGGTGGCGCATCACTCACCCCGCAAAGGCCCATGCGACCAGCACCCCGATCAGATGATCCGCAGGAAACGGCCTAGCCCCGTCGCAGGGCCCTCACCACCGCCGACAGGTCCTCCTCGGCGATCGACGGGTCCGCCAGCAGCACCTCGCGGGCCGCCGACAGGACCGGGCCGCCGCCCGCCAGGGCGAGGTCCTTGGCGGCCAGGCGGACCGGGAAGTCCGACTCGGCGCTGTGCGCCCGGGCCACCACCCCCGCGAGCGGCCCGGCCGACAGCACCTCCCGCGCCAGCTCCTGCGGCACGCCCAACTCCTCGGCCACCGCCAGTACTTCGCCGACCACCGTGACCGAGGCCACGATCGCGCCGATCACCACCACCTTCAGCGCCGCGCCCGACCCCGGGCCGCCGCAGCGCCGCACCCGGCCCAGACGCTCCAGGACGGGCTGCGCACGGTCCAGGTCGGCGTCCTCGCCGCCCGCGAAGACCAGCAGGTCGCCGGTCGCCGCCGGTCCCACACTGCCGACCACCGGGGCGTCCACCAGGCCGACGCCGTCCGGGAGTTGCGCGCGCAGCCCGGCGGTGGCGCGCGGGCCGATCGAGGACATGTCGATCCACAGCGTGCCCGGCGCCAGCTCCGCCGCGAACCGCCCGGCCACCTCGGCGACGGCCGCCGGGTCGGACAGCATGGTGACGACGACGTCCGCACCCCGCACCGCCTCCGCCGGGGTCGCGGCCTCGGTGAGGACGGCGTCGGCGCGACCGTCGGTTAGGCCGTCGGCGAGGCCGTCGGCGAGGGTGTCGATACGGCCGGGGGAGCGGTTCCAGACGGTCAACGGGTGGCCGGTGGCGGCGAGGCGACGGGCCATCGGCAGGCCCATCCGGCCCAGTCCCAGAAATGCGATCTTCTCCATGGCCGCAACGCTAGGCAGCCACAACCCAGGCGACAAGCGAATGTCTCGCATGGTAGGCATGCGGAATGGACATGGCTTGGCTGGACGTCTTCCGCACCGTCGCACACCTCGGCTCCTTCACCGCCGCCGGAGAACGGCTGGGCTTCACCCAGTCCGCCATCTCCCGCCAGATCGCCACCCTGGAAGGCGAGTTGGGCACCCCACTGTTCGACCGCCTGGCCCGCGGAGTGCGACTGACCGAGCACGGCCGGGCACTGCTGCCACACGCCGAAGCCATGCTGGAACGCCTCGACACCACCCGGCGCGACCTCGCCGCACTCACCGAACTCACCGCCGGACAGCTGCGGGTGGGCGCCTTCGACAGCGCCAACGCGGCCCTGGTCCCCGGCGCGCTCGCCGCCTTCCGCACCGCACACCCGCAGGTGGCGATCAGCCTCACCGAAGGCCTCTCGGCCCACCTGCTCGAGCTGCTCGGCAACGGCGCGATCGACCTCGCCGTGGTCGCCTCGTACGGCGAACTCACCGACGAGGCCGAACAGTTCGACCTTCGGCCACTCCTGGACGACCCCGTGCTGGTCGCCCTGCCGCCCGGCCACCGCCTCGCCGGCCGACGGCGCCTGCGACTGGCCGAGCTCGCCGAAGAACCCTGGATCGCCGCCCGCCGCCACGCCGAAACCACCCTCCTCGCGGCCTGCCTGCGCAGCGGCTTCCAGCCCCGCATCGAATACGCCGTCTCCGCCTGGACCGCCAAACTCGGCCTGGTGGCAGCCGGCTTGGGCCCCACCCTCATCCCTTCCCTGGCCGCCCGCGCCGCCCGCCCCGACCTCGCCCTCATCCCCCTGCACCCCGACGACACCCCGGTCCGGCACGTCTACACGGCCACCCGCAGAGGCCGGCGAGTACCGCCGGCGGTGAAGGGCTTCACGGACTTCCTGCGGGAGGCAGCGGACGCGGGCGCGGAGGCGGGGGAGTAGGGGGCACGCGGGTCCGCGCCCCATCGGACCGGGGCCGGCTCCTCGGTGGAATGTGCCACTTGTGGGGCCGGTGCATTTGCGGGGAGATCCACGAGGGAGAGCGTGGTACGTCAGTCACGCAAGCCTTCGACAAGCTTATCCATGCCGAGATACGGGAACTCCCGCTTGAGATCGTCCGCCGAGTACTCCGGACGGTAATGCTGGAACCGCAGCATCTCGTCCGGACCGCGGGTGACTGTAATGAACCCGATGTCAAAGCGGTAAACCGGATCGAAAGACTCTCGCACGGCGCTCAGGAGGAAGTTCGCCGCCGCTGAAGTCTGCATCGTGAGCAGGTGTACGATATCGCAGTTGTCGTCGAACTCCTTCCCCAGTCTCTCGTACATTGGCGGATCCCAAGGAATCTCCTTGTACTTGGCATGCAGCTCCAGCTGGCGAGGATCCCATCGGGCGTTCTTGAAATGGATGTCCAGGAACTGCATGAGGTCGCCCCATGCGAGCGAGAAATTCTTGAATGCCCTCGCGAGCTGCCGGTAGTCGCCAGGCGGAAAGAAGCGACTCTTCACCCAGGTATGGGAATTCTGGAGGTGGCTGAACCGTTCCGATGTCATGCGTGGGTGCGGAGAGAGCAGCCACGATGTCCAGGCATCCCAGTCATCAAGCAGAACCTGACGCTCCCACTCGCTCAGGAGTGCCGCCATATTCTCGTCCTTGGCTTGGCGTTCTTGCGAATGGCGATCGCGTTGCCGCTTCACCCGCTCCTCGTGCTCGGATTTCATCACGAGCAATTGGTCGACCGAGAAGAATTTCCCGTTGGCGGAGTCGATCACTTTGTGATGCTCTTCGCACAGCAGGATCATGTTGGCGTATGAGTCGCGTTCGGGCTTGGGCATGCGGGGGTCGGCCCTGGGGCCGCCGTCGTTTTCGGCGATGATGTGTGCTTCCTCGCCCAGTGTCACACCGACTCCCGAGTCGTCCTCCGTATATCCCCCGAGATCCGCCACCAGTTCTCTGGGACACTCAGGGAAGGCGCACTCGTTGCCTGAGCGCCCCCAGAGCATCTTCCTGTCCTTGGCCGAAATCCCCACGATACCCCCGACCGGCGCCCGGCTTGGTGATGGACAAAGCATTCGGCTCTGTCGGGGTAAGCGTACTCCCGGGCAACCTGCCGTTCGGCCGTATCGCCTGTATCGCCCGCTGCTGCCCCCTTTCCGGCGGCACCGCCATCAACATGCTGCGCCGCATGGTGGCGAACCTGGGCGGCAACGGGAACCTCCCCGACTGACCGCCGACTCCTGCGCCATGGCGGGATGCCCGGAGGCCGGAGGGGAATTGACCCATGAAAACGGCCTCTGATTGCCACATGACCATGGGTCTATTCGGCCGTAGATTGATCACATGACGACGACGAAGAACATCCCCGCCACCGCCACCGCCATCGCTGCTGTCGCGACCCCCGTCCTGACCCGCTGCGCCGAGGCCGAAACCTGCGCCGACCCCAGCGCCACCATGACCCTCCTCGCCGAGACGGACCCGGGTGCGGGCGGCTTCACCGTCTACCGCTCCACCTTCGCCGAGGGCGCCGCCGGGGCCCCCTCGCACTTCCACACCCGGGCCTGGGAGCTGTTCTTCGTGATCAGCGGCTCGCTGGAGGTACTGGTCGGAGAGGAGGTCACCGTCCTGGGCGCGGGCGACTTCCTCGCCGTGCCCCCGCACACCCCGCACGCCTTCGCGGCCGCGCAGGGGGCCGAGGCCGACGTGCTGTTCATGTTCACCCCCGGCATGGAGCGCTTCGACTACCTGCGCCTGCTGGGCAGCGTCATGCGCGGCGAGACCGCGCCGGCGGCGATCGCCGCCTCCTCCGAGCGCTTCGACAACCACTACGTCGACAGCCCCGCCTGGCGCGAGGCCCTGGCGAGCCGCGCCTGAGCGGCGGGGCCCCTCCCGGGCCGCCGGAGGCTCGGCGGGCCGGGACGGCCCGGGTGTGGAACGGTGGAAGACCAGGGTGTCCCGGTTGCGAGAGGAGAGGCCATGTCGTCGAAGCGCCGCCGCAAGAAGAAGGCCCGGGCCAGGCGCGGGGCCAACCACGGCCGCCGCCCCCAGTGCTGAACGGCTGAGCAGCTGAGCAGCTGAGCAGCTGAGCGGCTGACCGCGCGGCCGTCGGTGGCATCCCGCCGACGGCCGACAGCTGACGGCTGACAGCCGCGCCCGTCCGCGTTCGGCACCGCCCGCCCGTCACTGGACGGCGCGGGCGGTGCTCCCCCGTGCCTCCAGGTTCCCCAAGCGCGCCTGAGATCGAGGCCGCTGAGGTCAGATCAGTCGCCCGCGCCCCGCGAAGCCGCCGCGCGGCACCACGTGGTACTGGCGGTGGTCGTGCCCGTTCGCGCCCAGAACCAGCTCCAGGACCACGCCCTGCCCGCCCGCGCGGGCCTCGCGCAGCAGCTGCGCCCCGTCCGCGTCCGCCGGGGTCCGGTCCGTCCTGAAGCGCCGGCTGATGTACGGGCCGTTCGGTTCGGGGTCCGGGCGCAGGATGCCGGACCGGTCCCAGTTCAGCCGCGCGACGGGGCTGAACAGGTCGGGGGAGTCCATCGGCAGGCCCTCCTGGTTGATGCCGCCGTTGCGGTACCAGCGCAGCGCGTGCTCGACGGTCCCGCCCGCGCTCGGCCTCTGGTCCCGGGCGCACCACTCGGCCACGTCCGCCGCCTCGATCCTGGGCAGCACGTCGGTGATGTCCTCCCGGACCACGAAGTAGGCCCGTGCGGAGATCCGGCAGAGCAGTAGCGCATCGGCGTCGGAGAGACTGTGGAGCACGGCGAGGCCGTCCGGGCGGACGGAGAAGTCCCTGACCTGGGTCAGCACGTGCTCGACGCCCTCCACCGCCCCCAGTGCGTCCACCAGTTCCCGGATCCGCTCCCGTTCCGCCGCCCTCGCCGCCCGCGCCCGCGGCGAGTGGATCAGGGCGACCATCCGCCGGTCGGTGGGCCAGTGTGCGCGCAGCGCTCGGAAAGCCTCCCAAAGCCGGGACAGCGGATAGAGGAGGAGGTACAGGATGCTTTCCACCGGCCGGAGGTCCTCTCGGGTCGCGCACGCCTCTGCGCCCACACCCTGCCCCGCCCGCGCCCCGGACCGCAATCCGCTTCCGTACTCAATTCCCCTCCGTGGGCCCACGGTTGCCGAGCGCGCCCACCCCGCGATCCCCGCGATCCCCGCCGCCCCGGGCGGCCTGCGGCTGCGTGGGAAGTCGGAGGGGCCGACTTCCCGCGCAGCGGGCCGGGTCGTCAGGGCTGGGCGAGGTAGGAGGCGACGAAGGCGTCCAGGTCGGCGAGGGCGGAGGCCAGGTCGGAGGGGGCCAGTTGCCTGCCGGTGGTGCTGGTGGCGAGGAAGAAGCCGAGGGCGGCCTGGCAGGTCGGTACGGGGGAGGCGGCCGTCGGCACGGTGCAGCTGATCTCCTGCCCGGGGCCGCCGGGGGTCTGGAACGCCACCAGGGCGACCGTGCGGTCCGGCCCTCCGCTCGCGGGAAGGTTCGGCTCGCGGGTGCCCGCCGGGACGCCGACGGCGGTGAGGAACACGCCCGGGGCGTGGACCGGGAGGGCGTGCAGGCGGTCGGCGCCCTGGCGCGGCGGGGAGTTGCAGATGTTCGGCGCGGCCGCGGCCTGGGGCACGAACGGGCAGGCCAGGTCGATGTTCGTCTGCGCGCCGCCGCTGACGAAGACGGCCTGCACCACCGAGGCGAACCGGGTGCCGGCCGGGTTGGCGACAGGAGCGCCGGGGTGGACGAACGCCTGCTCTCCGCCGTCGCCGCTGAAGAAGACCACGTCACAGGTCCAGTCACCCGGCGCGACGAGGTACTGGACCTCGCCCGGGTACCGGGCGGCGAACACCGCGGCCGAGGACGGCAGTGCGACGCCGTCCGGCACCGCCACCGAGGACGGCGCGGCCGCGAGCGGCGGCAGGCCCGGAGCGAGCGCCTCGGCCGGACACGCCCGCACCGGCGCCGTACCGGCGGCCGCGGCAGGCCACGCCCCGTACGCGAACTGGCCACCGCCCGCGAGCACCGCCGCCGCGACCAGGACCCCCGCCCGCACCCGCCGCGCCCCCGTCCGGCGCCCGGCGGCCGTGCCACGCGTGCCACGCATACCCCACCTCCAGGGCGAAAAGGTCCGAGCGGCCACGGCGGGTCACCGATCCCGTTCCGGAGCCGCCCGCCAGGCGGTCACGCCACCAGCGTAGATCCGCCACACCAGCCCCGCGCGCCGTACACCCCGCCCCCGCCCCCGGGCCCTGCCGCCCCTGGACCCTGCCGTACCCGGCCGTACCCGGCCCAGGAGTGACTGTCCGTCAGATTCCCGCGCCCGGGGAATCGCCACGCCCGCACCGGCAACTCCCCCTCCCCGACGATCCGACGCCACCCCGACCCGGCGGCCCCGTCCCGGGGGCGGGTTGAGCCGCCGGGCGGCGTTCGGCCGTAGACGTGGAAGGGGCGCCGCCGGTCGGAGGGGGCGCCGGGGCGTCAGGAGGCGGGCATGCTCAGGTATCACGGCGCGTGGCGGATCACGGTGATCGGGCGCAGCGCCGACTTCGACCAGCGGGCGGTCGTGCGCGGACCGTACGGCAGCCGGGTGCTGGCCGGGCGGGTCGGCGCGGCGCTGGAGGTCGACGAGGAGAGCTGGACGCTGTCCCTGGAACACCACCTGTGGGGGCGCAGCTGGCAGCCGAACCTGCGTACCACCCCCGGACCGGTCACCGAACGCGACGGTGTCCGCAGCCAGTTGCTCACCAGCAACGACTGCCACTGGCCGGGCAAGGCGCTGGACTACGTCAACTTCGTGCTGCGCCTGGACCAGGTCTTTGCCACGACCCCCGCGCCGGTGCGCGCCGTCCGTCTGACCGAAGTGCCGATCGACGCGCCCCTCCAGGCCGTCCGCACCTCGTCCTCGGACTGGTCCGAGCCCGGGCCCACCGCCGCCCCCGCGACCCGGCCGGGGGAGACCGCCGCCCCCGCGACCCGGCCGGGGGAGACCGCGCGCCGGGCCGCCTGGTAGCCGGCCGGCGCCCGCCCGGGCCGGCACGGCTAAAGTCCCAGGTGAGCACCCGTCGCGCCCGAGGAGACCACGCCATGCCGACCGACCCCGCCCGTCCGGAGCCCGCGCGTCTGGGACTGGGCACCGCAGCCGTCGGCCGGCCCGGCTACATCACCCTGGGGCGCGACGCGGACCTGCCCGCCGAACGCACCGTCGAGGCGCTGCGCGAGCGCACCCACGCCCTCCTCGACGCCGCGTACGCCGCCGGGGTGCGCTACCTCGACACCGCCCGCTCCTACGGCCGCGCCGAGGAGTTCCTCGCCCACTGGCTGGACGAACACCCCGAGGCGGCGGCCGAGGTGACGGTCGGCAGCAAGTGGGGCTACACCTACACGGCGGGCTGGCAGGCGAACGGGGTCGCCGCGCACGAGGTCAAGGAGCACTCGACGGCGGTGTTCGACCGCCAGATCCGCGAGACCCGCGCCCTGCTCGGCGACCGCCTCGACGTCTACCTCGTCCACTCCGTCGTGCCCGGCAGTCCCGCCCTCACCGACCCCGCCCTGCACGAGCGCCTGGCCGCCCTCGCTGCCGAGGGCGTGCGGGTGGGCCTGTCCACCAGCGGCCCCGCCCAGGCCGACACCATCCGCGAGGCCCTCGCCGTCACCGTGGCCGGCCGCCCGCTGTTCACCGCCGTCCAGGCCACCTGGAACCTGCTGGAGACCTCCGCCGCGCCCGCCCTCGCCGAGGTCCACGCGGCCGGCTGGCTCGTCGTGGTCAAGGAGGGCATGGCCAACGGCCGCCTGGCCGGCCGCAACGCCACCGGCCCCGACACCGCCGCCCTGCGCACCCTCGCCGCCCGCACCGGCACCACCCCCGACGCCCTCGCCCTGGCCGCGGCCGCCGCCCAGCCCTGGGCCGACGTCGTCCTGTCCGGCGCCGCCACCCTCGACCAGCTCGCCTCCAACCTGACCGCGGCCGAGGCCCATCCGACCCCGCAGGACCTCGCCGCCCTCGCCGCCATGGCCGAGCCCGCCGAGGCGTACTGGCACACGCGCTCGCAGCTGCCCTGGGCCTGAGCGCACTCCTGAGAGGACGCCTGAGCGGACGCCCGAACGAACACCTGATCGGACACCTGATCGGCCGTCGTCGGCGGCGGACGTCGGACGTCGGGCGTCGGGCGTCACCGGGCGCCAGGGCACCAGGGCGCACCCGCCCCGTTGTCGGTGCCCGCTCCTACGGTGGGCGCCATGACACAGCCCCCGGACCTCGACCTCGACGCCGCCCTCACCGCCCTGCCCGTGGCTCTGCCGCCCGGCCGCCTCGTCGCCGCAGACGACGGAGGCGAAGGGAACGAAGGGGACGGCCGGGAGCCGCTGCTGTGGATCAGCGACGCCCCCGCCCCCGCCGGCCTGTGGGCGCGACTGCACCGCGCGCACCCGCAGACCGGCCTGTGGCCGCTGCTGCTCAGCCCCCTGGGCGACGGCCCCGACTACCGGCCCTGGCTGTCCGGCGAGCTGTACCCGAGCCAGGCCTGTGCTCCCGACCGGTACGATCCGGCCGCCCTGCTGCACCGCTGGTGGGAGGCGGACGGCGACGGCGAGGAGGAGGCCGGCCACGACGACGGGGACGAGGACGAACTCGCCGAGGCCCTGGCCCCCTACGGCCGCACCTGGCCCGGCCCCGCCCCGGCCGCCGACGTGCCCGACGGCGCGGCCGGCGCCGAGGCCCGCGAACTGGCCGACGTGCTGCAGTCCGTGAAGGACGCCCGCCTCGGCCTCGTCCGGGCCGGCAGCGGCGCCGAGGCGCTGGCGGTGTGCGGGTGGAGCGGACCGGTCAACCACGAGAACGACATCGCCAAGATCGCCGCCGTGCTCGCCGACTGGGAACGCCGCTTCGGCGCCCAGGTCGTCGAAGTCGGCTTCGACACCCTCCGGTTGAGCGTCCCCGTGCCGCCCGCCACGCTCGCCGAGGCGCTCCCGCTGGCCGCCGAGCACACCGCCCTCTGCCCCGACCTGGTCTTCCAGGGCGCCGGCCGCCTCACCGAGTACGCCGAGCAGCTGGTGGGCGCCCGCCAGTGGTTCTTCTGGTGGGACTGACCCGGGAAAGCGGCCGGGGACCGGCCGGGCGCGTCAGTACTCGGAGCTCGGCGCCGCCGTGGTCGGCCCGAGGTCCGGCTGGTCGCGCAACTCCACCGCCTCGCCGTGCCGTTCGAGCTCCAGCACGACCAGCTCATTGCCGTCCGGGCGCCACAGCGGCGCGGGGGCGTAGAGGGTGCGCTGGGGGCCGGCGGCGCAGTAGCGGCCGAGCAGGAAGTCGTTGAGCCACAGCAGTCCGCGCCCCCAGCCGGGCAGGGCGACGAACGCGTCGGCGGGGGAGGGGAGTCGGGCGGTGAAACGGTGGAACACCGGCTCCCCGTCCCGGACCGGCGTGCCCGGCCTGCCCGCCGCACCAGGCCCGTCCGCCGTAACCGCCGTACCCGGCGTGCCCGGGGTGAAGCGCAGCGCGGACAGGTCCGTCAGCGGCAACGGCCGGATCTGCCAGCCGAACAGCCGCTGCCCGCCGTGCGAGACGCCGCGCGTGATGCCCTTGCGGTCGTCCATGTTCGGGCCGTAGTTCACCCGCCCCAGCGCCTCGACCAGGATGTCCAGGGTGACCCCGTCGGCGCCGGTGGCCAGGTCCAGCGTCGCACCGGGGGAGTTGCGCTCCAGCACCCCGAGCGGGCGCCCGTCCGCGAACACCTGCGCCCGGTCGGCCAACCCTTCGATGCGCAGCGGCAGTTCGGGGCGGGGGCCGGGCACGCGGGTGCGGTAGTGGATCAGGCCCAGGGACTGCCCGAGCTGCTCCATGGGCAGTGGCGCGGCCCGCTCCACCGGCTGCGACAGCGCCTCCAGGCTCTCCAGCAGCGCGGCCCGCCCGTCCGCCCGCAGGCGCTGCGGCGCCACCCGGGGCAGGGGGGCGGGCAGTTCGCCCTCCGGCAGGGGCAGGTACCGGCCGATGACCTCCCGCAGCGCGTGGAACTTGTCGGTCAGCTCGCCGGCCTCGCCGATCGGCGCGTCGTAGTCGTAGCTGGTGACGGTCGGCTCGTACCCGCCGTCCAGCGGGTGCGCACCGAAGTGGTTGGCGCCGGCCCACAGGCCGAAGTTGGTGCCGCCGTGCGCCATGTAGAGGCTGACGGAGGCGCCGGTGGCCAGCAGCTCGTCCAGGGACGCGGCGGTCTCCTTGGCGTCGCGCACGTGGTGGGGCAGGCCCCACTGGTCGAACCAGCCGATCCAGAACTCCATGGCGGTCAACGGCCCTTCGGGCTGGTGGCGGCGCAGCACCGCCAGCCGCTCGGGGGCGCGCGAGCCGAAGGTCGCGGTGGCCAGGTGCCCGGGCAGGGCGCCGCCCTGCTGCATGGTGTCGTGCGCGCCGTCGGTGGTGAACAGCAGGCAGTCCACGCCGCGCCGCTCCAGCCCGTCGCGCAGGTGCCGCAGGTAGGCCGTGTCGTCGCCGTAACTGCCGTACTCGTTCTCCACCTGCACCGCCACCACAGGCCCGCCCCGGCTCGCCAGCAGCGGCAGCACCTCGGGCACCAGCGCGTCGAACCAGCCGTCCACCTCGGCCAGGTACGCCGGGTCCGCGCAGCGCAGCCGCAGCCCGTCCACGGCCAGCAGCCGGGCCGGCAGCCCGCCGAACTCCCACTCCGCGCAGATGTACGGGCCGGGCCGCAGCACCACGTCCAGGCCCATCTCCCCGGCCAGCCGCACGAACCGGGCCACGTCCCGCCAGCCGGTGAAGTCCACCCGGCCGTCCGGCAGTTCGTGGAAGTTCCACGGCACGTACGTGTCCACCGTGTTCACCCCCAGCGCCCGCACCCGCCGCAGCCGGTCCTCCCACAGCTCCGGGTGGATCCGGAAGTAGTGCACCGCCCCGGCCACCACCCGGTGCGCCACCCCGTCCCGCACGAACCCGTCCGCGTCGTACCCGAGCATGCGCACACCCGCCTTCCGGTCTGGAGAACCCGTCCCGCCCGAGCCTAGCCGGGCCGGGCCGGAACCACCCCGGGGTGCTGACCCTGGGTAATCGGTTCCACACTCCCCGAGTTATCGCCGACTTTTGGATGTGACCTTCCGCACATGGGGATATTTGTCTCTTTATCTGTCTACTGACGGTCAGATATATCTACTGCCGTTTCATTTGCTCTCCCTTGAACGGCTGGTGGGTTTCCGAGTGCTGCGCCGTCCCCTGGCAATCCTGCTGGCCATGACCATGGTCGTCCTCGGAACGGCCGAAGGGTCGGCCGCCGCCGAAACCCTGCTGCGCCGGGCCGCCGCCGCGACAACCGCCGACCCCGGCCCGCACCCCAAGCAGCAGCAAGGCAACGCCGACGGCCGCGGCCACGACGCCACCACCGCCGCCACCAGCGCGAAGGACGGCTCCGAGCACCCCGGAGCGGCCCCCGCCCCCGGTGAACTTCCCGAGGACAAGCCCACCGGCGCGCCCGCCCACAACGTCCTGCCGCCGCAGACCACCCAGCTGCCCGCCACCGAGGCCAAGGTCACCGACAAGCCGGTGACCAAGCCCGCCGGCAAGGTCGACCCGGCCAAAAGCTTCGACCCCGCCACCAGCAAGGAACTCCCCGAGAAGCGCACCGCGCAGCAACGGACCTTCCAGAACGCCGACGGGACCTTCACCACCCGCAGCTACCCCGAGCCGGTCAATTTCCGCCGATCCGACGGCTCCTGGGCCGCCATCGACACCACGCTGATACCCATCGGCACCGCCACCGCCGGCCGCGCCGCCCCCGTCCAGAACGGCTGGACCGCCGGCTCCACCGAGCAGCAGCTCAAGCTCGGCCTCACCGCCGACGCCGACCCGCTGGTCCAGCTGCAGCTTGCCGACGGCCTCTCCGTCGGCTACAGCCTCCAGGGCGCCGCCCCCGTCCAGGGCGCCGCCCAGGGCAGCACCATCACCTACCCCGAGGCCCGGCCCAAGGCCGACGTGACGATCCTTGCCGGGAGCTCCTCGTTCAAGGAGAACCTGGTCCTCAAGGACGCCACCGCGCCCACCGAGTGGGTCTTCCCGCTGCGCCTGCAGGGCGTCACCGCCTCCCTGGACGCCGACGGCTCGATCCACTTCACCGACGCCGCCGGCACCCTGCGCGGGCGCATGCCCGCCGGCTGGATGCAGGACTCCGCCTTCGCGCCGAACACCGAGGAAGGCGCGATCACCGGCGGCGTCACCTACGAGCTCGTCCAGTTGCCGGCCGGCGGCCAGGCCCTCAAGGTCAAGCTCGACGAGGCCTGGCTGCACGCGCCCGAGCGCGTCTACCCGGTCAAGGTCGACCCGTCGGTCTCCTCCGTCCGGGCCCTGGAGAGCACCTACGCCTACTCCGGCTACGAGCAGGACTTCTCCGGCGACACCGTCCTCAAGGTCGGCACCAACAACGGCGGCGGGCACCAGGCCACGTCGTTCGTCAAGTTCACGGGCATCGAGGACTCCCTCAGCAACGCGAGCATCCTCGGCGCCCGCCTGAGCCTGTACAACGCCTGGTCCTACAGCTGCACCCCGCGCACCGTCACCATCCACCAGGTCACCTCCTGGTGGTCGCCCGGCGCAGTGCGCGCTTCGTCCGCGCCCTCCACCGGCTCCGCCCTGGCCGCCCCCTCCTTCGCCCACGGCTGGCGGCCCAGCCCCTCCAGCGCCTGGGCCTGCCCGGAGGCCTGGGAGTCGATCGACCTCGGCGCCGACGGCCGCGACCTGGTCAACTCCTGGACCCACCACTGGACCGCGAACTACGGCCTGGCCATCAAGACAGACGTCTGGGACAACTACTCCTGGAAGCAGTTCGGCAGCGTCAACATGTCCGGCGGCCAGCCGTCCCTGGACGTCACCTGGTCCCGCTACGGCGCCAACTACGAACTCTGGGGCCTCCAGCAGCCGGTGACCGCCACCCAGGACGGCATCGTCCGCCTGCGCGTGTGGAACCGCGGCATGGACACCTGGACCCCCACCGGCAACTACAAGATGTCGTACCTCCTGTACGACCAGTGGGGCAACAACATCACCAACTACGGCAGCAACGTCGCCTGGACGCCGATGCCCTACGACGTCCCGCCGGGCGGCAGTGCCGTGGTCGACGCGCACATCCGCACCCTTCCGCAGGGCGCCTACACCGTCGCGTTCACCATGGACCAGTACCAGGTGAGCAACTTCTGGGTCGACGCCGGCGTCACGCCGATCAGGATCCAGATCTCTTCCGTCAACGTGCCCCCGCACATGACCCGCCTCGCCCCGCCCTCCGGCACGGTCCTCTACCAGCTCCACCCCACCCTCACCGCCGAGGGCACGGACCCCGACCAGGCCCCGGTGCCCACCGTGGACTACCGGTTCGAGGTCTGCCGGGTCGTGGGCGGGGACGCGCGGGTGGACTGCCACCAGTCCTCCTGGCACCAGCCGTCGACGTTCGTGGTGCCGGACGGATGGCTGACCT
This sequence comes from Kitasatospora sp. NPDC051164, assembly GCF_044455625.1. NCBI lineage: Bacteria > Bacillati > Actinomycetota > Actinomycetes > Kitasatosporales > Streptomycetaceae > Kitasatospora > Kitasatospora sp. NPDC051164. Next base: position 144,130 of record NZ_JBITFB010000020.1, on the reverse strand, counting down.
GGAACGAGCAGTACGCCTGGTACGCGGAGGTCGGCGACGGCGCCGCCTCCAGCCCGAAGACCGAGGCCTCCTACATCCGCACCGTCCTGCCCCAGCCCAACCAGTACACCGCCGCCGACGACGCCGGACGCAGCGTCAACACCGCGGCCGGCAACTACACCACCGCCGCCACCGACGCCGCCCTGCCCGTCGTCGGCCCCGAGCTGTCCGTCACCCGCAGCTACAACTCCCTGGACCCGCGCACCGACGGCGCCTTCGGCGCCGGCTGGTCCACCCCCTGGGACATGCGCATCCAGGTCGAGTCCAGCAACTGGCTCGCCCTGCCCGGCAACGTGCTGCTCACCGCCGCCAACGGCTCCCGCGCCCGCTTCGGCTGGGACCCGGCCAAGAACGCCTACGTGCCCGGCGGCGGCATCGCCGCCGACCTGCGCAAGGCCGACGGCGGCGGCTGGACGCTCACCGACCGCGCCGGCAAGGTCCACACCTTCGGCGCCGACGGCAAGCTCACCCGCATCACCGACGTCGCCGGCCACACCCAGGACCTCGTCTACGCCTCCGGCCACCCCGTCCAGGTCAAGGACGCCGCCTCCGGCCGCTACCTGACCCTCACCTGGGCCGGCAACCACGTCACCTCCGCGGCCGTCGCCGGCTCCGCCGGCAGCTGGGTCTACCAGTACGACGGCGACCGCCTCACCAAGGTCTGCCCGCCCGGTGCCGACCCCGCCGCCGCCACCGGCTGCACCCTCTACGACTACGGAACCGGCTCGCGCTACCGCACCGCAGTCCGCGACGCCGGCCCCTCCGGCTACTGGCGCCTCGGCCAGGGCGACGGCAGCTCCCTCACCAACGACGCCCAGGTCAGCGACCGCGCCCCGGCCCAGGCCCAGGACGTCACCCCGGGCACCGACGGCGCGATCGGCGCCAGCGGCAACCGGGCCCTCACCTTCAACGGCCGCGCCACCAGCTACGTCGAGCTGCCCAACCGGGCCATCAGCTCCTCCGTCAACCGCAGCGTCGAACTGTGGTTCCGCACGGCCGCGCCCGGCGTGATCCTCTCCTACCAGAACCGCGCCATGGGCGAGACCCCGTACAACGTCGTCCCCGCCCTGTACGTCGGCACCGACAACAAGCTGCGCGGCAAGTTCGGCAGCCCCGGCGCCCCCGTCACCAGTACCCGCGACGTCACCGACAACGCCTGGCACCACGTCGTGCTCGCCGGCGCCCGCGACAACACCGCGATGTTCCTCGACGGCGCCCTGGTCGGCACCACCCCCGGCACCATCGACCACCTCAACATGGACCGCACCTACCTCGGCGGCGGCTACACCGGCAACTGGGCCGGGAACTGGCCCGCCAGCAACGGCAGCTGGTCCTGGTTCACCGGCCAGATCGACGAAGCCGCGATCTACGACTACCCGCTCACCGAGCAGACCGTCGCCGACCACTACGCCCTGCGCACCGGCAGCGCCCAGCTCACCAAGACCACCCTGCCCAGCGGCCGCACCAGCGCCCAGGTCACCTACGACGCCACCACCGAGCGCGTCACCAAGGTCACCGACGCCGCCGGCGGCGACTGGAAGATTTCCGACCCCACCTACAGTGGCGGCTCCTTCCTCTACAGCAACGCCGTCAAGGCCTCCGACCCGGCCGCTTACTGGCGCCTCGGGGAGCGCGACGGCGCCAGCGCCGCCAGCGAGGTCGGCAACGGCCTGGCCGGCACCTACGGCGACGCCGTCGCCAAGAAGGCGCCTGGCGTCTTCGCCCCCACCGACGACACCGCCGCCCGCTTCGACGGCTCCGCCAAGTCCCAGATCGAGATCCCGCAGGACGTCCTGCACGCCAAGACCGAACTCGCCGTCGAACTATGGTTCAACACCACCACCGCCGGCGTGCTGCTCGGCGACCAGAGCCGCACCATCGACGACCCGGCGGGCGTCGGCGGCACCTGGACCCCGGTCATGTACATCGGCACCGACGGCAAGCTGCGCAACCGCTTCTACGGCACCGCCGACACCACCCTCGCCTCCCCGAACGCCGTCACCGACGGTGCCTGGCACCACGCCGTCTTCTCCGTCCAGGGCACCACCCAGACCATCTACCTCGACGGCCAGATCGTCGGCGTGCAGAACGGCACCGTCGACCACCAGCAGAACAGCCACACCTACATCGGCGCCGGCTTCGCCCGCTCCTGGCCCGCCGCCCCCGGCGACATCAGCCACTTCACCGGCACCATCGACGAAGTCGCCCTCTACCAGCACCCGCTCAGCGACCGCGACGTCGTCGCCCACTACCGCGCCCGCAGCGCCCAGGTCGCCGGCCAGGGCACCGGCTACCGCGGCTCCGTCGTCGCCGACTCGCCCGGCGGCTACTGGCGCCTGGACGAGACCGGCGGCACCACCGCCGCCAGCGAGGTCGCCGCGATCAAGGGCAACGGCACCTACACCTCCGCCGCCAAGCCCGGCACCACCGGCGTGTTCGGCCCCGGCGACGGCCACGCCGTCGAGTTCAACGGCACCAACGCGTCCTACGTCGAGATGCCCGCCCAGATCCTGCGCGCCCAGACCGACCTCGCCGCCGAACTCTGGTTCCGCACCGGCGGCACCGGCATCCTCCTGGACCAGGCCAACAACACCAGCGGCAACACCATGCCCGTCCTGTACGTCGGCACCGACGGCAGACTGCGCGGCATGTTCTACGGCGCCACCAACGGCCCGATCACCACCGCCGGCACCGTTACCGACGGCTCCTGGCACCACGCCGTGATCAGCGCCGCCCAGGGCACCCAGTCGCTCTACCTGGACGGCACCCTGGTCGGCACCGCCTCCGGCACCGTCAACCACCTCGACATGGACCGCGTCACCCTCGGCGGCGGCTACCTCGGCAACTGGCCCGCCGGCAACGGCGGATGGTCCTGGCTGACCGGCCAGATCGACGAAGTCGCCATCTACCAGCACCCGCTGAGCGCCGACCGGGTCGCCGCCCACTACCAGGCACGCTCCGCCTCCTCGGCCACCGAACTCGCCGCGCGCGTCACCCTCACCGACCCCGCCGGCAACACCAGCACCGACATCCACGACGCCACCCGCGGCAACCGCCTCATCTCCCGCACCGACGAAGCCGGCAACACCACCAGCTACACCTACGACACCGGCGGCTTCGTCCACACCGTCACCGACCCCAACGGCCACTCCACCGTCAGCGGCCAGGACGCCCGCGGCAATACCGTCTCCCTGACCACCTGCCGCGACGTCAACTCCTGCTGGACCTCCTACACCAGCTACTTCCTCAACAAGGACAACCCGCGCGACCCGCGCAACGACAAGCCCACCGAGACCCGCGACGCCCGCTCCGCCGGGCCCGGCGACACCACCTACCGCACCACCGTCGCCTACAACGCCCTCGGCCTGCCCGAATCCACCACCCGCCCCGACGGCCGCACCACCCGCACCAGCTACACCACCGGCACCGAACCCGCCTACAGCGGCGGCACCACCCCCGCCGGCCTGCTCGCCTCCGAGACCACCGCCGCCGGGGCCGTCACCACCTACGCCTACTACTCCACCGGCGACCTGGCCCGCAGCACCCTGCCCAGCGGCCTCACCCTCACCTACGGCTACGACACCGCCGGCCGCAAGACCCGGACCACCCAGACCTCCGACGCCCAGCCCGCCGGCGTCACCACCACCTACGAGTACGACCAACTCGGCCGCCAGACCGCCCAGACCGGCCCCAAGGCCACCGACGCCGTCACCGGCGACACCCACCAGACCAGGACCACCGTCGCCTTCGACGCCGACGGCCGCCCCACCGCCACCACCACCGCCGACATCGCCGGCCTCGACGGCACCCGCACCGCCACCAGCAGCTACGACAGCGCCGGCCGCCTGCAGAACGACACCGACCCGATGGGCGGCGTCACCCGCTACGACTACGACGCCCTCAGCCGCCTCACCACCGTCACCGACCCACTCGGCCAGATCACCACCCACACCTACACCCAGCGCAGCCAGCCCGCGACCACCGTCGTCAATGGCTGGAACGGCGACGCCAAGGGCGTACGCGACCTCACCGTCGAATCCCGCGCCTACGACCCCGCCGGCCGCCTGGCCACCCTCACCGACGCCATGGGCGCCGTCACCGCCTACACCTACTTCGACGACGGCCTGCCCGCCACCGTCACCGCCCAGAACGTCACCCAGGCCGACGGCAGCACCCGCCCGATCGTCCTCGAAGCCGACGAGTACGACGGCGCCGGCCACCTCGTGAAGCAGACCACCGGCGGCGGACGCACCACCACCGTGCGCACCATCGACCCCTCCGGGCGCGTCACCCAGACCGTCCTCGACCCGGCCGGCCTGGCGCGCACCACCACCCTCGGCTACGACGCCGACGACCGCGTCACCACCAGCACCCTCAAGATCAGCAACACCGAGAACAGCGTCCAGACCAACACCTACGACGGCGCAGGCCGCCTGACCCGAAGCCAGCTCGCCTCCTCCACCGGCGGCCCCACCGCCGTCAGCACCTTCAGCTACGACCAGCGCGGCCTGCTCACCGCCGCCACCTCCCCCAACGGCAACGCCCCCGGCGCCGACCCGGCCGCCTCCACCACCACCTACCAGTACGACGTCCTCGGACGACAGACCGCCGCCACCGCGCCGCCGGTCGCCGCCGAAAGCGGGGGAACGGCCGCCACCACCGTCCGCCCGACCACCACCACCGGCTACAACGCCTTCGGCGAAGCCGTCTCCACCAAGGACCCGCTCGGCCAGGTCGCCAAGACCACCGTCGACCCGCTCGGCCGCGTCACCGAGGCCCGCCTGCCCTCCTACACCCCGCCCGGCTCCACCACCGCGCTCACCCCGGTCAGCCGCATCGAGTACGACAAGCTCTCCCGCGTCACCGCCACCACCGACCCGGCCGGACGGCGCACCACCTTCGGCTACGACCGCCTCAGCCACCAGGTCCAGCGCGTCGACCCCAACTCGCTCGGCGGCCTCCAACCCCCGGTCGACGACAACCCGCCCACCTGGGCCGCCACCTGGACCCCCACCGGCCTCCAGCTGTCCGCCACCGACCCGCTCGGCGCCCGCACCGAAGCCACCTACGACCAACTCGGCCGCACCCTCACCGCCACCGCCGTCGAACGCCAGCCCACCCCCCAGAACCTGACCACCAAGTTCACCTGGGACGATGCCGGCAACCTCACCAACCTCACCACCCCGGCCGGCTCCACCAGCAGCGCCACCTACAACCCCGCCGGTCAGACACTCACCAGCACCGACCCGCTCGGACGCGTCAGCAAGGCCGAGTACGACGGCCTCGGCCGCCCCGTGCGCGCCATCGCCCCCCTCGGTGAATCCGTACGCACCCGCTACGACGGCCTCGGCAACCCCGCCGCCACCGACGACCTCGACCCGGCCGGCGCCGTGCTGCGCACCACCACCGCCACCTACGACCTGGAGGGGCGGACCCTCACCACCACCAGCCCGGCCACCGGCGCCGTCACCAGCACCGCCTACGACGCGCTCGGCCGCCCGATCAAGCTCAACGAACCGGTGGCCGCCGGCCAGAACATCACCACCACCTTCGGCTACGACGCCACCGGCAACCGCACCCGCCTGACCGACGGCAAGGGCAACACCACCGTCTACACCTTCAACACCTGGGGCCTGCCCGAGTCCACCGTCGAGCCGGCCACCACAGCCCACCCGGCCGCCGCCGACCGCACCTGGACCACCGCCTACGACATCGCCGGCCAGGCAGTGCGCAGCACCGAACCCGGCGGCGTGGTGCGCACCAGCACTTTCGACCCGCTCGGACGCCTGGTGCACGAGAGCGGCACCGGCGCGGAGGCCGACACCGCCGACCGGGACCTCGCCTACGACAAGGCCGGACACCTGATCCGGCACAACTCCCCGGCCCTGAACGGCCAGAACTACGCGTACAACGACCGCGGCCTGCTCATCAAGGCCGGCGCCGACCTGACGACGCCCGCCCAGACCTGGGAGTACGACGCCGACGGGCGCCTCACCAGGCGCCGGAACCAGGACACCGGCCTGACCGTGTTCGGCTACAAGGCCGACGGACAGCTCGACTGGACCAGCAACCCCAAGCTGAACATCAAGAACTGGTACGGCTACGACGGCGACGGCCGCCCGAGCAGGCAGTGGTACATCCAGGCCGACCCGGTCGACGTCACCAAGGACAAGTCCGTCTCCGAACGGCGCCTGAGCTACGACGGCTTCGGCCGCCTGAGCAGCGACCAGGTACTGGCCGGCAACCCGGCCGCCGCCCCGATCTCCGGCACCGCCTACGAGTACGACCTCGACAACCGCCTGACCCGCAAGACCGTCAGCGGCGCCCCCGCCGACCCGGTCAAGGACAACCGCTACGGCTACGACCTGGCCGACCGCCTCACCTCCTGGACCGCCGACGGCACCACCACCGCCTACACGTGGGACGCCGCCGGCAACCGCACCGGGAACGGCACCGCCACCGCCTCCTACGACGAGCGCAACCGTCTGCTGTCGGACGGCACCAGCACCTACCGCTACACCGCGCGCGGCACCCTGGCCGCCGTCACCACCGGAACCAAGGAGGACACCCTCGCCGACGACGCCTTCGGCCGCCTGGTCACCGAAGGCACCACCGGCTACACCTACGACGGCCTCGACCGCGTCACCAGCCGCAACGCCGCCCGCTTCAGCTACGACGGCGACTCCAACGACCTGACCGGCGACGGCACCTGGACCTACGCCGGCGACACCGCCGGCAACCTGCTCGGCGCCGCCAACGCCACCAGCAGCGTGCGCCTGCGCACCGACCAGCACACCGACGTCACCGCCACCCTCGACCACAACGGCACCACCGTCACCGGCTCCACCACCTACGACCCCTTCGGCAAGCCCACCGCCACCAGCGGCACCGGCACCAGCCTCGGCTACCAGAGCGGCTGGACCGACCCCGCCACCGGCGACGTCAACATGGCCGCCCGCTGGTACCGCCCCGGCACCGGCGGCTTCACCAGCCGCGACTCCGCCCTCCTGGACCCGACGTCCTCCGCCCGGGCCAACCGCTACACCTACGCCAACGGCAGCCCGCTGAACGGCATCGACCCCACGGGGCACGAGGTGATCAAGGGCGGCGCGGGCGGTGGAGGCGGAGGCGTTGGAGCAGGCGGAGGCGCGGGCGGTGGAGGCGGCGGCGGCAGGCCCGTCACGGTCATCGAGCGCCCGGCGGGCCCCAACACCAGCGGAATCGACCTGGAGGGCGGCACCGCCCGCATCTCCGTCCCACGAGCGGGTGGGACGCAGAGCCAGACCCCAGGCAAGCCCACGACCTCCCAGTCCTACGCCGACGAGCTCAACACGTACACCGGGAACGCCCCGACCAACAACCGGTACACCTCGGACTACACCAACCCGTCGGGCTACGTCGGGTACTACAGCGCGACATCGTACGGTTCCTACGACCTCAGCGAGTACTACTCGGAGCAGTGGGAGTACCGGCACCGTTCGAGGCACACCTCCTCTTCTGCCTCTTCCACCTCACAGGACCCGATCGGCGAGCCGGTCGAGGACGAGTCGGCCGCCGACGAGGGAAGGCCCGTGGGACGGGGCCACTCGCAGTCCTCGGGTGGCCGGTGCACCACCTGCCACCGGCCCACCCGACCGGTGCGCCCCGCGGTCTTCCACCAGGAGCCCCCCAAGCCCCTGTTCGACAAGACCCACGCCGCCGTCGAGCGCCCCGCCCCCAAGCTCGACTGGACCCCGCCGGACCCCAACCAGGCCCCCACCGTCATCGCGGCGTCCTACAGCTCCTCGAGCCTGGCCGCCATGCTGACGGTCCAGCAGAACGTCACCCCGACCGTCGTCGCGGCCGCCCCCGGCCCCCAGCCGGCTGTCGTCCCGGACAGCCCGTCGGCCACCGGGACCAACCCGGACAGTTGCCTGAACCACCGTCCGGCGGGCGCCGACACCGACAACCAGGACGCCCCCGGAGCCGGGTGGATCAAGTACGGCGCCATGGAGGGCGTCGACGGCAAGTCTGGCGTGACGCGACCCACCGCTGCCGTGGCGTGCCTGGTCGGCAAGCCGTACGGGGACCGAGGCACGGAAGCGAAGGGAGAGATCACCGGCTGGCTGGACGCCAGGGACATCGCGAACGGCGCGGGCTGGGACGTCCGTCCCGACGGCCCGGACCGGAACCTCCTGGCCCGTTGCCACTTCATCGCCCGGGAAGTCGGAGGCATGGGCAAACCCGAGAACCTCGCGCCGTGCTTCCAGAACGGGGTCAACACCACCCGGATCGGAATGCGGGACTTCGAACAGAATGTCGTGGGCAGGGCCCTGAGAAGGGACATGGTCGTCAACTACCTGGTGGAGCCGATCTACCAGTCGCCATCGAGCACGATTCCGATGGGGTTCTTCATGGTCGCCATCGGGGAAACCCCCAGCGGCGGACGGATAGGGCTGGGGACGAAGACCGTGAACAATGAGAAGGTTCAGCCCACCAGCCGGCAGCTGGTCCAGCTCGGCAACTAGAGAGGAGCGGGAAATGACGAGCAGCATCGGCCGGCTCGCGGAGATCATGGGCGACCCCGGCCATGAGCCCTTCGAGGTGCACTGGGCGGGGTCCGTCGAGCGACTCGGCGTTGAACTGCCCTCGGACTACCGTGCGTTCGTGGAACGGTACGGGCGCGTCCAGTACCACGGCGACCTCGCGGTGGTGACACCGGCGCTCCGGCCCGGCATCCCGGACGAGCAGAGGTTCGACGGCCTCTACTACTTCAACAAGGACGTCGGGGAGATGCTGGAGGAGTGGTACGGGTGGGATCCCGAGTTCGGCCGCCCGTACGAGCCGTTCCCAGGCAAGGGCTGCCTGCTCGCGTGGGCCAATAACACGATCTCCGACTACTTCTGTTGGGACACCTCGGCCGGCAGCCCGGACGAGTGGCCGGTCGTGGTGTGGCGCTTCGACATCAGCGAGATGCACCGGTTTGACGGGGGCATGACCGACTTCCTCGCCGCCGTCCTCACGGGGGAGTTCCCCGCCTCGGACGAGATGATCGACCGGACCCTGGAGCCCGACCTGTGGCGCTCGTAGCTGGTACGGGTAGCAATGTCACCCCAACTTGCCGATGCCGCACTCACGCGGGGAGCAGCAGTGTCGTCCCGGTGCGTGACTCCAAGGACCCCCATGGGCCCGTGCTGCGGTTCCCCGCCGACGCCTGGTCCTCTTTCCTCGCCGGGGTCAAGGGCGGGGCACCCCTGGCTGGTCGGGGCGCGGACCAGGTGGTGCGGCCGAAGCTCTCCCGACCGTGGGTGGTTCAGTGGGGTGTGGCGGGTGGATTGGTCGGGCCGAGGGGGATGGCCGGGCCGAGCGGGTGACAGCCGTCCCAGGAAGCGATCTGTCCGTGCGGGCAGGAGGCGGGGACGGGCGGCAAGGTGGGCACCGGCCTGGGCGGGATGGTCCAGTCGGGTGAGGGTTTGGCGGCGGGGGACGCCGGTTGTTTGCCGGTGGGCGAGGCCGGGGCCAAGGTGGCGGGCGCCGCGGCGGCCGTGGGGCGGGACCGGGTCGGCTGCGCGGTGGCCGGGGCCTCGGGCGTGGGGGCGGTGGCTTCGGACCCGGCCCCGGGTCCGTCCGTCGTCGGTGCGGCCGCGGGCGTCTCGGCAGGGGCCGGTGCCGGTGCCGGGGCCTCGGCCGACGGGGAAGCGGAGGGGGAGGGGGCCGAGGTGGCCGCGGAGTCCGGCGTCGCCGGGGTCGGCGACCCCGCCAGCAGGAGCGTCCCGCCGATCCCGGTCACGCCCAGCACGCACACCCCGGCCGCCACGGCGAGGCTTCGCCGACGCCGCGTCATCCTGTCGTCCTCGGCTCTGTCCCCGGGGCCGCCGTCGGCTCTCTTCTGCACTCTTCCTCATCCGTCCGTATGGTCACGCCTTTGAGCTGCGCGGATGCTACACGAGGCGTCAGGACCGGCAGGCACGTCACCCCTACCTATACGTGACGGATTCGCCCACCCCCGGCCGCGTCCTACTGTCGGGGACGTCAGCAGGAACCACCGACCACCGCGACGAACCCCAGGAGCACCCCATGACCGCCTACGCGATCGCCCAGGTCCACTCGGTCGAGTTCGGCCCCGACATCGTCGAGTACCTGGAGCGCATCGACGCCACCCTCGACCCCTTCGGCGGCCGCTTCCTCGTCCACGGCGGCCCGTCCGAGACGGTGGAGGGCCGCTGGGGCGCCGGCGGCACGATCGTCATCGAGTTCCCCGACGTCGAGCGGGCCCGCGCCTGGTGGCACTCGCCCGCCTACCGGGAGATCCTGCCGCTGCGCACCCGGCACATGAACGCCGACATCATCCTCGTCGAGGGCGTGCCGACGCCCGACTACCGCGGGGCGGACGCGCTCGCGCACTGAGCCGGCGCTACGGCCGCACCCGCTCGCGCCACCACGCGACCGTCGCCGCGACCTGCTCGTCCAGCGGCGTCGCCCGCACCGTGAACGCCTTCTCGTACGCGGAGGAGTCCACCACGAACGGCCGGTCGAACTGGTAACGGGTCTCGCGCAGTTCGCGCAGCAGCGGGGAGAACAGCCCGGCCGCGCCCAGCAGGACGGGGGACAGGCGGCGCACCGAGACCGGCGCGGTGCCGGCCTCGGCGGCCAGGCGATCGACCATCGCGCGCACCGGCTCGGCGGGGACGGTGGGCACGTGCCAGGCCCGGCCCCAGGCCCGCTCCTCGCCCGCGACCTCGGCCAACGCCCGTGCTACGTCCGGCAGGTAGGTCCAGCTGTGCGGGGCGTCCGGGTCACCGAGGACGGCGACGGAGCCGCCCTTGAGCACGCCCGGCATCGCGCGCGCCGCCAGGTGGCCGCCGTCGGTGACGCCGGGGCCGAAGAAGTCGGAGGCGCGGACCTCCACCGCCCGGATCCGCCCGGCCTCGTGCAGCGCCCGCGCCTGCTCCCACGCGGCCGCCCGCACCCGCCCCTTGGGTCCGGTCGCGGCGAGCGGCAGGTCCTCGGTGATGGGGCGGGCGGGGTCGGCCAGCGGCCCGTAGCCGTACAGGTTGCCGAGCATGACCAGCACCGCGCCGCTCTCCTCGGCCGCCGCGCACAGCGAGGCGGACAGGGCCGGCCAGCGCTGGGCCCACTGCGGCAGCGGCGGCGCGGCGCAGCCGTGGATCGCGACGGCGCCGCGCGCGGCCTGCGCCAGCGCCGCGGGGTCGCTCGCGTCGACGGCGAGGTGCTCGACGCCGTCAGCGCCCTCGACGCCCTCGGCAGGCTGGTGCGCGGGGCGTCCGGATCGGGTGACGACCCGGACCTGGTGGCCCTGTTCGGCCAGCAGGCGGGCGGTGGCGGCCCCGGCGGGCCCGTATCCGACGACGAGATGGAAGCTCACCCGCCCCACCCTATCCACGTCCCGACCGGGGCCACGCGGCGCGGCAGGCATCGGGGCCCCGGCGTCAGCCGTCGAGGTCCCGCGTCGGACGCCGCGGCCTCACGTCAGGCGCCGGGGCCTCGCGTCAGCCGCCCGGTCGGCGAACCTGCGTGCCTGCCATGCGTGCTGACGGGCCGCATTGCTGCCGTCCAGCTGCCCGGCGAAGGCACGGCGCGCCGCCTCGACCAGGTCCGGCGACACGTCGGGGCGGGCCAACTCGATCGCCCACAGCGCCTCGTCGGTCTCCATGTCCAGGCCCAGGCAGCTCGGCACCCCGCGCCCGGCCAGGGTCCCGGCCAGGACCGACTCGAAGACGGCCCGCAGCCGGTCCCGCTCCACCGCGCCGCCCTCAGTCACCGCTGCCGCTGTTCGTGTTCCGGCGCCGCCGGCTGCGCAGGGCGCTGCGCAGCGCCTCCCCGGTGCGGACCGTGAGGGCCGCGACCACGCGGGTCCAGGGCGGCCCGCCCCGGTCGGCCCACACCACGCATCCGCACCCGGCGACGACGAGTACCAGCACCCCGATCAGCACCGCACCGACCACCACGGCCACCGGCCCTTCCGCTACGACCTACGACTAAGACGACGACGTACCAGCCGACGTACTACGTGTCACGTGCGGATCCTTCCACCTGGTTCGGCCGTGAACCCCGAGGCTGTGCCAGGATGCCGTAGCCGATCTTCCTGATCACCGCACCGGCCGCACCAGGCACGCCAGCCGCACAAGCGCCGGCCGTACAAGCCGTACAAGCCGTATCCCGAGGAGAGTCCCCGTGGCCACTGCCCGCTTCGCCACCCTGCACACCACGGCGGGCCCGATCCGCCTGGAGCTGTTCCCGTTCCACGCGCCGAAGACGGTCCGCAACTTCGTCGAACTCGCCGAGGGCACCCGCGAGTACACGGACCCGCGCACCGGTGAGCCGGGCAGCGGCCCGTACTACGACGGCACGCTGTTCCACCGGGTGATCGCGGGCTTCATGATCCAGGGCGGTGACCCGACCGGCACCGGCACCGGCGGCCCGGGCTACGCCTTCGCGGACGAGTTCCACCCGGAGCTGTTCTTCACCAAGCCGTACCTGCTCGCGATGGCCAACTCCGGCCCGGGTACCAACGGTTCGCAGTTCTTCATCACGGTGGGCACTCCGGCCCACCTCAACCGCAGGCACACCATCTTCGGCCAGGTCGCCGACGCGGCCTCCAAGGCCGTGGTCGACGCGATCGCCACCGCCCCCACCGAGGACGAGCGCCCGGTGACGGACGTGGTGATCGAGTCCGTCGAGATCACCTACTCCTGAGCCCGAGGATTCCGAGGACCCTGATGAGCGTCGCACCGCAGAGCTTCCCGTCGCACCCGATCCGCGGGGTGCAGGCGCGTTACGTCCGCCAGAGCGGCTGCCCCTGCGACGTGGCGATCGTCACCGTGGACTTCGAGCCGTGGGAGGAGGGCGTGCACCTGGAGGTGGCGCCGGACGCCACGGTGCGCGGCGACTCCGACCCGCACTACCTGGCGCTGTTCCACGCGGCGCTGGCCGAGGGGGTGCGCGAGGAGCTGGCCGAGCGGGCGCCGGGACGGGCGGTGGCGCTGGCGGTGGTGGTGCACTTCACCGTCGTGCACGAGTTGGACTCGCGCGAGCACTCCTTCCGGGTGGCCGGACGGCTGGCCGCGCGCGAGGCCCTGGCCCGGGAGGGCGGCGGTCCCGGGGAGGACGCGGACGGCCGCCGCCCGTAGCGCGGGCGGCGGCCGAAAGGGGCGGTGTGCGTCAGGAGCAGCTGGTGAACGTCGGGCTGGTGTTGGCGACGTAGAGGGTCGGCCCGGCGTTGGGGTCGGAGGTCACCGGGATGGTGATGGTGTCGTCGGCGGTCCACGGGATGCCGTGGGCGTCGAAGGTCCAGGTACCGGTGACCTTGCGGGCGACCGCGGCCAGCGTCACCCAGCCGTACTGCTGCTGCGGGACGGAGACGGTGACGGCGTTGTTGACGCTGCGCGAGCCGTTCCAGACGTTGGTGAAGCTCAGGCCGACCTTGACCGCCGCGTTCAGGGCGCCCGGCGCGCCGGCGGAGATCTCGGTGCCGATCTCGGAGCCGAGGGAGGTCGACCAGCCGCTGGTGTCGGTGACCGCGAAGCTCTGCTGGACGGTGCCGCTGGTGTTGTTGAACCAGACCGCGGAGGAGCAGATCCGGGGCAGCGGCGCGGCCGGGGCCTCGTTCTGGACGGCCCAGGAGCAGGTGGAGGCGTCCTTCTGGCACTGCTTGGCGGCGTGGTCGACGGCCAGGGTGCGGGCGGCCTGCGGGAAGCCGGTGGCCCACTGCTGGTTGGCGGTGCCGTTGCAGGCGTACTGGTCGGTCCAGGCGTCGTCGTACTGGCCGCCGCCCAGCAGGTCCAGGCAGGTGTTGTCGCCGGCGTGGCGGATCATGAAGGCGTCGCCGCCGCCCGGCGCGGGCTGCAGGAACCAGCGCTGGCTGGCCTGACCGGCGCAGGTCTGCTGGCGCAGGGCCGGGACGAACCAGGAGGCCAAGTCGATGCACTTGCCGGTGTCGTTGTTGACGATGGTGAAGGTGTAGTCGGAGGTGTCGACGTTCAGCCGCCAGGACTGGTGGTAGCCGGGCGCGGAGTTGGTGACGACGTAGACGCCGTCGCCGGTGTTGCCGTTCTGGACGTCGAGCTGGCGTCCGTTGCTCAGCGACTTGATGGTCAGGCACTGCTGCGGCGTGGCGCACGTGGCGGCCGGAGCGGCGGCGGGCGCAGGGGCCGGTGCGGCGTGGGCGGGCGCGGTGGCCAGGCCCAGGGCGGCGCAACAGGTCACCAGGAAGGCCGCGAGCAGGCGCAGCCAGGGCGCCGTACGGCCGGGGTTCTCGGTGGCGGGCAAGGAGGGTGTCCTTTCGTCAGGGGAGAACAGGGAGGGGAGAGGAGGGGAGAGGAGGGGAGGGCGTCAGGGCGCGGCGGCGAAGGCCGCTTCCAGGCGCGGGACGTAGTCCGCGAGGTCCTGCGCCCAGCAGCCCGCGGTGTGGCCGCCGTGGCAGTCGGCGCCCCAGCCGGTGCCGTCGCCGTAGTCGACGTAGTGGTACGGCAGGTGGAGGGCGTCCAGGCGCTCCTTGAGGCGTTTGGCGGTGCCCTCGGCCCAGAACTCCATGTCGGCGGGGTTGCCGTTGCCGTTGCCGGTGTAGACGGCGATGCCGGTGTGGGCGAGCAGGGCCGCCCGGGAGGCCGGGTCGGCGGCGTTCCAGCGCCAGTCGGCGTTGAACACCGGGTACGGGGTGCCGAAGAGGGCGTCGCTGGAGACGGTGGGCCCGTAGTCGAAGCCGCAGGGGCGGCCGTCGCTGGGGCCGCACAGCACGGTGCCGGCGTTGGTCAGCATGGCGACGACGGCGCCGCGCAGGACCATCTGGTCGGCGGACAGGTCGTTGGCGCCGGACATGGTGAGGACCTGGCCGAACAGCTCGGGGCGGTCCTGGGCGTAGTGCAGGGCGCCGAAGCCGCCCATGGACAGGCCGCCGACGGCCCGGTGGGCGCGGTCGGTGTGGGTGCGCAGGTTGGCGTCGACGAACGGGAGGACCTGGTTGAGGTGGAAGGTCTCCCAGTTCTGCGCGCCGGCGGCGGTGCCCTGGTCGAGCCAGTCGGTGTACCAGCCGCGCAGGCCGCCGTCCGGGATGACCGTGATCATCGACTGCGCGGCGGCCAGCGCGGGGTAGGCCAGCGCCGGGTCGCTCGGGTTGTCCGAGGCGCCGTGCAGGAAGTACAGCACGGGGTAGCGCTGGTCGGGGTGCTGCGCGTAGTCGGCGGGCAGCAGGATCCGGATGGTGTGCTGCCCGGCGACCTGGGGGGTGGTGACGGTGATGACGAAGTTGGTGGCGCTGCCGGTGGCGGTGCCGACCTGGGTCAGCCCGAAGCCGTCCGCCAGCGGCGGCGGCCCGGCGGGCTCCCCGGAAGCGGCCCCCCCGGAAGCGGCCTCCCCGGGAGCGGGCTCCTGTGCGGGGACGGCGGCGGCCGCGGGCGCGGCGAGCAGGAGCAGGCAGGCGGCCAGGGCGGCGACGGCCGTACGGGCGCGCCGCAGCCGGGCGGGCAGGAGCCGGGCTGGGGTCATGGGTGGTCGTCCTCGGCCTTCGACGGGGCGGTGTGACGGGCTGTCCCGGCAGGCGGTTCTGACGATCGGTCCTGACGATCGGCCTCACCTCTCCTGTCTGAACATCGACAACTCTCGTCACATCACCCGCTCCGCGCCAGAGCGCCCGGCGGCGCACCTGGGCCACTGGCGCATGTGAGCCACCCGCCCGGGTAGGCTCCTCCGGCCACCCGGTACGGCCGGGCGGCAGGGGACACGATGACCGGGGGGTGTCGTGCACGACGTCTTGGATCCGGACTCCGAACGCGGCCGCGTCTACCGCGGCCTGGTCGGGCGGCCACGCGCCCGCCTGGCCGACCTGGCACACGGCGCGGGCCTGGACGAGGACACCGTGCTGGCCGTCCTGCGCGACCTCGCGGACGAGGGCGTCGCCGTGGCCATCGACAGCACCGGCAGCGCCGACGACCGCGACCACGACTGGGAGGCGCTGCCACCGGGCCGGGTCGTCGAGACGGTGCTGCAACGCGACGCGCTGCGCCAGGCCACCGCCCGCCGGGCCGGGGCCGAACTGGAACGCCTCTACCGCTTCGCCCGGCGCGACGCCGGCAGCTACGGCGCCCTGGAGGTGGTCGAGGACCCCGCCGAGGTGCTCGCGGCCAGCCGCCGCCTGCAGCTGGTGGCCCGTCACCAGGTACGGGTCATCGACGTGCCCCCGTACTCCGGCAGCCACGCCCACTACGCCGACCAGGAGGTCCTGCAGCGCCGCCGGATGGCCGCGGGCGTCGTCTACCGCGCGATCTACCAGGGCTGCGCGTTCGAGGACCCGGTGGCCGGGCCCAACATGGCCCGCATGGTCGAGGCGGGGGAGCAGGCCCGCACCCTGGACGAGCCGCCGCTCAAACTGGCCATCGGCGACGACGACCTCGCCATCGTCACCCTGCCCGCCGACGACCGCCCCGGCGTCGTCTCCCTGCTGATCCGCCCCTCCAGCCTGCTGCAGGCCATGACCGGCGTCTTCGAGACCCTGTGGCGCCTGGCGGTCCCGGCCACCGTGGTCGGCGTCGACCTGCGCGTCGACGAACGCGACCGGCGCATCCTCACCCTGATGGCCGGCGGCGCCACCGACGACGCCATCGCCCGTCGCCTCGGCCTGGGCCGGCGCACCGTGGTACGCCGCGTCTCCGTCCTCCTCGCCCACCTGGGCGCCACCACCCGCTTCCAGGCCGGCGTCCAGGCAGCCCGCCGGGGATGGCTCTGAACCGGGGGCCGCAGCCCGGGATGCCGTAGCACGGTGGCGGGGCATGGCGGTGGGGCACGGCGGCGGGGCCGCAGGGCAGTTCGCCCCGCGGCCCCGCCGTCCTGCTGTCCCGCCCTCCTGTCGTCCCGCCGTCCTGGCGTCCTGCCGTTCTGTCGTCCTGCTGTCCTGTCGTCCGTGACGCGTTCTCAGCAGGTGCCCGCCGGGCGGTCGCGGACCACCAGGTCGGTACGGCCGGCGGTCGCGTCCAGCCAGATCACCCGGCTGCCCTGGTCGGCGGCGGCGTCGTACTGGCCGCCGCGGTTGCAGGACAGGCGCTGCGGGGTGCCGCCGGCGAGCGGGACCTGCCACAGCTTGGGCAGCGCGGCGTTGGTCCAGCCGCCGGCGGGCTTGGCGCCGCTCTCCTGGTAGGTGACGGTCTGGTCGGAGGCGGTGAGGCCGGTGAGGAACGGGGCGTGCGGGGAGTCGGCGCTCACCAGGTCGACGACGCCCGAGCCGTCCACGGCCGCGGAGCGGATCGTGCTGCGCGTGGTGTGGTCGGCGGGGACGTCCACCCACAGCAGGCGCCCGCCCGCCAGGGCGAGGGAGCCGGCGCTGCTCGGTCCGGAGCCGGCCGGGGCGTGCGCGGTGTACTGGGCGGTGACCTTCCCGGCGGCGATGGAGTAGACGGTCGGGACGGTCATCCACCGGTCGCCGTCCTGCCAGGTCTCGGTCCAGGCGACGAGGCCGTCCTTGAGGACGGGGCGGGACACGCTGTGCCCCTCGGGCAGCGGGAGCGCGATCGGCGCGCCGCCGTCGTGGCTCAGGTACGGCCGGGCGTAGTCGTGCTCGCTGACCGTGAAGACGATGTCCGGGCCGGAGACCTGGGCGGAGCCGAGCTGTTGGGTTGCGGAGCGGAAGACGCTCCGTACGGGGCCGGCGCCGCTCAGCGGGGCGGTCAGCACGTCCTGGGTCCTGTCCTGGGAGCCGCCCATGGCCACCCACGCGGCGTTCGTCCCGTCGGTGGTGGCCCAGCTGTGGATGCGGCCGTCCTCGGGGCTCAGGCGCACCGGGGTGCCGCGGCCGTCGACGGTGCCGGTGTACAGCCCGGTGCCGGCGGGCCCGTCGCCGAGGATCAGCCAGTGGCCGCCCGCGGCGGCCGGGGTGGCCATGCCGTTGGAGGCGTTCTGCAGCAGGGTGCGGCTGTCGGCGCCGAGCCGGTGCTGCCAGCCGGGGCGGATCCCGTGGGCGTCGAACGCGGCGGCCACCGCGCGCAGTTGGCGCTTGTCCAGGCCCTGGTCGCGGCCGGCGGCGAGCACCGCGTCGCGGCCGGCGAGGAAGTCGTCGCTGGAGGTGAGGTAGTCGGCGAGCGCGTGGTAGATGACGCGGTCGGCGGTGAGCGGGTCGAGGGTGCGCCGGATGTCCCACAGCGCGCCGCTGAAGATGGGGGAGTTGAGGTGGACCCCGCCGTTGTCGACCTCGTAGCGGGTGCCCACGTAGTCGGCCGTGGTGGTGCGGTGGCCGTCCAGCCGGCGCTGGGCGCAGGCCTGCGGGGTGCCGGTGCGGCACAGGCTCTCGCCGAGCAGCGCGGCGGCGGGGTCGTCCATGGACAGGCCCCGGGCGGTGGCCTCGATGGCGTTGCCGAAGTAGTCGGCGATGGCCTCGTCCATGGCGCCGGACTGGCCCAGGTAGAGCAGGTTGGCGGTGTGCTTGACGACGCCGTGGGTCATCTCGTGCCCGGCCACGTCCAGCGCGACGGAGTAGGGGTAGAGGCCGGGGCCGCCGGAGCCGTAGACCATCTTGCTGCCGTCCCAGAACGCGCCCGGGTACGGCTTGCCGCCGTCGTTCACGTTGACCACGGAGACGATCGCCCCGCCCTTGCCGTCCAGGCTGTCGCGGCCGAGCCGGTTGCGGTAGAAGTCGTACACGATCCCGGCGTTGAGGTGCGCGTCGGTGACGCCGTGGTCGCCGGTGGCGGCGGGGAAGTCGGGGGTGGGGGAGGTGGCGGGGGCGGTGTCGGCCGGGACAGGTACCTGGCCGACGTCGCCGGCCTCGCGGCCGGTCGCGTCGTAGGTGGTGATGGTGGCGGGGCGGGTGAGGTCGGTGAGCTGGTAGGTGCCGTCCGCCCGCTTGGCGATGTTCACGGTGGCGGTGCGCCCGTGGGCGTCGGGGGCGGTGCCGGTGGCGGGCTGCAGGCCGTCGTCGGCGGCGGTGGGGGCCGGGGCGGTCTCCGCCCCGGTCGCCGGGCGGGGCGCGCCGGCGTCGTGGGCGAGGGCGACGGTGCCGGTGGTGGCGTCGACGTACACCTCCCGGACGGTGGCCGCGGCCTTGTCGCGCACGGTGTAGTGCTCGGTCAGGCGGCCGCCGCCGTCGGGCAGGATCACCGCGCCGCGGTCCTCGGCGGTGGCGGTGGCGGTGGTCTGCGGGCTTTCGGGTGCGGCGGCCTGGGGGTCGGTCGGCGCGGTGAGCGCCGCCTGCCGCAGGGTCTCGGCCGGGACGGTGGGGGCGGTGGGGGCGCTCAGGCCGGTGAAGTAGCGCCCGCCCGCCGATTCCACCTTCTGTCCGGCGCCCTGGCCGGACAGGTGCACCAGGTACTGGCCGCCGAGCACCGGGATCCCGCCGTGGCGCTGTTCGAACCTGACGGTGCGCCGGCCGTCGGGGCCCTGCGTGGAGCCGAGTTCGGCCAGCTCGCCGGTGTCGATGTGGTAGCGGTCGGGGTGCGCGGCGAGGTGGGCCAGGGCGGCCGGGGCCGGGTCGCCCTGGGCGGGTTCGGACAGGCCGGTCACCAGCTGCGGGGCGGCGGTGTCGCGGCCGGCCACCAGGGCCGGCACCGGGTCCGCGTCCGGCGCGGGCGAGCCCGCCGCCGGTACGGCCAGGGCGGGCGGTACGGCCAGCGCCAGCGTCACGACGGCTGCGGCGCCGAGGGCGAATGTGCTTGCGGTACGGGGAAGTCGGGGCACGGCGGTCCTCTCGCACGTGGGTCGGAAGCGCGGCGGCACTCGGCCACCGCACCGATCACAATAGACAGTTGAGAAACATATGTCGATGGACTGCCTATTGCTCGGGGTGGAGCCGGGGGGAGCCGGGCGCGGCATGCCTTCTTCTCCCGCCCGGAGTCGCTGCGCACAGCAGCACGCGGTGAAGCGTGGGCGGAACCAGATGGTCCGATCCCTCGTCCACTACGATGATCGTTTGCTTGGGCCGGCCGACTGGGGGAAACGTGCCGACATCTGTCCATCCGCCGGCTCTCGGCCGGGCTGCCACGCAGGTCCGCTCGACCGGCGGGCGTCAACCAGAAGCCGCAGAACGGCATGCAGTCCAGCACCGCTGCTGCCATCGCCCGCTGCCGCTGCTCTGAACCGGCACCCGCCGCACGCCACCCGCCGCACGCCACCCGCCGCACGCCACCCGCGGCGCACAGCGCCGACCGAGCCCTGCGGCAGTGCCGGGGCCGCAGCAGTGCGGGCCGTCTCCGGGGCCGGCCGGGCGGACCTCAACGACACGCGCCTCATGAACGCGGGCATGCCTACGGGCTTCGCCCCGTGCGACGCCGGCCCGCAGCCGCGCGCACGAAGCCGAACGGCGAAAGGCCGAACAGACATGACCACACATATCGACAGTGCCACCGAGCAGCCCGAGCAGCCGAAGCCGAACCCCGCCGACCGCGCGGTGTCGCGCCGGCGCCTGCTGCGGATCGGGGCCGGCGTCGTGGGTGGCGGTGCCGTGCTCGGGGCGGCGGCCGGGGGCGGGATGCTCGCCGGATGGCTGCCCGGTGGGGTGGGGCTGAAGAAGGTGCTGGGCATGACCGGGACGGACGGCACGGTGCCGGACGTGGCGCCAGGAGCGGTACGCGTCGAGCAGGTGCGTTCGGCGGCGCGGAGCCGGGAGGTCACGATGATCACCATGCTCCCGCCCGGCGCCGCGGCGAGCGCGAACCTGCCGGTCTGCGTCATGCTGCACGGACGCGGGAGCGACGCGCAGGGCATGGTGGCGCTCGGGGTGCCGCAGTTCCTGGCGGCCGCGGTCAAGGGCGGCGTGCCGCCGTTCGCCGTCGTGGCGGTGGACGGCGGGGACGCCACGTACTGGCACCAGCAAGCCCCCGGCGGAGACGACCCGCAGGCGATGCTCCGCGAGGAACTCCCCGGCTGGCTGCACGCCCGTCAACTGCCCACGCCGCGCGCCGTGATGGGGATCTCCATGGGCGGATCGGGTGCCCTGCAGTACGCCATCGGCCGCACGCAGGCCGGCCGCAACCTGGACGCCGTCGCGCTGCTCAGCCCGGCCGTCTTCCGCACCTGGGCGGACGCCCGCACCACCGGCGGGTACGCCGACGAGGCGGACTGGCAGGCCCACGAACCGACACTGCGTCCGGACCACCTGCAGGTCGGCGCCCTCGGCGTGTGGTGCGGCCAGGAGGACCCGTTCTGCCCCGCCGCCCGCCAGGTCGCGAGCCAGGCCCGGGCGCGAGAGGCGCGGTTCCCCGACGGCGAGCACACGGACGGCTTCTGGCGGCGGGTGATGCCCGACGCGATGTCCCTGCTGGGGCACGCGCTCGCCACCACGTGAGAACCCGCTCTTCCCCCGATCCTCTCGTCGGTGCTCGTGCGTAGGGTGCGACCGCACCATGGGCTTCGCCTGAAGCAGGCCAGCCAGGCCGGCCGGCCAGGCGAGGCGGACCCGGGGCGGACGACCGCCATGACGCGACGCCCGCACCCGGGCCCGGTGACCGCCCGCGACCGCCGCCAGCGCCGTCGCCGTCCTTCCCCTCGTCGTCCGTCCTTCCCGCCTCGTCCGGCCTGCCCGTCGATCGTCCTCCCGCCGGGGCCCGACCACACCCCCGGGCCGGGTTCCGTGCCGAGCGGGGACGCGGCCGCGACATCGTCACGGGGTCCCGGGCGGCGCACCGTTGCGGTTAGATCACGACGTGTCCGGTTCATCAAACAATGGGCGAGAGTGCGGTGATTGATTTTGTTGGCAGTGCTGTCAGCGGACTCTCATAATTCCTGCTGACACGCGTGACGCACGGCCCGGAGAACCCGCTGGGAGTGATTCCCACGAGGGGCCCCGCGCGTGGGAATCCGCATTCTTTCCCTGGGGGAGTCCCTTGCCCGAGCCCGAGAACGAGAGCGCCG
This sequence comes from Kitasatospora sp. NPDC051164, assembly GCF_044455625.1. NCBI lineage: Bacteria > Bacillati > Actinomycetota > Actinomycetes > Kitasatosporales > Streptomycetaceae > Kitasatospora > Kitasatospora sp. NPDC051164. The sequence goes on along the minus strand of NZ_JBITFB010000020.1, from coordinate 122,263 downwards.
CCGCCGAACCTCCGGCACCGGCCCAGCCGCCCGCGCCTGTTCCTGCGCCTGTTCCTGCGCCTGTTCCTGTTCCCGCGCCTGCGCAGGCTCCCGCTACGGTCGAGGACCCGGCCACGCAGCCGCAGCCGTCCGCGCGCCGCCTGCCGCGCGCCGTCGGCGTCGCGCTGGCCACCGCCGGCCTGCTCGCCGTCACGGCGGCCAGCGCCGCGGTGACCGTCGCCGTCGGCAAGCCCGACGCCCACCCGGCCGCCGCCGCACCCGCCGTCACCGCCGCCCCGAAGGCGAGCGCGAGCGCCACCGCGAGCGCCTCGCCCACCCCCGAGCCCGTCCCGGCGCCGACCGCCGTCCCGGCCGAGCCCGCCCCGGTCAGCACGGTCAAGGGCACGGTCAGCGGCAGCAAGCACGAGGGCGACCTGCGCTACTTCCTGCTCCCGATCCCCCCCGGCGGCGAGTCGTACGGGCCCGCGGACGGGATGACGATGACCGACGAGGACGTCGCCGACCTCTTCGGCAAGCAGGACGGCATCAAGGACATCCTCGCCTCCTACGGCTACAAGGAGGGCGCGACCCGGATGTACCGGACGGCCGACGGCAAGGCCGAGGTGACCGTCACCCTGCTGCACTTCGGCTCCGCCGCGATGGCGACCGACTTCGTCAAGGGCTACAAGATCAAGTCGCTGGACCCGGTCGACATCGACGGCCTCCCCGACGCCCGCGGCTACCTCAAGAAGCCCAAGCAGCAGGCGTACACCGGCTCGATGACCGGCATCGCCAGCCAGGGCGACGTCCAGTACACGATCGACGTCGATGTGAAGGGGACGCCGGACAAGGCGCTGCTGAGCGAGCTGATGAAGCGCCAGCGCGACTGGCTCGCCTCGGGCGGCTGAGCCCCGCGCCCACGCGCGCCGCCGCACGCCCTCCGACGCCACCCCTTCCTTCCTCCTCTGGAGCCACTTCCGTGACCACCGAACCCGCGGAGCCGGTACCCGCGCCCGCCGCGCCCGCCGCGCCGCCCGCACCCGCCGTTCCACCGCCGCCCGCCACCGAGCCGCTTGCCGCCGAGCCGTACGCCACTGAGCCGCCCGCCGCCGACCCGTTCGCCGCCGAGCCGGGCGACCTGCTGGAGGCCGGCCCCGAGCGCGCCCCCCGCGCCCCGCGCCGCCCCCGCCCGGTACTGCTGGCCGCCTGCGCCCTGGTGCTGGGCACCCTGGCCGGCGGCGGCGTCGGCTACGCCGTGCAGGCCCAGCGCCCGCCCACGCCGCTGCCGCCGCTGCAGGCCACGCGCCCGTCCTACCCGGCCGAGGTGGTCGACCCGGCTGCCCTCGCCGCCGAGCAGCCCGCGCCGCCGGCCATCGACGGCGACCTGACCAAGCTGCTGATCACCGCCCCCGAGGGCAGCACCCCCTGGAGCGAGAACCCGGACAAGCCCAGCTGGATCTCGATCGGCGAGGTCGCCGAGCAGAGCGGCAACGCGGCCTTCGCGTTCCGGGACCTCGCCTCGCGCGGCTTCCGGCGCGCGGCCGAGGTGGACTGGAAGAAGGACGACACCCTCTACCGCGTCTCGCTGATCCAGTTCGCGCCGGACCACGCCGACGAGGCGAAGTCCGCCAGTTGGCCGTCGTTCGCCGACGGCGCCAACGGCGGCTACAAGGTGGAGTCCGAGCCCCGGCACTGGGCCGAGAGCACCGAGCAGTACTACTACGGCCAGGCCGTCGCCAAGCGCGGCTCGTTGCAGATGACGATCGAGGTCTTCGGCACCCAGCAGGTGAACGCCGACCTCCTCAAGGACCTCGCCAAGCGACAGTGGGAGCGGCTGGCATGAACGACGACACCGTGACCGCGAACCCGGCCGCGCCCGCACCCGAGCCGACGCCCGCACCCGCACCCGAGCCGACGCCCACGCCTGACCAGGTGCCCGCCGACGCGCAGGCCCCCGCCGCGCCCAACCCCGCCTCCCGCCGCCTGCTGCGCGCGGGCGCCGCGACGGCCGCCGCCGCGCTGGTCGGCGTGGTCATCGGCATCGGCATCATCAAGACCCAGTACGACGACCCGGCCCCGGCCACCGCCGCCGCCCCGTCCACCGGGCCCACCCCGACCGCGACCGCGACTCCGTACGGCGCCAAGTCCAACGGCAGCCACTTCGGCGCGCTGCGCGACCTGCTGCTGCCCGTCCCGGCCGGCTATGAACTCGGCCCCGACGACGGCGTCTACGGCAACGACACCGAGCTGAACGGCGAGCAGCTGGCCGCCCAGCTGGACGCCGAACTCCAGCAGGTCCCCAAGGAGAAGCGCGACAAGCTCCGCTCCTACTGGGACGGCCTGCACATCAAGGCCACCGGCGTGCGCTCCTACCTCTCCGGCGGGGACGACCTGGTGATCGGCCTGAAGCTGCGCCAGTTCAACCAGCAGGAAGTGCAGCGGATCAACGAGTACACCGCGGTCTTCACCGGCGACACCGGCCTCTTCCGGATCGGCCCGGCGATCCCGGGCCACCCCGAGGCGCACTGCTACCTGATGCCGGCGCCGCCGTCCGCGCCGATCGACTACCTGGAGTGCTCGGCCGCCGAGGGCGACCTGCTGGTCGTCATGAACGCCGAGGGCGTGGCACCGCTGCCCAAGGACAAGATCGTCGCCCTCTTCACCCTGCAGCTCGACCGCCTCGCCCGCCCGGGAGCGTCCGCATGACCGACCACGCCACCCCGCCGCAGCCCGCGTCGGACCCGCTCCCGCCGCCGCCCGCCCCGCCCGCCCCGCCCGCGCCGCCCGTGGCCCCGGAGGCACCGACGGCCCCGCCCGCGCCGCCCGTGACCCCGGAGGCACCCACGGCCCCGCCCGTGCCGCCGCTGCCCGAAACCGCCATCGGTGCCGTCGAGTTCACCGCGCCCGCCCTGACCCCCGAGGCCCTCGCGGAGCAGGAGGCCCGCCGGGCCCGGCGCCGCAAGGCCGCGGTGCGCTGGAGCTGCGCCGCCCTGGTGTTCGCCCTCGCCGGCACCGGCACCGCCCTGGCCGTCACCGCCCCCGAACGCACCGACATCCCGGGCCTGGCCACCGCGAGCGACGGCCGCTACACCTTCCCGCCGCTGACCCTGCCGCCCCTGCCCTCGGGCAAGGCCGCGCCGGACGCCAAGGGCAAGTCCCTCCACTACGCGGACCTGCGCTACCTGCTGCTGCCCGCCCCCAAGGAGGCCGGCGGCTCCGTGACCGCGCCGACCTTCCCGGCCCCCACGGCGAGCCCCACCGCCTCGGGATCCCCGACGGCGTCGCCGACCACGCCGCCGGCCGCGTCCCCGACGGCAGCCCCAACCCCCGCCCAGGCCGCCGCAGCCGCCGCGGCCTGGGTGCCCTGCGACGCGATCCTCACCGAGCAGCAGGACCCGGCCAAGCTGCGCGAACTGCTCCTGCAGAACGCCTGCCGTGCGGCCACCGTCCGGGAGTGGACGGCCTCCGACGGCACCCGCACCCAGATCCGGCTGCTGCGCTTCGGTTCCACCGGCGAGTCCTGGGACACCTACACCTCGCTGCGCTCCAAGGGCCGTTCCAAGGCCGCCCCCGACACGAAGTCCACCGCCCACACGGACTGGGACACCGTCGACGGCGTGGAGCTGACCACCCTGGAGTCCACCGCGAGCGCCCCCAAGGGCAACCCCACCGCCCGCGTCGCCTACCTCTGCGCCTCCGACATCCTGGCCGTCGTCACCATGACCAGTCCCAACGGCGTGCCCACCGCCCCGTTCCGCCAGGTCGTCACCCTGCAGTCCGACATCCTGGCCTGAGCCCGGGCGTCCGAGCGCAGGAAGTCGGCCCGGCCGACTTCCTGCGCTCAACCACACGGCGGCGCCAGGCAGCGACGGACGGCGGCACGGCGCCGTCAGACGGCCCCGGACGCCGTCAGGCCTGCGCCGCGTCCCACGGCCGGCGGGTGCCCGCCGTGAAGCCCGCCCGCGCGGCGACCGCGAGGGCGGCGGCCGGCCGCAGGTCCTGCGGATCGGCCAAGCAGGCCAGGACCGGCGCCAGCTCGCCGACGGTCAGGCGCTGCGCGCGGGCGGCGTCCAGCAGTTCCGTCAGCCGCCGGCCGAAGCCGGCGACGTACGCCGACTCTTCCGCCTCCCCCTGCGGGACCCGCTCCCGGACCCGGTCGGCCAGGTGGTCCTCGACGTTCTCCACCGCGCCGGTCAGGCGTGCGCCGGGGTCCGTCTCGCCGGGTGCGCTGCGCCAGTTCCCGCCGTCCGGCTCCCACCAGAAGCAGAACCCGGCCCGGTCGGCCGGCGCGGGCACCCAGTCCGGCGCGCCCGCCAGCAGCTGCGCCTCGTCGCGCTCGGTGCTGAAGTCCACGTCGAAGCCGCTGATCACCGCCCGGCCGCCCGGCAGCCAGGCCAGCTGCCAGCCGTTGCTGCTCCCGTCGTCGTGGGTCAGCACGCCGCCCGGCTCCACCCAGTACCCCAGCTGCTGCCCGATGCCCTCCTGGAGGACGGCCGTCACCCCGCCCAACAGCCAGGACTCGGTGGGCGACGGCGGCAGGTAGTCGGGCACGGCGGGGCTCCTCGTTGGTCCGGATCCGGATACGTCTTGCCGGACGCCCGCCCGCCCCGGAAGGTTCCGGGCCCCTGGCAGGCGCCGCCGCCGGGCGGGCCCGTCAGGCGCCGGCGACCGGCAGCAGGCCACGCTCGCCGAACACCTTCCTGGCGACGAAGGTGGCGTTCAGCGCCTTGGGGAAGCCGCAGTAGCCGGCGGAGTGCAGCAGCGCCTCGACGATCTCCTCGGGGGTGAGCCCCACGTTGAGGGAGGCGTTGATGTGGACCTCCAGCTGCGGCTCGCACCCGCCGAGCGCGGTGAGCATCCCCAGCGTGACCAACTGGCGGTCGCGCGGGGCGAGCTGGGGGCGGCTGTAGATCTCCCCGAATCCCCAGGCGACGATCTGGTGCCCGAGTTCGGGGCTGATGTCGTCCAGCGACTGCACGACCCGGCGCCCGACCTCGCCGTCGATGCGCTCGAGCACCTCCATCCCGTGCTCGAAGCGCTCCCGGCGGACCTCTGCGTCGTTCGCGGCCGTGCTCATCGCGGCACTCCTCTCCCGGCCGCCCCTACCGGCGGCCCTCGTCCCGATCCCGACCGGTCCCGCCCGCCGAGGTCGGCGGGCGGGACCCACGGCAGAACCGTAGGACTTGGAGTGCACTCCAACTCAAGCCCGACACTCCCGGGCCGCCGGCGTCAGGGACGGTCAGGAGCGGTGGTACTGGACGGGGGAGGGGACCTCGCCGCCGAGTTCGGCGGCGGCGCGGCGGGCCCAGTACGGGTCGCGCAGCAGTTCGCGGCCGAGCAGGACGGCGTCGGCGCGGCCTTCGGCGACGATGGCCTGGGCCTGGGCGGGGTCGGTGATCAGGCCGACGGCGGCCACGGGCAGGCCGGCCTCGGTGCGCACGGCCTCGGCGAAGGGCACCTGGAAGCCGGGCGCGGCCTCGATCCGGGCGTCGGGGACGAGGCCGCCGGTGGAGACGTCCAGCAGGTCCACGCCGTGCGCCTGCAGTTCCTTGGCGAGGCGGACGGTGTCCTGGGAGGTCCAGCCCTCGCGGCCGTCCTGCGGGTTCTCGGTGAGCCAGTCCGTCGCGGAGACGCGGAAGAAGACCGGCAGTTCCTCGGGCCACACCGCGCGCACCGCGTCGACGACCTCCAGCGCGAAGCGGATGCGGCCCTCGAAGGAGCCGCCGTAGCCGTCGGTGCGGCGGTTGGTGTGGGGGGAGAGGAACTCGTGGATCAGGTAGCCGTGGGCGCCGTGGATCTCGGCGACCTGGAAGCCGGCGTCCAGCGCGCGCCGGGCGGCGTCGGCGAACCGGCGCACGATCGCGCCGATCTGCTCCTCGGTCAGCTCCTGCGGTGTGGTGTGGGCGGGGGAGAAGGGCGCGGCGCTGGGGCCGACCGGTACCCAGCCGTGCTCCTCGTCGGCGGCGACGGGGCGCCCGCGGTCGACCCAGGTCCGCTCGGTGGACGCCTTGCGCCCGGCGTGGGCGAGCTGGATCGCGGCGACGGTGCCCTGGGACTTCAGGAAGGCGGTGATCCGCCGGAAGGCCGCGGCCTGCTCGTCGTTCCAGATCCCGAGGTCGTACGGGCTGATGCGGCCCTCGGGGCTGACGGCGGTGGCCTCCGTGATGATCAGCCCGGTGCCGCCGGCGGCGCGCGCCGCGAGGTGGGTGAAGTGCCAGTCCGTCGGGACGCCGGCCGTGTCCCCGCCCGGCACGGCGCTGTACTGGCACATCGCCGGCATCCAGATCCGGTTGGGGACGGTCAGCGCCCGCAGGGTGTACGGGGTGAAGAGGGTGGTGCTCATGTCGGACTCCCGGTGGGGTCGGCGGCGCCAGGACGCAGGGGCGCACCCGCAACTGATTGCAGCTGCAACTTATGACTCCAAAGATAGTTGCGCGCGCAGGCACCTGCAAGGGTCTCCATCCCCCTGGCCCCCGCCGCCCAGCCCCGCCGCCCTGACCCCGCCGTCCTGGCCCCCGCCCCGCCTCAGCCCGCGCCGCCCGCGCCCAGCAGATCGCGGGCCCGGGCGGCCAGGCCGTCGGCGTCGCACCGGGTGGCCAGCTCCAGCCCCCGGGTGAGCGCCGTGCGGGCGTCCGCCGCGGTGCCCAGCGCCTCGCCCAGGTCGACCAGGGCGAGCGCGTGCTCGTAGCGGGCGGGCGAGCGCTCCAGCCGGCCGACCGCCTCCGCCAGCAGCCCGGCCCTGCGGGGCCGCTCGTGCACCGCGGCGCACAGCCGCAGCGCGCTGCCGACGGCCGAGTCCGTGCCGGACTCCCGGGCCCGGCGCACCGCCTCCTCGGCGAGGTCGCGGGCCCGGTCCGGCTGCTCGGCGGCCACCGCGCGCGCCAGGTGGCCCAGCCACGGCGCCCACACCGTGTTGCGCCACCCGCGCGCGTCCAGGGCCGCCCCGGCGGCGGCCAGCGTCGCGGCCGCGCCCGCCGCGTCGCCCCGGGCCAGCAGCAGGCGCCCGTACAGCGTCGGGGCGTCGGGCAGCACCATCACCGTCGGGTACGGCGGGCCGAAGGCGTGCTCGTGCGCGAGCTCCAGGGCCTCCGCCACCCGGCCGCGCGCGGCCAGGGTCTCGGCCAGCGCCCCGACCGCGTCCCAGTGCAGCGGGATGCCCGGGCCGATCCGCTCGGCGATGCGCAGGGCCCGGCGCAGGTAGTCCTCCGCCGCGGCGAGGGCGCCGCAGCGGAAGCGGAGCATGCCGGTCAGCAGGTAGGCGAAGCCGAGGTGGCCGCCGCTCCACCCGGCGACCTCGTAGGCGCGCACCGCCTCGCCGAACAGCTCCTCCGCCCGGTCGACCCGGTCGGCGTACAGGAAGCTGATGCCCAGGATCCCGGGCAGCTCGAAGCCCCAGGTGGTGTTGGTCCAGCCGAGGCTGTGGGGCAGCCGGCCGCCCGGCAGCGCGGACTCGCCCAGGGCGATCGCCTCCGCGCTGTCGACGCCGCGCAGCGTGAGGTCCCAGCAGCGCAGCACGGCCACCGCGTGGGCCAGACCGTCGCGTTCGAACACGCCCTCGCCCGGGGCCGCCGCCGCGTCCGCGGCGGCGCCTTCACCGCCGCCGCCGAAGCCGGGGTCGGGGTCGGCGTCGGTGAAGGCCAGGCCGACCGTGCCCAGCATCCGGTCGAACTCCGCGAGCCGCCGCGAGCGGCCCGGGCCGTCCGCGTCCTCGGACTGGAACGCGGCGAACATGAAGTGGGCGACCTCCAGGCGCAGCCGCCCCGGCCCGGGCCCGATGCGCGCCGCCTCCTCGGCGCACAGCGCGGCGGCCTCGCCGAGCCGGTTGCTGTGGGCGAGGGCCTGGGCGAGCCGGAAGGTCGCGTCCACCCGCAGCTCGGGGTCCAGCCCGTACGGGTCGGCGAGCGCCAGGCGCAGCTGGTTGACGGTGGTCGCCGGGTCGGTGAGCAGCGCCGAGCAGCCGAGTTCGTAGAGCACCGAGGCCCGGTCCAAGTCGGCGGGCGGCTCGCTGATGGCGCGGCGCAGGCAGCGCTGCGCGGCTTCGGGCGCGCCGATGGCCAGGTGTTCGCGGGCCGCCCGGCGCAGCTTGTCGACGATCTCGCCGTCGCCTTCGGGCAGGATCTCCAGCAGGTGGCGGGAGGCGGCCAGCAGGCCGAGGCCGGCGTTCTCGAGTTCGACGGCGGCGACCCCGTGCATCCCGGTCCGGGTGGAGGGCGACATCGACTGGTAGACCGAGGTGGCGACCAGCGGGTGGACGAACTCCAGCCGGCCCGCCGCGGTGCCGGTCAGCACCCGGTGGTGGCGCAGCTCGCGCACGGACTGGGCGGCGGTCTCCGGGCCCTGGGCGCAGATGGCCGCGGCGAGGTCGGAGCGGATGTCGGTGTCCAGCACGGACGCCGCCCAGGCGAAGCGCAGCGCGGTGGGGCCGAGCCGCTCCAGCCAGTGCCGCAGCGTCATCCCTCGGGCGGTTGCGGCGAGTTCGCGCAGCTGCCCGGTGCTCTCCTCGACCGGGTCGAGCCGCTGGTCGGCCACCTCGCGCAGCAGGGTGGCGGTCTCGTACGGGTTCCCGCCGGTGACGGCCCAGACGTGGCGGCAGAAGGCGTCCTCGGCCGCCGCGCCCAGGGCGGCCCGGACCAGGTGCGCGACCGAGGCGGGCTGGAGCGGGCGCAGTTCGTGCCGGCGGTCGGCCCGGTCGGCGAGGCTGCGTTGCAGCGCCAGGGCGTCGTCGGGGAACTCGTCGCGGCAGGCGAGTACCAGCAGGGCCGGCAGCTCCCGGGCGCGGACCGCGAAGCCCGCCAGCCAGCCGAGCGACTCCGGGTCGGCCCAGTGCAGGTCGTCGACGATCACGGCCACCGGGGAGCGCAGCTGCACGAGGCGGGTGAGGACGAAGTCCAGCCCGTCCCGCACCCCTTGGGGATCGAGCTGCCCGCGCGGCGGCAGCAGCCCGGCCGCCGGGCCGACGACGTCCTCCCACGGCCCGAAGACCTGCGCCCGCTCCTCCTCGGACAGGGCCGCCAGCACCGGGCGCACCAGCTGGCGCACCACGTGGAACGGCTCGTGGCACTGGCGCTGCCCGCCCCGGGCGAACAGCACCGTGCAGCCCGCGCGCCGCGCCGCCCGCCGCACCTCGGTCAGCATCGCGGTCTTGCCCAGCCCGGCCGCGCCGGTGTAGAGCAGCAGCTCCCCGACCCCGGTGCCGGCGGGCCGGGTGAGCGCCTCGATCGCCCGTGCCGCCGACCGGAGTTCGGCCTCGCGCTCGTGAAGCGGTCCGTCGCCGCCCTGCCCGTTGTCGCCGCCCCCGGCCTTCCCCTCGGCCACCCGCCGCCTCCACCTCGCCCCGCCGGGGCCCTCGTCACCGTTGTTGCAGAGGGCCCGAGGCTACTGCCGGAGAGTCGGCTCCGGCACAGGCTTGACAAAGCCGCCCGCACCGAAAACCCGTTGGCCGCCGCCCGTACGGGCCGTGATAATCGCCGGTCGGCAGGTGCGAAGGGGGAACGGGCGGGCGTGGAGGTCTTCGAGTGCAGGGGGTGCGGTACGGCGCTGACCGTGCCGCTGTCGCGGGTCGCGTTCCCCGTCTACGCCGGCTTCACCTACGGCAACGGCGTGGCCATGCCGGTCCTCATGGAAGCGGGCACCTACGGCGTCGACGAGGACCCCGCCGGCGAGCCCCGGTCGATCGTGATCGCCCCCGGCGACGCCCACGGCACCGCCGTGGTCCAGCGGCGTGAACTCGGCGCCTGCTGCGGCATCGACGGCCGCTACGGCCCGAACACCACCTGCGCCGGCTGCGGCCGCAAGGTCGCCACCAGGGTCGACGACTGCTCGCTGTGGCAGGCCACCTGGCTGGAACCGTCCGCGGTGCGCCCCGTCCCGGCGGGCCCCGACCGGCCGATCGCCGACTGGCACACCGTCACCGACCGGTGGTGCGCCGCCGACCTGTCGGACGGGAACGGCAGCCGGAGCATCCGCTGGGACGTGGAGGCCGCCGTGACGCTGGCCCACCTGGTCCACGCCGCCGACGGCGCGCCCCTCGCCCCCGCCGCCGGACCGCTCGCCCAGGCCTTCCGCCCGCTCCTCGCCCAACTCCCGCCCCCGCGGGCCGCTCCGGTTCGGCGCGCGGCCCTGGCCGGACCGGGCCTGCCGCAGACCGGCCTCCGCCCCGACATCGCCGTGGTCCCGCGCCACCCCCAGACCGGCGAGCCCTGGCCCACACCCCCGGGCACGGCCGCCGCGCCGCTGGCCGCCGGGTTCTGGGCCGCCCTCGCCTTCCGCGACGAACGCGAACTCGCGCCCGCCACCGGCGGCCTGCCCCCCGGCGTCGAACGCGACGACCCCCTCCCGCCCCACCCCCTGTACCCGGGCTACCTCGACCGGCGGGTCTTCCGCGCGGTCCTGAACCGCCTGAACGGCGTCGACGACACGGACGACGACTGGTGGTGACGAACGACGGCGGCGCCGCCCGGGAGAAACACCCCGGGCGGCGCCGCCGTCACTCCCGCGCAGGCCGTCAGCGCACCGTCAGCGCACCGGCTGCGGCACGCGCTGCGCCGGGACGCCCGGCGCCTCGGCCGTACGGGGCGCGGCCGGCGAGGCGCCCAGCGCGGTGCCGCGGGTCTCCTCCGCCCACAGCACGCACACCAGCAGGCCCAGCGCCGTCGTCCCGGCGGCGATGAGCATGGTCGGGCCGGTGCCGAGCCCGGTCAGGGACAGCGGCAGCAGGTAGGTGCCGACGGCCGCGCCGATCCGGCTCACCGAGGTGGCCACACCCACGGCGGTGGCCCGGATCTCGGTGGGGAACAGCTCGTTGGGGTAGGTCCAGTCGAGCACGTTGGGCCCGCCGCACAGGAACGCGTACGCGCACAGCGCCAGCAGGGCGACCGCGGCGGGGGCGGTGGGCCACACGCCCAGCAGGGCCAGCGGGACGGTCATCAGCGCGAAGGACCAGATGATGACGGGGCGCCGGCCGCGGCTGTCGATCAGGCGCAGCGCCGGGTAGCAGCCGAGCAGGAAGACCAGGCTGATCAGCCCGGTGCCGAGGGTCTCCATGACGGTGCCGCCCGGCAGGCCGAAGGAGGAGAGGATCTGCGGGCCGAAGGTGAGCATCGCGAACAGCGGGCCGACCTGGCAGAGGAAGAACAGGCCGCAGAACAGGGTGCGGCGCCGGTAGGGCTGGGTCATCAGCAGGCGCAGCCCGGCGGGCCGGCCGTGTTCGGCCGGGTCGGGCATCAGCTCGCGGCCGTCGACCCGGACCCCGAGGTGCTTCTCGACCACGCGCACCGCGTCGCCGACCCGCCCGTTCGCGGCGAGCCAGCGCGGCGACTCCGGGGAACCGCGGCGGATCACCAGGAAGACCACGCACAGCACCGTGGAGCTCGCCAGCATCCACCGCCAGCTGCCCGGCCCGGCCAGCTCCAGGAACAGGTAGCCCACCACGTAGGCGAGTACGGAGCCGGCGTACCAGGCGACGATCTGCTGACCGAGCAGCCGCCCGCGCTGCTTGGCGGGCAGCCACTCGGCGAGCAGCGAGGTCGCGATGGGGTAGTCGGCGGCCACGGCCATGCCGAGCACGAAGCGCAGCACGGCGATCGCCCATACCTGGTCGACCCAGAAGGAGAGCACCGAGCAGGCGACCATCACGAGCAGGTCGGCGGTGTACATCACCTCCCGGCCGATCTTGTCGGTCAGCACGCCGAAGAGCGCGCCGCCGACGAACATGCCGACCAGGGCGGCGGCGCCGATCAGGCTGACCTCGGCGGTGGACAGCCCGAGCTCGGGACGCATCCCGATCAGGGCGACGCCGACGATGCTCAGGATGTAGCCGTCCAGCAGCGGCCCGCCCGAGCAGGCCAGGGCCAGTCTGCGGTGGAAGGCGGTATACGGGGCGTTGTCGATGGTCTGGGACATGTGCTTGGGGTCCTCCGGAGCGTACGGAGGCGGGCGGGCCCGCTCACCGTGCGCCGGGTAGACGGCAGGTGGACGACGCCGCCCACCTCGGACGGCGCCACCGCCCGATCACACCGGGCGACCGTCCACGGTTGCCCGGGTTCGCACCGGTCACCACGAGGTCGAAGGTCAAACGGATTGATGACCTTGGTCCCGAAGCGGACGGGCCCTTCGGCCGTGTCGATTCACGGCTTGCCCAGTCCTGCCGGGGCCTGTTGCACGGTGGCCGCCCGAAAGCGCACGCAGCGTGACCCTTCTCACCCCGAAGGCCCGAACCGGCCCTTTGGGTGTGGCCCGCCCCACAGCGCCGGGCGTCAGCCGTCCGCGCCCGGCCGGTCCGCGCGCAGCCGGGCGAGGCCCACGTCCAGGGCGGCCTCCAACTGCGTGATCGAGCCGGTGGTCATCAGGATCAGCACCCCGCCCTGCACCCCGGCCAGCAGCGCCGCGGCCTCCCGGTCGGCGTCCAGCGCGGGGGTGACCTCGCCGGCGGACTGCAGGTGGCGGATGCCCGCGGCGAGCTGCTCCTGCCACTGCGCCAGCAGCTCGCCGGCCACCGCCCGGGCCGCGCCGGTGGCCGAGCCCACCTCGGACAGGGCCACGTGCAGCGGGCAGTCCGAGCCCTGCGCCCGGTAGCGGGCGACGACCTTGTCCCGCCACCGCTGCCAGGCGTCCCAGGAGGTCAGGGAGCCCAGCTCGGGCTGCTGGTCGTCGAGCACCCGGGCCGCCTCGTGGCGGGCCACGGCCAGCAGCAGTTCGTCCTTGCCGCCGGGGAAGTAGTGGAACAGCTGGCTCTTGCTGGTCGCGGTGCGGGCCATGACGTCCTCCAGCCGCAGCGCGAAGACGCCCTCGTCGCGGATCTGCCCGGCGGCGCCCTCGACGATGCGCTGCCTGGTCGCGGCGCCCTTGCGGGTCAGCTGCACGTTTCCCTCCCGGTGCCGGTCGTCAGGTCCGATCGTGGCGTACCCGCCCGGTCAGGGCAGGAGCATCAGTTTGCCGGTGGTGCGGCGGGACTCGAGGTCCGCGTGGGCGCGGGCGGCCTCGGCGAGCGGGTAGCGGCCGGTGATCCGCGGGGTCAGGCGCCCGTCCAGGAGCAGGTCGAACAGCTCGCCGGCGCGCCGGGTCAGGGCCTCGTGGGTGGGGACGTGGTGGTGGACCACCGGGTAGGTCAGCAGGATGCTGTTGGGCAGGTCGGTGGGCCGCAGCGTCGGCACGCCCATGAAGGGGCCGTAGTACGCGTGCACCCCGTGCGGGCGCAGGGCCAGCTGCGAGGAGGCGAAGGTGTCGGCGCCGCCGCCGTCGTAGACCACGTCGGCCCCGCGGCCGCCGGTCAGCTCCCGCACCGGCCCCTCGAAGCCGGCGCCCGAGTGGACCAGCACGTGGTCGGCCCCGGCCTGCCGGGCGACGTCCGCCTTCTCCGGGCGGGAGACCAGGCCGATCACGTTCCCGCCGCGGGCCTTGACCAGCTGGGTGAGCAGCAGCCCGACCCCGCCGGCCGCCGCGTGCACCACGGCCGTGTCACCCGGGCCGACGGGGTAGGTCTCGGTGCTCAGGTGACTGGCGGTCAGGCCCTGCATCAGCACGCCGCCCGCGATCTCGTCCGGCACCCCGTCAGGTACCTTGACCAGCGAGTGCGCCGGGACGGCCAGCAACTCGGCGTAGCTGCCCGGGTGGTAGAACCAGGCGACCCGGTCGCCGACGGCCAGGCCGTGCACCCCCGCGCCGAGGGCGACGACGTACCCCATGCCCTCGGCGCCCAGGACGGCGGGGGCCGCCCAGCCGCCCCCGCCCTGCGCGCGGGCACCGACGTCCATGAAGTTCACTCCGGCCGCGCCCAGGCGCACCAGCGCCTCGCCGGGGCCGGGCACCGGGTCCGGCAGCTCGGTCCAGCGCATGACCTCGGGGCCGCCGTGTTCCTCGATCCGGATCGCGTGCATGGGGTGACCGCCTTCCTGTGCGGGCTCGTTCGGGAGGGAACGAACAGCACGGTAGGCAGCCGAAAATGGACCCACAAGTCCAGAAACCGCGCGGTGGCGGCGCGTTGGGCGCCGCCAGGGCCCGAGCGGGGTCGGGGTACCCTGACCGCCGACACGGGAACGAGGGGGCCGATGTGGCGCACGTGATGACACCGGACGGCGTCCGGATCGCCTACCAGCTGCAGGGCCAGGGGGCGCCGCTGGTCCTGCTGGCAGGCCAGGCCAACAACCACCACTGGTGGGACGCCGTCCGCGCCGACTTCCACCCCGCCCGCAGCACCCTCACGCTCGACTACCGCGGCACCGGCGACAGCGACAAGCCCGACACCCCCTACAGCACCGAGCTGTTCGCCCGGGACGTCATCGCCGTCCTCGACGAACTGGGCATCGACCGGGCCGACGTCTACGGCACCTCCATGGGCGGACGGGTGGCCCAGCACCTCGCGGCCCGCCACCCACACCGGGTCGGCGCCCTGGTCCTCGGCTGTACCTCACCCGGCGGCCCGCACGGCGTCGAACGCGGCAACGACGTCCGCCGAGCCCTGGCGCAACCCGACCCCGGCGCCTCCCGGCAGGCCTTGCTGGAGCTGATGTACACCCCCGGATGGCTCGACTCCCATCCCGGCCCGCACCACACCCTCGGCGACCCCGGCATGCCCGCCCACGCCCGGCGCCACCACCTCACGGCCAGCAACCGGCACGACGCCTGGGACCTCCTGCCGCAGATCGGCGCACCCACCCTGGTCATCCACGGAAGCGACGACCTGCTCAACCCCTCCGCCAACGCACCCCTGCTCGCCGACCGCATCCCCGGCGCCCGGCTGCACCTGATCCCCGGCGCCCGGCACGCCTACTTCGAGGAGTTCCGCGCACACGCCGGACCCCTCGTCCTGGACTTCCTCACCACCGCCCCGCGCAGGCCGGCGTAGCAGGGCCGTCCCGGTCAGCCGGTCAGCCGACCGGGACCGGGACGCCCCGGACGAGGAGCGGGAGACCGGCGCCGTGCTCCCAGGCGTCCCAGGCGTCCTCGACGCGGCGGTACTGGTCATCGGTCATGACCCGGTGCAGCTTGTGCTGGGGCACCCAGTGCAGGGCGCGGACGTCCTCCGGCGGCCGGTGCGGGCGGACCGCTGCGGCCTGCCGGGAGGTCACCACCCCGCCCGCGTACACGAAGTCGAGGCCTTCGCAGAGTTCGCCGGCGGGGGAGTAGTCGACCGAGAGGATCGTCCGCAGCGGCAGGACGAGCCCGGTCTGCGTTTCGAGGTGACGCCGGGCGGCGAGGTGGGGGAGCTCGTTCTGCTCGGCGCTGCCACCGGGCATGACCAGCCCGTCATCGTGGACGGAATCGACCAGGAGCACGAAGAAGTCGCCCGACCCTCCAGGGTCCTCGCGCAGAACGAAGACCTGCTGCCCCGACCGCCGGCCGGGAGGCCTGCTGTGGAAGAGGGACTTGCTCAACTCTGCTCCCGGCGTGAGGAATTGCTGTCGGACGGCAACGGCCACCCGTCGAACGGCCTACGGCGCGACTTCCCGCAGGTCCCCGGCGCGAACTCCCGGGGGTCGAGCGACCGGATGGAGGAGAGGTCGACCCGTCGCTCCGGCCCGGTGGACCCCAGCGGCCGAAGCACCGCCTTCCCGAACGCCACCTCGACGAAGACGCCCTCGCACGGCTTACCGCTTTCGAGGCTGCTGAAGTCCCGCACCACCTCATGGAGTTGGAACCAGGTATCGGGTCTCTGCATATCGGGCATGGGGGTCTCCGTAGGTTGCGCTGCGTTTCCGGTGAATCACCAGGTGTAGCCATGGTGGCGCTCCACCCCCTACGATCGGAAGCGTTTGAACTCTCTAGTTGACCTGACTTTAAATTGAGAGTGATCATGAACCGTCGTACGCTTGATCCGACGTCATCACCGCTGGCAGCGCTCGTCGTTCATCTCCGCACGTCACGAGATGCTAAGGGTCTGACCCAGGCTGAACTGGGCAAGCTGGTCGGGTACTCGAACGTCTACATCTCGAACGTGGAGACGGGGAAACAGGCCCCGAGCTTAAACTTCGTCAAGCTCTGCGAAGTCGCCTTGGAGACCAATGGCTCGCTTGAACTCCTTTGGTGGAGCTGGAAGAACGGATCGTTGATTCCGGGTTTCCCTGAGTTCGCGGCCAAAGAGCGGGAAGCCCTGGCCATCCGGCTCTTCGAGTTGGACATGGTGCCTGGCATACTCCAGCACTCGGAGTACAGCGCTGCTTATGAGTCGGCACCCGTTCGACGTGGCGAAGCTACACAGGAGCAGGCGGACGAACGCCTCAGGCTTCTGTCCGTGCGACAACAGCTCCTCGATCGAACGTCGGTGATCCACGTCGTTCTCGACGAATCAGCCCTACGGCGTCCGATCGGCGGACCGACTGTCATGGCGCGCCAGCTGCAGCTCTTGGAGCACCTGGCCTCGCGGCCCAACCTCGTCGTTCAAGTCGCCCCCTACACGCTGGCTGAGGAGCGGCCCTTCTCGCATTCGGTCACGCTGCTCACCCTGCCGAACCGGAGCATGGTGGGGTATACCGAAACGCTGCAACGGGGCTTCTTGGAGCAGGACACCGGGGTCGTATCAAGGTGGGCCGGAAAGTACGATCGACTCCAGGTGAATGCCCTGAATCAACCGGACAGCCTGGTCGTGATCCGGGAGGCACGGAAGGACTATGAACGCCATGCAACTTGACCTGACCGGCGCCGGGTGGCGGAAGAGCACGTACAGCAACGGGCAGGGCGGCTGCGTTGAAGTTGCAGATGGCTACCTGGGTGTCATGCCGGTTCGTGACTCGAAGGACCCGGAAGGGCCCGCCCTGATCTTCCCCTTCGCGGCCTGGGAGTCGTTTGTCGCTGCTGTCCGAACTGGTGAGTTCGGCGCCGTCTGAGAGGGAGCGTCATGGCTGATCGTGTGGACCTGGCCGATGCCCAGTGGTTCAAGTCCTCGTACAGCAACAACGGGGGCACCTGCGTCGAGGTGGCTCCCGGCTTCCCTGGCGTCCGCAGCGGCGAGCTCGGCGATATCGGAAGCTGACATGCCGCAGGCCCGGACCGCTCCCACATGCGGTCCGGGCCTGCGGACGTCTTTGCGTCCGTCCGTCCTTCTCTTACGAGCCGGCGGTGGCGGCGTCCAGCGTGGTGGCCATGATCGGGCTGGTGAAGGTGTTCGTCGCGTCGCCCGTGGACTCGTGGTACGAGCCCCACTTGAGGTAGTTGCGGTCGCCGTCCCAGGTGGTGCCCTTGAAGGTGCCCGACCCGGTGGTGAAGGTCTGCTTCTTGCCGTCGAACCAGAAGTCGATGGTGCCGTCAGTGCGCCCCAGGCGGATCTTCAGCGCGTAGGAGTGCCACTGGCCGTTCGCGGTCGGCGCGGTCCACAGCGTGTGCGACACGTGCTCGGTGTCCCACTCCTGCAGCCGGATGCGGCCGTTGGTCGCGTCGATCTCGATCGGGTGGTTGGCCGTATCGGTGCTCGGCGAGCACTTGAGCTGGAAGACGTACCGGCTGTTGTCGTCCTTGATGTCCACCTTGGACGACCAGCCGAGGTAGAAGGTGTCGCCGTTCTTCAGGTCGGGACCGACCGTCTCGCAGCGCTCTTCGCCGGCGGCCTGGTGGGCCCGCCACACCTTGCCCTTGGCGGCGTCGTCGACGACCTTGAAGTTGCCGGAGGCGCACTGCACGGAGGCGAAGGAGGACGCCCCCTTGCTGGTGTTCGGGGTCCAGAGGACCTGGCCCGCCGCGCTGCTGGGCGTCACCGAGACGCAGGAGATGGCGAGGGTGGCGGCGGCCACGCCTCCGTAGGAGAGCTTGCGGCGGCGGGACGGACGGGACATGGGTCTCCCCGGGGTCGAATGGGCGGACGTGGGCGTACGCAGCGATTCGACCATCCTCCGGGCCCTCTGACCAGGCGGAACAACCGGCGGAAGTAGTCGCGGGGGCCACTTCCGCCGGTCGGCTCCGGTACGAGCCGTCAGCGGTCGGTGTCGGCGTCGGCCTGCTCGTCGTACGAGGAGGTGCCCTCGTCCAGCAGCGGTTCCTGCGTCTTGAGGTGGGCGGGGGCCAGGGCCCGCAGCGCGTGGTAGCCGGTGATGACGACCAGGGTGCCCAGGGCGATGCCGCTGAGGCTGAAGGTGTCGGTGAACTTCAGGGTGACGTTGCCGATGCCGATGATGATGCCCGCCGCGGCCGGCACCAGGTTGAGCGGATTGCGCAGGTCCACGCCGGACTTGGTCCAGATCTGCGCGCCGAGCAGGCCGATCATGCCGTACAGGATGACGGTGATGCCGCCGAGCACCCCGCCGGGGATGGCGGCGACGACGGCGCCGAACTTGGGGCAGAGGCCGAAGAGCAGCGCGAAGCCGGCGGCCGCCCAGTAGGCGGCGGTCGAGTAGACCCGGGTCGCGGCCATGACGCCGATGTTCTCCGAATAGGTGGTGTTCGGCGGGCCGCCGACGGCGGTGGAGAGCATGGAGGCGACGCCGTCCGCGGAGATCGCGGTGCCCAGCTTGTCGTCGAGGTTCGAGCCGGTCATCTCGCCGACGGCCTTGACGTGTCCGGCGTTCTCGGCGACCAGCGCGATCACCACGGGCAGTGCGACGAGGATCGCGGACCACTGGAAGGAGGGCCCGTGGAAGGTGGGCAGGCCGACCCAGTCGGCCTTGCCGACGCCGGACAGGTCCAGGCGCCAGTGGTCGGTCATGTGGCCGCCCGCGTCCACCGAGTGGATCTTGCCGAAGACGCGGTCGAAGACCCAGGAGATCCCGTACCCGAAGACCAGTCCCAGGAAGATCGCCACCCGCGACCAGAAGCCGCGCAGGCCGACCACGGCCAGCCCGGTGAAGAGCATCACCAGCAGCGCCGTCCACTGGTCCTGTGGCCAGTACGTGGACGCCGTCACCGGGGCCAGGTTGAAGCCGATCAGCATGACGACCGCGCCGGTGACGATCGGCGGCATCGCCGCGTGGATGATCCGCGCCCCGAACCGCTGGACGGCGACGCCCACCAGGAACAGCGCCACGCCCACGACGAACACTGCGCCGGTCACCGTCGCGCTGGTGCCGCCCTGGGCCCGGATCACCGCGGCGACGCCCACGAAGGACAGCGAGCAGCCCAGGTAGCTGGGCACCCGGCCGCGGGTGGACAGCAGGAAGATGACGGTCGCCACGCCGGACATCATGATCGCGAGGTTCGGGTCGAGCCCCATCAGGACGGGCGCCACGAAGCTCGCTCCGAACATCGCCACCACGTGCTGGGCGCCGAGCCCTGCCGTGCGGGGCCAGGAGAGCCGTTCGTCGGGGCGGACGACCGCCCCCGGCGCGGGTGTGCGCCCGTCGCCGTGCAGCTTCCAGCGGACGCCGAGATCCATGATGGGGTTTCGCTTTCTGTACTTCCGAAGATCCGTCCGCACCATTCTGGTGGCCGCCGCGGGTTGCGCCGAATCCCCCCTCGTCTCAGCCCCGCGTTCCAGGGGCCCGGCATCCGCCCTGGTCAGAGCCTGCCCGGGCGTTCCGCCGTCCCGAACTGCCGGTGATCCCTGGCGGCCGGGACGGATCACCGCGCAAGCTCTCACCCGAGGCCGCGGACCCCGTCACGCACCGGCAACGGCCCTGCGCCCAGGGGCCCGTGACGCCCAGTCGTCATTCTGCGGTCATCTGGGTGTCACCCGGGCGACACCCTGTGATCAGCGGATCGCCTACTGTCATATGCTTGTCACATTGAATGGGGAGCGGGTTTTGGATTTCCGATTGCTGGGCTCGGTGGCCGCGGTGGCCGCGGACGGCCGGGAGCTGCCGGTCGGGTCCGCCAAGCGCCGCAGCCTGCTGGCCATGCTGCTGCTGAACCCCGGCGCGCCGGTCGCCGTGGACCGGCTCACCGAGACGCTGTGGGACGAGGAACCGCCCCGGCACTCGCGCACCGTCATCCACAACCACGTCTCGGGCCTGCGCGCGCTGCTCGCCGCGCACGACGCGCCCGCCGGCGGCGTCGAGCTGGTCACCGACGGCGGCGCCTACCTGCTGCGGGTGCCCGACCTCGCGGTGGACACCGCCCGCTTCGAACACCTCCTGCGCTCCGCCCGCTCGACACCCGACACCGCCGAGACGGTCGCGGCGCTCCGGGAGGCGCTCGCGCTGTGGCGCGGCCCCGCACTGGCCGGCACCGCGCCCAGCGTCCCGCTGCAGTGTGCCGCGCACGCCCTGGAGGAGCTGCGGCTCGCGGCCGTGGAGGAGCTGGCGCGCGCCCACGGCCGGCTCGGCGACCACGGCGCGGCGGCGGGCGTGCTGTCCACCGAGGCCACCATGAACCCGCTGCGCGAGTCGCTGGTCGCGGCGCTCATCCTGGCGCTCGGCCGGGCCGGGCGGCGCTCGGAGGCGCTGGACTGGTTCCACCGCACCCGCCGGGCGCTGGCCGAGGAACTGGGCATCGACCCCGGTCCCGAACTCGTCGAGGCCTACGACTCCCTGCTGCGCACGGACGCCGCCTCCCTGCGGCCCGACCGGGTCCCGCCCCCGCGGGTGGCCACCGTCGGCGGCCTGGCCTCCGTCCCCGACCCGGTCCCCGCACACGCCCCCGCCCCTGCCGCACCGGCCGCGGCGCCCGTCCCCGCCCCCATGCCCACCCCGGCCGCCGGAGCCGCCACCGCCCCGGCCGACGCCGCGCGCCCGCCGCGCGCCACACCCTGGCCCTTCCCCCGCCGCCCGCGCGGCTTCTCCGGCCGGGAGGACGAACTGGCCGCGCTCGACCGGGCCACCACCGGCCCCGGCGCGATCGCCGTCGTCACCGGCGGCGCCGGGATCGGCAAGACCACCCTCGCCCTGTACTGGGCCCACCGCCGCCAGGACGACTTCCCCGACGGCCGGCTGTTCGTCGACCTCTGCGGCCACAGCCCGCTGCCCGAACGCTCCACCCCCGCCGTCCTGCGCGAACTGCTGCTCGGCCTGGGCCTGCCCGCCGAGCAGATGCCCGCGACCCCCGAGGCCATGGCCGCCCGCTACCGGGAGCTGACCGCCGACCGCCGGATGCTCATCGTCCTGGACAACGCCCGCCGCTCCGACCAGGTCCGCCCGCTGCTGCCCGACGGCGAGGACTGCGTCACCCTGGTCACCAGCCGCGACCGGCTCGGCGGCCTGGTCGCCTCCGACGCCGCCCGCCCCGTCCCGCTCGCCGAACTGTCGTCCCCGCAGGCCGTCACCCTGCTCGCCGCCACCCTCGGCGCCGACCTGGTCGCCGCCGAACCCGAAGCCGCCGCCCGGCTGGCCGGCCTGTGCGACGGCCTGCCGCTCGCGCTGCGCCTGGCCGCCGCCCGCGTCGCCACCGGCCCGGCCCGCGACCTCGCCGTCCTCGCCGACGAACTGGCCGACGAACAGGGCCGGCTGGGCATCCTCGACATCGAGGACACCAGCGTCGCCGCCGCCCTCGCCCTCACCGTCCAGCACCTGTCCGATCCCGCCCGCCGGATGTTCCACCGCCTCGGCGCGCACACCGGCACCACCCTCGACAGCCGTACGGCCGCCGCGCTCGCCGACTGCCGCCCCGGCGAGGCCTCCGGCGCGCTCGGCCAGCTCGCCACCGCCCACCTCATCGTCGAGATCGGCCGGGACGCCTACACCCTGCACGACCTCGTCCGCCTCTACGCCCGCAGCCTGCCCGGCGAGGTCGACGACGAGGTGCTGCCGCGTCTGCTCGACCACCTGCTGAACACCCTGCTCGTCGCCTGCGACGCCGCCGAACCCGGCAGTGAGCCCTGCTGCACCCCGCCGGCCGGCAGCCGGCGCCCCGCCGACGTGCGCCCGTTCCCGGACCGGGAGAGCGCACTCGCCTGGTACGCCGCCGAGCGCGACACCCTGCGCGGCGCGGTCGAGGCGGCGGTCGCGGCCGGACTGCACGACCGGGCCTGGCGCCTGGTCCTGCTGCAGTGGCCGCTGATCGTGTGGCAGGTCCGGGACGGCTGGGTGCCGCTGCTCGAACACGGCCTGGCCGCCGCCGAGGCCGACCACGACCCGGCCGCCCAGTCCCGCGCCCGCGCCCTGCTCGGGTGGGTCCTGCTGGAGGAGGGGCGCCACGAGCAGGCCCTCGTCCACCTGGAACGCGCCCCCGACCTCGCCGCCCAGGCCGGCGACGGCACCGCGCAGGCCGTCGCCCTGATGAACCTGGCCGTCGCCCTCGGCCGCTACGGCAGGAACGCGCGGGTGCGCGGCCTGCTGGTCCGCGCCCTCTCGCTGTCCGAGCGGGCCGCCCGCGCCGACCTGGTCGCCCTCGCCCGCCAGCACCTCGCCCAGGAATGCCTGACCGCCGGCACCCCCGAGGAGGCCGCCCACCACGCCGCCCGCGGCCTGGCCGTCGCCGAACCCCCCTTCCCCGCCGCCCGCCGGGTCCTGCTGCTGACCCTCTACGGCCGCGCCCTCGCCGCCACCGGCCACCCGGAGGAAGCCGCCCACCACCTCGACGCCGCCGTCCGCGAGGCCCGAGCCCACCGGTTCGGGGAGGGGGAGGCGGGCGCCCTGGCGGCCCTGCACGCCCTCCCGGCCACGGCGGCCACGGCCCTCGCGACGGTCACCGCGACGGTGCCGGCTCCCGCGACGGCCACCGCGACGGCGAGGGCCACCGCCGGGGCGCCCGGCCCGGGCGGCCGCTGACCACCGCGACGCCTACCGCCCGTACGGCGTGGGGCCGCCGGCCGTGTCCGCGGCGACGCCTACCGCCTGCGGCCCGCCCCCGCGCGCTGACCCGAGGCCGGTAAAACCCTCCGCCACCGGTAGAACCGTCCGCCACAGGGAAAGTGACGTCGCATCAGTGCCGGCGGGGCGGCACCGTGCCCGAACGGTTCGTCCTCGCCGCCCGCCCGACCGAGGGAAGCGCGATGACCGTGCCGCCGGAGTGGACCCGCCAGACCGAACTGCTGGAGCTCTACAAACTCGCCGTGGAGATGGCCGACCGCGTCTCGGCCCGCCGGGGCACCGCCAACACCTTCTTCCTGTCCGTGCAGACCGCCCTGGTCACCCTCATCGGCTTCGGCATACCCAGGCTCTCCGAGTCCCCGTGGTGGGTGCCCACCGCCGTCGCCCTGGCCGGCATCACCCTCTCCGTCGCCTGGTGGATGCAGCTGCGCAGCTACCGGGACCTCAACGCCGCCAAGTTCAAGATCATCAACGCCCTGGAGGAGCAACTCGCGACGCGGATCTACACCGACGAGTGGGACACCCTCAGGAACGCGACCCGCAGCGGCCGGTGGCGCAAGCACTACACCGAACTCGGTACCACCGAGCGGGCCGTGCCGGTCGTCTTCGCGGCGGCCCACCTGATCCTGCTCACCGGCACCCTGGTCACCGGCACACTGGCCTGATGAGCCACCTCGATCCCATCGCCGATCTCATCCGTGCCTGCCTGCCCTCGGAGGCGAGACCTCCCGCCGGCTCCGACGACCTCTTCCGCCTCTACGCCGTCCTGCTCCAGGCCAAGGGCGACCAGGTCACCGACGAGGACGTCCACAACGCCTGGACCGCCTGGACCCAGTCGACCGACGACACCCACCAGGCCCTGGTGCCCTTCGACGAACTCGACGCCCCCACCCGCGCCCTGGACACCCCCTACACGCTGGCCATCCGCACCGCCGCCCGCAAACTCCACCACCCCACGCCCCGCTGAGGACCGGGGCTCGCGGACGGGGCAGTGCCGCCGCCGCGGGCCCGGGCCGCCGGTCACGCCGGGCAGCCGCCGCCGGGTTTCACGAAACCTCCACCCCGGATGGCCGCATCGATCGGCCGTCACCGGGTAGCCGGGCGGTTCGACCGTGCCGACACGAGGAAGGGAATCCGATGGCCGTGCCCACTGGTGAACTGCCCGTTTCCGCCGAGCCGTCGACGGGTGAGCCGTCGGCCCTCGCGGCCGTGCCCGACGGGGGGCTGCGGGACCTGCTCCCACCGCAGCTCGCCGCGGCCGACGATCCGCGCGAGATCGCCCCGGCCGACGCACGGCAGCTCACCCGGGTGCTGCTGCGCCGGCTCGCCACCCTGGAGGAGGGGACGCGGGAGTACTCCTACGTCCGCGCCACCCTGGTGGAGATGAACCTGTCCCTGGTGCGGTTCGCGATCCGCCGCTTCACCGCGCACCGCGAGCCCCAGGAGGACCTGCTGCAGGTCGGCGCGGTCGGCCTGATCAAGGCCATCGACCGCTTCGACCCCAGCCTCGGCGTCGAGTTCACCACCTTCGCCATGCCGACCGTCCTCGGCGAGATCCGGCGCCACTTCCGCGACACCACCTGGGCCGTCCACGTGCCGCGCCGCCTCCAGGAGCTGCGCATCGTCCTGGCCCGGGCCCAGGAGAGCCTGGCACAGGAGCTGGACCGGGCCCCCACGGTCGCCGAACTCGCCCGCCACCTCGACCTCTCCGCGGAGGAGGTGGTCGAGGGCCTGACCGCCGCCAACGGGCACACCGCCGGCTCCCTGGACACCGGCACGGAGGACGACGAGGGCCCCGGCCCGCTGGGCGAGCGCCTCGGCGAGGACGACCCGGACCTCTCCCTCGTCGAGGACCTGGTGGCGCTCAAGCCGCTGGTCGCCGCCCTGCCCGAGCGCGAGCGCCTCATCCTCTCGATGCGCTTCTGCGAGGACCTGACGCAGTCCCAGATCGGCGCCCGCCTCGGGCTGTCCCAGATGCACGTCTCCCGGCTGCTCAGCCGCACCCTGCGGCAGCTGCGCGAGGGACTGGAGGACGCCTGACCGTGCGCCGCGGCGAACCCGCCCCGGGCGGGCAACCCGCCCGGGGCGGCACCGATCCACGACCCCCTGCTTGGCCGACGGGCGCGACCTCCGTATGGTCGAAGGGCACGGACAGGGAGGGGACGACGATGACGCCATCCGACAACCATAGGGAGATCGTGCTGGCGGCCTCCCCGCCCCGGCCTGAGCTGGCGGTGCGGACCCGTCACGAGGCCTGCGGCGCGGTGGTGTGCGTCCTGGTGGGCGACCTCGACATCGAGACGCTCGCACCGGCCGCCGACGCGCTCACCGCCCTGGTCGCGCAGCGTCCCCGCGCGGTGGTGATCGACCTCGCCGGCGTGGGCTTCTGCGACTCCTCCGGCCTGAACCTGCTGCTCAAGACGCGCCTCGCGGCGGGGGAGGAGCGGGTGGCCCTGTACCTGGCCGCCGTGTCACCCACCGTCCTGCGGGTCCTCGAACTGACCGGCGCACACGCCGTGTTCTCCCTCCACGAGTCGGTCGCAGCGGCCCTGGAGGCCTGAGCCGGGGCGGTCGGTCCTCCCGGCGCGGGCGGCGCACCGGGTGTGCCGTTCGCGCCACGGCCCGGGGCCGTGGCGGTGCATAATCCGGAAAGCACCGGGAATCCGACCATGCGAACCGCCGTCGATCCGAAAGGGTGCCCTCACAGCAATCCGTGTGACTACCTGACGGATGATCACATATCAACATGCTGTTCCGCCCTGGCGGCGAAACGGCTGTCCATGACCCGCTACGCGGGCGATCCATTTCCTTCCCTGGCTGAAGCCGGGAGTATCCACGGAGATATCAGATGAGCCGGGGAACCCTCGATGGTGATCCGCACCGGGCCGGGACCGCGCTGCCCGTCGGCGGCCAGCGCAGACGGCTGACCCTGGCCGGGCTCCCCAAGCCGGTCGCCCACGCCAGGACCTTCACCGCCGGCGCCTTGGCCGACTGGTACGCGTGCACCGGCGAGGGCGCCGCCGCGGACGTCCTCCTGCTGGTGGCGGAACTTGTGGCCAACGCCATGCTGCACGGAGGCGGCCCGCTGGAGCTGGTCCTGGACGCCACCGGGGCCCGGCTGCGGGTCGAGGTCAGCGACCGCAGCCCGGCCATGCCCGTCCCGTGTCTGCCCCACGTGCCGGCCCTGCCCGGCGGCCACGGCCTGGTCATCGTGCAGCGCATCGCCGACCGCTGGGGCGCCGAAGCGCACAGCCAGGGCAAGACGATCTGGGCCGAGTTCGACGCCCGGCGCCTGACCCGCGCCTGACCCGGCCGCCCCCCGCGCACGGCGGGCGGGCGGCCGGCGGTCAGCGGACGCGGGCGCGTTTCAGAGGACGCGCCTCAGAGGATGCGACCGCTGTAGAACGGGCCGTAGTAGAGCCCGTACCGGTCGCGGGCGTCGAGTTCCGCCTCGGCCGTCTCGTCGCCGAGGTCGGGGCTGTTACGGATCTCCGCCTTGGTCCGGTCGACGTACACCTTCTGCTCCCCGACCTCGATGCGGGCGACGGTGCCGGCCGGCAGGAGCACCCGCTTGCCGAAGATCCAGGGGCCGGTGTCGACCACCAGGTACTGGGCGCCCACCTCCTCGGACAGCTTGTCCACCTTGCCGATCGGGCCGTCCTCGGCCTCCACGTGGAACCCGATGAGGTCGGTGCCGGCGGTGTGGCCGCTGGCGCTGCGGAACTCCCAGATGTCGACGTTCCCACTCATCTCCCGTTCCCTTCCCTTCCGTGCCGTGGTGCGGGCCGTACGGGTGCCCGGCCCCGCGCGTACGCGCGATGACCGCGTGCCCCGCAGCGCCGCTTCCATGCCGCGCCCGCGCCTGGGCCCGCCCGGGTTTGCCCCCTGTCGTCGCGCCGGCAGGAATGGTCGGGCCGCGCCGGGAAAAACGAGCAGGCGGCACCGGGCCGGGCGGCGTGGACCGCCCACCCGTCGGGGCCCGGGGCGGAAGGGAAGAACGGACGATGTGGTGGAGTCTGGTACGCCTGGCATTCGCGGGCGCCGCGGCGGTCCTCGCTGCGTACGGTCTGGACCGGATCGCGCAGTTCGCGGTACGGCGGCTGGCCGCCCGCGGGGGCACCACCGGCGTGCCGAAGCTGGTGCGCA
This sequence comes from Kitasatospora sp. NPDC051164, assembly GCF_044455625.1. Lineage (NCBI taxonomy): Bacteria > Bacillati > Actinomycetota > Actinomycetes > Kitasatosporales > Streptomycetaceae > Kitasatospora > Kitasatospora sp. NPDC051164. The sequence continues at coordinate 95,534 of NZ_JBITFB010000020.1, read as the reverse complement.
GGTGCCGGCTGCCGATCCTGGCGCTGACGGCGTGCCTGCTCCTGCTCGCGGCCCTCCCGTGGGTCGCCGCGCCGGCCGCCGCCCGCGAGGGGCTGCGCCACCTGGCGGTGATCCTGGCCATCGCCGCCGGCGGGTGGCTGTGCGCCCGGGTGGTGGCGCTGCTCGTGGACAGCACCCTCAGGCTCGCCGTGCACCGCCGCGACCCGGCGTGGGCCGGCCGCGCCCGCACCCAGGCCGACCTGCTCGGCAGGATCGGCCAGGCGATCGTCGCCCTGGTGACGCTGGGCGCGGTCCTGATGACCTTTCCTGCGGTGCGTGGCATCGGCACGAGCCTGCTCGCCTCCGCCGGCCTGGTCGGCGTGGTGGCCGGTGTGGCGGCCCAGAGCACGCTGGCCAACGTCTTCGCCGGCGTCCAGCTGGCCTTCGGCGACCTCGCCCGGATCGGGGACGTGGTCGTGGTGGGCGGCGAATGGGGGACGGTGGAGGAGACCACCCTGACGGCCGTGGTGATCGAGACCTGGGACCAGCGGCGACTGGTGATGCCGATGTCCTACTTCGTCGGCCGCCCCTTCGAGAACTGGTCCCGCCGCTCCAGCCGGATCACCGGCACCGCGCTGCTCCACCTCGACCACCACGCCCCGGTCGCCCAGCTGCGGGAGGAGTTCGACGCGTTCCTGGCGAAGAACGAGCTGTGGGACGGCGAGGGCAGCGCCCTGCAGGTGGTCGACACCACCCCGACCACCATCGTGGTCAGGGTGCTGGCCACCGCCGCGAACGGCGCCGACGCGTTCGAACTGCGCTGCGAGCTGCGCGAGCACCTGGTCGGCTTCCTGCGCGACCACCACCCGTACGCCCTGCCCCGCCTGTCCGTGGCGCAGGCCCCCGGCCCGCGCCCGCAGGTCCCGGACCCCCGGGCCGCCGACGAGGCGCCCCGCCCTCCCCAGGGCCCGCCCCGGCCGTGACCGGCACCGGGCCGGGCGGCCCGGACGGGGCGGCGGTTCATCCCCGCGCGGGCGCCCCGGCGGCGGCGAGGAGCGCGTGCACGGTGGCGGCCATGGTGTGGCGCGCCTGTTCGACGTCCAGGCCGCAGCCGCGCCAGTGGTGCCAGGTGCTCCACGTGGTCACCGCGTCCAGGCCGTTGAGCAGGTCGGTGCGGGCGGGCTCGGGGAGCGGGTCGAGTTCCGCGGCGAAGACCTGGGTGAGGCGCAGGCGTGCGAAGTCCAGCATCTGCCGGACGGCCTCCTGGATCCGCGGGGAGGGGTTCTCCAGCCGCATGACGGCCAGTCTGGCCGGGGTGACGCCCTCCAGGATGCGGGCGCGCTGTTCGGTGAGGGCTGCCACGCGCAGCTCGCGCGGCCCCTCGGTGGGAAGCGGCCTGATCTGGGCCGCGAGCTGTTCCAGGCGCCGGTCGACGGCCACTTCGGCGAGCTCGGCCATGTCCGCGAAGTGGTGGAACACCAGGCGGCGCGAGACGCCTGCCCGTTCGGCCACCTTGTCGGCGGGGAAGTGGGCCTGGTTCTCGTCGAGCAGTGACAGCACGGCGTCGGCGATCTTCTCGCGGGTCTGCCGCCCGCGTTCCGTGCGCCCGTCGGGGACGGGCGCGGCGGCTTCGGACCGTTTCACGTGGGCTCCTCGCCCTCTCGTTGACATTTTTGCACCGAGAGTGCAAGTGTACGCATTGCACGAGGAGTGCAATAAGTTTGGCGGGGGTCGGTCGAGGCTGCCCGTCGCACGGGAAAGGGCTGTCCGCCGCCGATGTTCACCACTGTGGGGCGCTGGTGCGCCCGCAGACCCAAGCGGGTCCTCGCGGCCTGGCTGCTGCTGACGGCCGCCGCGCTCACCGCCCTCGCCACGTTCGGGCGCGTCACCAGCGAGGCCGTCTCCATCCCCGGCAGCGACAGCCAGGCCGCCAAGGACATCGCCGACCGCGCGTTCCCCGGCTCGGCCTCCGGCAAGCAGCCGGTCCTGCTCCACACCCCGGCCGACGCCGCCACCCTGACCGACTCCGGCGCGGCCGCCGCGGTGCGCAGCGCGGCCGCGGCCATCACGGCGGTGCCGCACGTGGTCGCCGTCACCACGCCCTACGACCCGGCCGCCGCGGGCAGCATCAGCGCCGACGGCCACACCGCCTACCTGTCGGTCGAACTCGACGTCTCCGGACGGGAGGTGACGCCCGCGACGACCGATGCCGTGCTCGCCGCGGCGGCCCCGGCCACCGCCGCCGGCATCGAGGTGACCCCGGGCGGCTACCTGGCCGCCGCGGTCGACAAGGGGAGCACCGGGCGCAGCGAGGCCATCGGCCTCGGCGCCGCCCTGGTGATCCTCACCCTCACCCTCGGCAGTCTCGTCGCCGCCGCGCTGCCGCTGCTCGCCGGCGTGATCGGCCTCGGCATCGCGCTGCCCGTCCTCGGCCTGGTCGGCCACCTGATGGACGTGCCCGAGGCGGGCGAGACCATCGCCGCCATGATCGGCCTGGGCGTCGGCATCGACTACACCCTCTTCGGCCTCACCCGCTTCCGGGACCTGCGCGCCGCCGGGGTCGGGATCGAGGACGCCGCCGTGCGCACCACCGCCGGGTCCGGCAAGTCCGTGGCCTTCGCCGGCAGCGCCGTCGTCGCCGCGCTCGCCGGACTGGCCCTGGGCGGACTGCCGCTGCTGTACGCCCTGGCGCTCGCCCCCGCGATCGCCGTGGTGACGGCGCTGGGCGTGAACCTCACGCTGCTGCCCGCGGTCCTCGTCCTGCTGGGCGGTCGGCTGACCCCCCGGCCCGCCGCCCCCGCCCCCGAGGGGCGCCCGCGCGGCTGGGGGCGGGTCGCCGCCCTGGTCGCGGCCCGGCCCTGGCCCCTGCTGCTGGCCGGCCTGGCCCTGCTCGGCGCCCTCGCCGTCCCGGCCGCCCGCCTGCACCTGGGCCAGCTGGACGCGGGCAGCAAGGCCGCGGGGAGCATGAGCCGCACCGCCTACGACCGGATGGCCGCGGCCTTCGGCCCGGGTGCGGGCGGCGTGCTCCAGGTCGTCGACGTGCTGCCCGCCCCGGCGGCCGGGGGAGCCGGCGACCCGCGGGCGGCGGCCGTGACCACCGCGCTGCGCGGGGCGGAGGGCGTGGCCGCCGTCAGCCCGCCCGCGCTCGCCGCCGACGGCCGCACCGTCCGCTGGCAGGTCACTCCGGCCACCGCCCCCTCCGACCCCGCCACCACCGCCCTCGTCCACCGGCTGCGTTCGGACGTGCTGCCCGCCGCCACCGGGAGCGGCCAGGTCCTCCACGTCGGCGGCACCCCCGCCGCCCAGGCGGACCTCAACGCGCGGATCGCGCAGCGCATGCCGTTGGTCGTCGGCTTCGTCCTGACCGTCGCGGGCCTGCTCCTGCTGCTGGCCTTCCGCTCGCCGGTCGTCGCGGCGAAGGCGGCCGTGATGAACCTGGTCTCGGTCGCCGCCGCCTACGGTGTGCTCACCGCCGTCTTCCAGCAGGGCCACGGTGCCCGGCTGATCGGCCTGGACGGCGCCGTGCCGATCCCCGGCTACGTGCCCCTGCTGATGTTCGCCGTGCTCTTCGGGCTGTCGATGGACTACGAGGTCTTCCTGCTCAGCGCCGTGCGGGAGGGCTACCTGCGGGAGCGGGACAACCGGCGCGCCGTGGTGGCCGGCCTCGCCGGCACCGGACGGATCATCAGCTCGGCCGCCCTGATCATGGTCGCCGTCTTCCTCGGCTACCTGCTCTCCGACGATCCGGTCGTCAAGATGTTCGGCATCGGCCTGGCGACCGCCGTCGCCCTGGACGCGACCGTCGTCCGCGGCCTGCTGGTCCCCTCCACCATGGTCCTGCTCGGCGACGGGAACTGGTGGCTGCCCCGATGGCTCGACCGCCTCCTGCCGCACGTCGACATCGAGGGCGACGGCCACCGGGAGCACCCCGCCGCACCGCACACCGTCCCCGCGGCGGCCGCAACCGGGGCGTGAGCCCCCCGCGCCCGCGCCCGCCGCCGGTCCCGCCTCGCTGCTCAGTCGGAGTCCGGCGCCTCCAGCGCGGCGTCGACGGCCTGCCCGGCGGCGGCCTGCTCGACGCGCCGGGCGAGCATCGTCGCCAGCTTCCGCAGCTTCGGCACGTCCGCCGAGTCCTCCAGCATGGCGCCCGCGAAGGTGGTGCCCACCCGCATCAGGATGACGTTGCGCGCGCTGCTGCCGTGCGTGCCGCTGAAGGCGACGGTCTCGTTGCCGATGGTCGGCACCGACAGCTTGGAGGCCGTCTTGCCGGCTTTCGTCTCGAACTCCTTCGCGGTCATCGCGAGGTAGGCGTCGGCCTGGTCCTTGGTGGCGAAGGTGGTGATCTTGAACGTGGCCGTGACGGGACCGTCCTCGAAGTCGGCGGTCCCGTCGAGCTTGCAGCCCGGGCAGTCCTTGTCGGTGCCGTCCTCGACGGAGACCCGGTTGTTGTGGACCTCCCAGCCGGGCATGGCCGCACGGCCCGGCAGGGTCTGCTTCAGCGCGACCTTGTCGGAGAGCACGGTCTGGAAGTCCGGCCACTTCTGCGCACCGGCGGCCAGTTCGCCGGAGACCGGGCCGGAGCCGCAGGCGGTCAGCGCGCCGCCCAGTACGACCGACGCGATGCCGATGCCCAACCCCCGTGCGGTGGTGCCGATGTGCGCGGCCATGCCGTACTCCCCGTCCCTGGCTTCCAAGATCATCGGATGATATGTCAGCTCAAGGGTCGTGCGGACAACTCCCGCCGCGCCCCCGTCCGTCGTACGCTCCGAGCCCGGGGAGACGACCACAGGGGGCCGGATGCTGACCGACACATCGACCGGCGCGGGCAAGGCGGTACTGCTCCACGACCGCTGTCCCACGCTCGCCGAACTCGCCGCCACCGCCCACCGGTTGGCCGCCCTGCGACCCGACCTCTGCCGGGTGCGCACCGTCGGCACCTCCCGGGCCGGCCGCCCGCTCACGCTCCTGTCGGTCGGCCGCGCCGAACGCAACGTCCTGGTCGTGGCGGGCGCGCACGCCGACGAGTTCGCCGGCCGCGCCAGCACCGTGGAACTCGCCCACCGGGTCCTCGCCCGCCCCGCCCTGCGCACCGCCGCGACCTGGAACTTCCTGCTCTGCCTCGACCCCGACGGAGCACACCTCGCACGCGGCGCCCTCACCGCCCGCACCCTGCCCGAGTACTTCGCCGGCTACTTCCGCCCCGCCGCCGAGGAACAGCCCGAATGGGCCCCGGCGGTCGGCGGCCGCCTCCCCGAGAGCCGGGCCCTGCTCGACCTGATCGACGAACTGCGGCCCACCCTCCAGTTCACCCTGCACAGCATGGACGTGGGCGGCACCTTCATCCAGGCCACCTGCGACCCGGCCGACCTCGCCGCCCCGTTCGCCACCTCCGCCGCCGCCCTCGGCATCCCGGTCGAGACCGGCACCTACGACACCTTCTGGCTGCGCGAGTCCGGCCCCGGCGTCTTCCTGATGGAGCCCCACCACATCGACCGCCAGGAGAGCAGCACCGGCATGCTGACACCGCACCGCGCCGAGAGGGCCGGCGACACCGGCGGCGTCCGGGCCTCCACCTGGTTCGCCCCGCAGCGCCACGGCGGCGAGACCGTCATCGTCGAAGTACCCGCCTGGACCAGCGACCGCCTCGGCGACACCCGCCCGGCCGACGACGCCCCCGAGCGCCTGACCGCCAGTGCCGACCGGCTGCGCACCCGCACCGCCCTGCTCGCCGACCTGCTGGACGCCGCCCTGCCCCACCTGCCCGACCGGGACACCGCCCTGCTCCGGGCCGTCCGCAGCCCGCTGACCGCCTCCCGGCAGCTCGCCGACGAATGGGACCCGCGGGCCCTCGGCCGGCGCCTGCTGGGCCCGGGGCTGATGACCCGGGCGAAACTGGCCGGCATCGACCTGTGGGCGCACCGCATCCCGGTGCGCGCCGCCGCCCTGCTGCGGCGCGTCGTCGACCCGGCCGGGGCCCGCCTGGCCCCCGACACCGCCCGCCTCGACGCTCTCCTACAGGACTGGTGCGCCCGCTACCAGCGGCGCTTCCGGCCCGCCTGGCTGCCGGTGGCCCGCCAGGCCGAGCACCAGGCCAACATCGTCCAGGCCGCCGTGGAGCTGCACCTGACGGCCTGACCGGCCCGGCCGTCCCGGGCGGGAGGGCGGGCCGGGCCGTCGGGTCAGGCCTCGGTGACCAGCGCGTCGACCAGCCGCCGCACCAGCTGCGCGCCGTCGGCCGACCGGTCCCCGTGCATCAGCAGGTGGTGGACCGTGCCCACGAGGGCGAGCGCGAGCATCGCGCAGTCGGCGTCGGCGCGGACCCGGCCCAGGCGCTGCTCGGCCTCCAGGTAGCGGACGATCGCGCCCTCGACCGCGTCCGGCCCGGGCGCGCCGGCCTCCCAGGCCAGCCGCACCCGCTGCGTGGCGCCCTGCCGGGCGAGCGCGGCCGCCGCGATCACCGGCCCGGTGGTGCCGAGCAGGACGAGCGCGGCGCCGGTCAGGTTCTCCCGCACCTCCCCGCTGCCCGCCCGCCCGGGCAGCGGGGCGACCTCGGCGGCGATCCGCTCGAAGCGGTCCAGGACGAGCTGGGCCATGAAGTCGTCCAGGTCGGCGAAGTGGTTGTACAGCAGCCCCTTCGCGCAGTCGGCCTCCTCGGTGACGGACCGGTTGGTCAGCCCGGCCGGCCCCTCGCGGGCGAGCACGCGCTCGGCCGCCGCGAACAGCCGTTCCCGCACGTCGGGGATCGCTACGCCGCGTGGTGACATCCAGGTCCTCCGGAACGGGTCTTGCACAGTATGGGCGAGTGCCCATACCTTGCTATGGGCGATCGCCCATACTAGTGTCCGACAGGAGCGAACCCATGCGCACACCCGTCAACACCGCCCAGTCCCACGCCTGGAACGGCGACGAAGGCCAGCACTGGAGCGACCACCACGACCGCTGGGACGCCGTCAACGAAGGCTTCGACCCGCTGCTCCTGGCCGCCGCCGCGATCACCCCCGCCGACCGCGTCCTCGACATCGGCTGCGGCGCCGGCCACACCACCCGCCGCGCCGCCCGAGCCGCCACCCACGGCTCCGTCCTCGGCCTCGACCTCTCCGCCCCGATGCTGGCCCGCGCCCGCGCCCTGACCGCCGACCAGGACCCGGACCACACCCCCTCCGGCCGGATCGCCTTCGAACAGGGCGACGCCCAGATCCACCCCCTGCCCACCGCCGCCTTCGACGTCGCGATCAGCCGCTTCGGGATCATGTTCTTCGAAGACCCCGTCGCCGCCTTCGCCAACATCGCCCGCGCCCTGCGCCCCGGCGGCCGCCTCGCCTTCGTCTGCGTGGCCGACCCCGCCCGCACCGAATGGGTCCGGGTCCTCGACGAGACGCGCGCCGCCCTCCCGCTCCCGAAGCAGCAGGACGCCCCGCCCGCCGGCCCCGGCATGTTCTCCCTCGCCGACCCCGCCGAGATCCACCGCGTCCTCGGCGCCGCCGCCCTCACCGACATCCGCACCGAACCCGCCGAGGCCCACGGACACTTCGGCCGCGACACCGCCGACGCCGCCGACCACCTCCTCGGCTCCGGCCCCGCCCGCGACCTGGCCGAACAACTCGACCGGACCCACCCGGGCGACACCGACACCCCCACCGGCACCGACCGCCTCCGCGCCGCCCTCACCACCGCCCTCGCCCCCTACGAACGACCCGACGGCGTACGGCTGCGCACCGCCGCCTGGCTGGTCACCGCCACCCGCCCCTGACCGCCCCGGGCGCCCTACGCCTGCTCGCCCTCGCCCTCGGTGTCGATGTGCGGCAGGATCCGGTCCAGGAAACGCGGCGTCCACCAGGCCGCCGCGCCCAGCAGGGTCATCACCGCCGGGACCAGCAGCAGCCGCACGATCGTGGCGTCCACCAGCACGCTCACGGACAGGCCCAGCCCCATCATCTTGATCACGATGTTGTCGCTGACGATGAACGCCGCGAACACGCTGACCATGATCAGCGCGGCGCAGGAGATCACCCGGGCCGTGATCTCCAACGCGTGCGCCACCGCGTCCTGGCTGCGCCCGGTGCGCAGCCAGGCCTCGTGCACCCGCGAGAGCAGGAAGATCTCGTAGTCCATGCTCAGCCCGAAGACGATCGCGAACATCATCATCGGCACTTGACTTCCGCTCCCCCGGCTAGAGTCGGGGGATTCCTGCCACGGTCGTCTGACCGTCTCGGTGGGTTCCTGCTTCTTCGCGCTGTGCCGGGACAGGTCCCGGTCTTACCTGCGCTCGACAGGCTGTCACCGCCAGTCCGGCGGCCTTGGCTGTGTTGACGGCGGCGTTGATGTCCCGGTCGAGCCATACGCCGCATGCCCGGCACTGCCAGACACGGACGCCCAGGGGCTTGGGGCCGTCCTGGACGCCGCAGTTCGAGCAGACCTGCGAGGTCGGTTCGAAACGGCCGATGCGGATGAAGGTGCGCCCGTACCGGGTGGCCTTGTACTCCAGCATCGTGACGAACGCCGACCATCCGGCGTCGTGGACGGACTTGGCGAGCCTGGTCCGGGCGAGTCCGTTGACTGCCAGGTCCTCAACGGCAACCGCTTGGTTCTCGCGGATGATCTTCGTTGAGAGCTGGTGGTGGAAATCGCGCCGGGCGTCGGCCACCCGTGCGTGCGCGCGGGCGACCTTGGCACGAGCCTTGTCCCGGTTCTTGCTGCCCTTCTCCTTACGGGAGAGATCCCGCTGTGCCTTCTTGAGGCGCTTCTCGGCCCGGCGTAGGAAACGGGGGCTGTCGATCTTCCGGCCGTCCGAGAGGACGGCGAAGTGGGTCAGGCCGAGGTCGATCCCGATGCGCCCGTCTGTCTCAAGCATGCGCCCGAGGTCGGAGGCCGGATCGGTCTCGATTACGAAGGACGCGAAGTACCGGCCCGCGCTGTCCCTGACCACAGTCACCGTGGACGGCACCGACGGCAGTGCGCGGGACCACTTCACCCGCACATCGCCGATCTTCGGCAAGGACAGGTCACCGCCCGGCGTGATCTTCCACCGGGCGTTCGCGGTGAACCGGACCGACTGACGCGTGTCCCGCTTGGACTTGAAGCGGGGCGCGCCGGGCTTCGGGCCCTCGCGGGTGCCTTTGAGGCCGGCGAAGAAGTTGGAGTACGCGGTCTCCAGGTCCCGGAGGGACTGTTGCAGGACGACCGCCGACACCCCGCCGAGCCATGCGCGCTCGGGGGTCCTCTTCGCTTCGGTGATCAGCAGCTTCGACAGGTCGCCGATCGTCGGGTATGGCAACCCGTCCGCACGGGCTGTCTCACGAGCCCGAAGGGCGTCGTTGAACACCACCCGCGCGCACCCGAACGCCCTTGCCAGCGCAGCACGCTGAGGCCCGTTCGGGTACAAGCGGAAGCTGTACCGAAGCTGCACGACAATCACTGTACTAACTACAGTTCATTTATGGCCGGGTATCAGAACATTCACAGGGGATGGAGAACAGCGGGATCGATAGCACCCCCAGCACGACCAGCCCGGCCACCAGGTAGGGCCAGGGGTTCGCCTCCACCCCGCCCGTCGGCGGCCAGCGGACCGCCCGGCGCCACCGGCTGCCCCGGCGGCGGCAGCGGGCTCTGCACCGAGATCACGTGCGGCAGCTGCTGCAGCGAGGCGAGGGCCTGGGCGATCTGCGGCTGGAAGCCGGTCAGCTGCGCGGCGTCGTGCAGCACCACCTGGGAGCTGGTGCCCGCGGCGGCCGGCTCGTGCGCCTGCAGGACGTCGCGGCCCTGCTGCGCCTGGGTGCCGGGCAGCGAGAAGTCGTCCGAGTAGGTGCCGCCGACCGTCTTGTTGGCGGCCTGGATGCCGGCCAGGGCGACGATCCACAGGACGATGACGATCAGTGAGTGGCGCGCGCACCACTCGCCCAGGCGGCGCAGCGCCGCCCGCCTGGTCGGGCGCTCGGCGGCCGAGGGGACGGGGCGGGCGGACAGCGGCATGGACGGCTCCCGGGTCTGCTGCGCGCTGGTGCGCCGGATCGGCGCAGTGTTCCCGGCGGGGCCGGACCGCCCCCGGGTACCGGCGGGTAGTCGTCCCGTCGGCCCCGGCGCGGTCGCCGGGGCCGACGGTCAGGGGCTGTCAGGGGCTGTCAGGGCCGGGCGGGGCCGCCGAGCAGGGGCGTGGTGACGGGGGCGGCGGCGCCGATCAGGACGACCAGTTCGTGGCCGCCGGGGTTGGTCCGGACGGGGACGGTGCGCCAGTTGTTGGCCAGCCAGACGTTGCCCGAGGGGTCGATCTGCAGGCCGGTGTTGCGCTCCAGCCCGTCGCTCGGGTAGCCGGTGTCGGGCGGGGAGAGGGGCTGTCCGGTGCGGTAGCCGGGCGGGCAGGCGGTGAGGTCGGTGCCGCACAGGCGGGCGACGCGGTGGCCGCCGAAGTTGGCGACCCAGACGGTGTCGTCCCCGTCGACGGCGACGCCCCAGGGCAGGAACAGTCCGCCGCCCGTGAAGGGTTCGGGGGCCGGGGTGCCGTCGGGCCCGATCAGGGTGACCGAGGCGCCCGGGCGCGGGCCGGCCTCGGCGGCGACGGCGTCGGCGAAGTCGTCCGCGGTGGTGTCCGCGCAGGGGACCGGCAGGATGCCGCTGTTGCTGACCCAGGCGTAGCCCTTGCTGTCGGTGGCGACGGCGAGCGGGCGGCGCAGGCCGCCGCCGGTGACGGTCCGCTCCGGGGTGCCGTCGGGGGCCAGGACCTGGACGCTGTCGTTGCCGTTGCCGCTGACCCACAGCCGCCCGGCGGGGTCGACGGCGGCGCCGAAGGGCTTGCTCAGCGCGGGGGTGGGCACCTCCCGGGCGCGGGTGGCGTCACCGTCCGGGATCCGGGTCACGCTGTCGCCGCCGCAGTTGGCGACCCAGACGGTGCCGGCCCGGTCGGCGGCCATGCCCTGCGGCTGGGCGATGCCGCCGGTGCGCCATCCTTCGGGCGGGGAGAGCGGGGCGCCGTCGGGGGCGAACTGGGAGACGCTGCGCTCCAGCGGGGTCGGGTCGACGGGGCAGCCGCGGCCCTGGAAGCCGAAGTTGCCGACCCAGGCGCTGCCCCTGGCGTCGACGGTGATGCCGAAGCCGGCGCCGTACAGGCCGCCGCCGCGGTGGGGCGCGCCGGGGGCGTCCCGGCCGGTGGGGGTGAACGTGAGGACGGTGCGGCCGCCGCAGACCGGGACGGCGGGGTCGGCGCCGTAGCGGTAGTTGTTGGTGACCCAGGCGTTGCCGTCGGCGTCGAAGGCGAGGTTGCCGGGGCCGTCGAGCTCGTGGCCGTTGCCGTCGTAGCGCAGGGCGAGGGTCCAGGCGTCGGGGGCGGCGGGCAGGGCGGGCCGGTAGCGGGGGGTGGTGTCGGCGAGGGCGAAGAGGGCGGCGGCGTTGTGGCCGGGGTCGTGGGCGATGTCCACGGCGGCCCGCAGGGTGTCGCGCGGCCGGTCGTGGCCGGGACGGCGGGCCAGGTCGAACAGCTGCTCGCAGGCGTCGCCGGTGACGCACGCGGCGAGCAGGTTGGCCAGGGTGTTGAACTCGGCCATGGTCGAGGTGAGGGCGCCGTTGGGCGCGGTGGCGAGGGGGGCGGCGATGTCGCCGGTGCCGGTGTCGGCCAGATTGTGGGCGACGGCGGCGGCGTTCGGCAGCCCGGGGCGGGGGCCGGAGACGCCGGCCGGGCCGGTGAAGCGGGCCAGGGCGTAGGCGACGGCGACGGTGGTGCGCTCGTTGACGACGAGTTCGGGTGGGGCGTCGGCCCCGCTGAGCACGGCGGCGAGCACGGCCGGCCCGTCCTGCGGCGCCCCCTCCAGCGCGGCCCCGTCCTGCGCGGTGCGTTCCCCCGGGTGCCCGAGGCCGGCGAGCACGTACAGCACGGCGCGCGGGTCGTGCGGGCGGCGGTAGTCGAGGGTGAAGCGCCCGTCCTCGGCGCTGCGGGTGCGGGCCAGCACCCGTGGCGCGGCGCCCTCGCCGTCCCCGGCCTGGTAGAGCGTCACCTCGGCGCCGCCGAGCGGGGTGTCGCCGCTGCGGACCACCCCGCACTGGTCGACGGTCTCCCACCCGGCGGGGGCGGCGGCCGCCGCGTGGGAGGGTCCGGCGGCGAGCTGGGCCAGGAGGGCGGCGGTCAGCAGGACGCCGCGGCGTCGGCGCATGGGGGCTCCGTTCGGTCGCAGGGAAACGGCGGCCCGTGCGCCCGTCACGGGCGGGGCCGCCGCCCTCCTGCCTGCCACATCCGGGGGCCGCCCGCGCGCGACCGGCCGCGGGACGCGGCGGAAATTGCCCGGTACGGGTGAGGCGGCGGCGCGGGCGGCCCCGGTGGACGGGGCGTCAGCCGAGCTGCGCCGGTGCGGCGCCGGCGAAGGAGCGGTCCTGCTCGGGGGCGGCGGCCGTGGCGGCGCGGGCCTGGTCGCGGCGTTCCAGGGCGGCGGACCAGAGGGCGAGGACGAGCGCGGCGGCGGCGAGGGCGGCGCCGACCCAGTTCGGGGCGGTGTAGCCGAGGCCGGCGGTGATGACGATCCCGCCGAGCCAGGCGGCCAGCGCGTTGCCGAGGTTGAACGCCCCGATGTTGACGGCCGAGGCCAGGGTGGGCGCGCCGTGGGCCTGGTCCAGCACCCGCTTCTGCAGCGGGGGGACGGTGGCGAAGCCGAGGGCGCCGACGAGCAGGAGGGTGACGGCGGCGAGGATCCTGCTGTGCGCGGTCAGGGTGAACAGCGCCAGGACGACGGCCAGGCCGCCGAGGGCGGTGTACAGCATCGGCATCAGCCGGCGGTCGGCGAACCTGCCGCCGAGCAGGTTGCCGAGGAACATGCCGACGCCGAGCAGCACCAGCAGCCAGGTGACCGCGCCGTCGGAGTAGCCGGCGACCTGGGTCATCATCGGGGCGATGTAGGTGATCGCGGCGAAGACCCCGCCGAAGCCGAGCACGGTCATCGCCATCGCGAGCAGCACCTGCGGGTTGCGGAAGGCGGTCAGCTCGCGGCGCAGGTGGGCGCCCTCGGGGCGCGGCATCGCGGGCACCAGCCTGGCGATGCCGAGCAGGCCGACCACGCCGAGCGCGGCGACGACGCCGAAGGTGGTGCGCCAGCCGACGGCCTGGCCGATGAAGGTGCCCAGCGGCACGCCGACGATGTTGGCGACGGTCAGCCCGGTGAACATGGTGGCGATGGCGCCGGCCTTCTTCTCGGGGGCGACCAGGTCGGCGGCGACGACGGAGCCGATGCCGAAGAAGGCGCCGTGGGCCAGCGAGGTCACGATGCGGCCGGCCAGCATCAGCGGGAAGCTCGGCGCGAACGCGGAGAGCAGGTTGCCGACCACGAACAGGCCCATCAGCAGCATCAGCATCGTCTTGCGGTTGATCCTGGTACCGAGGGCGGTCATCAGCGGCGCGCCGATGACGACGCCGAGGGCGTAGCCGGTGACCAGCAGGCCCGCGTGGGGGATGGAGACGCCGTAGTCGCCGGCGATCCGGGGCAGCAGGCCCATGATCACGAACTCGGTGGTCCCGATCCCGAATGCGCCGATGGCCAGGGCGAGGAGAGCGAGAGGCAAAGGCCCGAACCCTTCTGTGATTGCTTGAGTGGGCGGCTAGCGTGCTTCGACAATAGTTGCACACGCGCAATAAGTGCAATCGCGAGTAGGGTGCACGCGCCGTGACCGTCCGGCCAGTGGTCCAGACCACTGGCGCGCGCCGTAAAAGCCGCACATCGGTACATTGAGGGCGATCGGGAGCAGCGCCAGGCTTCGCGCGTCCACGCACAGAAGGCCGAACCGCCTTCGGAAAGGGTCTCCATGCACCCCGCCCTCAGCCCCGCCGTCCTCGCCGAGCTGCGCCGGCCCCGGCCCTACCCGGCGGTGTCGATCCTGATGCCCACCCACCGCCGGGAACCGGACAAGACGCAGGACCCGGTCCGGCTGCGCAACCTGCTGGCCGAAGCGAAGGAGAAGGTCCAGGCCGACCCCGCGGTCTCCCGCGCCGAGCGGATCGACGTCCTGGAGCAGCTCGACCGGGCCCTGAGCGAAGTCGACCTGGTGCACGCCGAGGACGGCCTGGCGATCCTCGCCGCGCCCGGCGAGCACCGGATCTGGTCACTCGGGCGCACCGCCCCCGCCCGGGTGGTCCTGTCCGACACCTTCCTCACCCGCAACCTGGTCGCCGCGCACGCCGCCGAACGCCCCCACTGGGTGGTCGCGATCGCCGCCGACCGGGTGGCGCTGTGGGGCGGCACCCAGGAGCGGGTCGCCGAGGAGACCGGCAACGGCTTCCCGCTGGTGCGCGTCCACGACAACCCCGACCCCGAACGGCAGGAGCAGATCGGCGACACGCCCAGCACCTTCCGCGACGAGGAGACCAAGACCTTCCTGCGCCAGGCCGACGTCGGGATCGGCAAACTGCTCGCCGCCTACGCCCGCCCGCTGTACGTGGTCGGCGAGGCCGCCGCGCTCGCCCTGCTGGACACCGTCGGCCCCATCGCCCAGCAGGCCACCGCGCAGATCCCGCACGGCGGCCTCGCCCAGGCCGACGCCGAGACCGTCCGCCGGGTGGTCGAGCCCGCCGTGCGCGCCCGCGCCGAGCGCGAGGTCGCCGACGCCCTCGCCCTGCTCGACAAGGCCCGCGGCCGCCAGGGCTTCGCCGCCGGCCTGGACGAGGTCTGGCGGGCCGCCGGCGAGGGCCGGATCGACCTGCTGGTGGTCGAGGAGAACTACCGCGCCACCGTCCGCGACGACGGCGAGCACCTCGTCCCCGCCGAGGCCGGCCAGGCCGGCGTCCGCGAGGACATCGTCGACGAGGTCATCGAGCGCGGCCTCGACACCGGCGCCCGGGTCAGCTTCGTCCCCGACGGCACCCTCGCCGACAGCGACCGGATCGCCGCCGCCCTGCGCTACTGACCCGCCTTCCGCGCGTCGGGCCCCACGCGCGTGCCTGGCCCGACGGGCTTGCCGGTCCCAACCGGCTTGCCGGGGGAGCGGATGCGCGACACCGGCGGCGGGGTCGGCTACCCGGCGGCCGCTGCGGCGGGGACCTGAGGGGCCGGGACCCGGGAGGCCGCGCCGCCGTCGGGGCCGGCCGGCTCCAGGGCCACGTCGAGCACGTCGACCATCCTGCGCAGCTTCTGCTGGACCCGTACGGCCTCGCGCCGCGGCACACGGACGACCGCCCGGGCCGAGGCCGGCGCCACGGTGCTGAAGGCGAGGTCCAGGACCCGGTGGTTGTTGAGCGTGGAGGCGAGCCGTGCGAGCGTCCCGGCGGTGGGGCGCAGCGTGACGGTGAGCCGGGCGTGTTCCATGGCGGCGGTCCTGTCGGTGGATGGGACGGGCGGGCCGGAAAGCAGAAAGACCCCTCGCGGAGTGCGAGAGGTCTGCGTGCGGGCGGTGGGCCGGGGGAGGGTCACTCCTCCCGGCGCGGTGCCGGCACGCTGCCGCTGGTAATCAGCTGCTGCTGCATGCCCCGCATGCTGGCAGAAACCCGCCGGGGTGGGACAAGGCGTCTCACCCTGCGGGACGTTGGCCGCGGTGACCCGGCGGCGCAAGGCCCGCGGCCCGGACGTGGCACCCGGTCGGCGTCCCCGCGCGGGCCGCCGTACCGCCGCCGCACCGCCGCCGCCCGTAAACCGGTTGGCCGGGCACACCGCCGACTGCTACGGTCTGCGCAGCCGTGAGAAAAACGCGAGGAGGTGTCACCCATGAAGGCTGTATCCGTGTGGGTGCTCCCCCTTTCCGCCACGGCGGGCGATTGACACAGGTGTCGCCCGGGAGCGCCTCAGACCAGGCACTCCCGAAGGGCAACACCATGAACACTTCGCACCCCACCCCCGACACCCCCGCCACCGACGACCACGCGCTCGCGGTCACGCGGATCTCGGACACCCAGTGGCACGCCGTGGAGGACGACCGCGTGGTCGGCCACGGCGACGCCTCACGCCGGCCGGACGGCCGGCTCTTCGTCAGCGTCGACGCATGGCAGGGCGCGGTCTTCGACCGCATCGCCGCCGCGATGTCGGCCGACCTGCCGGAACCGCTGCACACCGTCACCGACGGGGCCGACCACGACACCACGGCCGCCTGGCAGCGGGCCGGCTTCACGACCGTACGCCGCGAGTGGTGCTACCTCCTGCCCACCGACCCGCAGGCCACCGGGCTCGGCCCGGTCCGGCCCCCGGCGGGCGTGACGATCGTGCCCGCCGGCGAGGCGCAGGAGGATCCGCTGCGCGCCCTGGACCGCGTCATCCACGAGGAGGTCGAGGCCGGCATCGGCTGGCCGGCGATGCCGGCCCAGGTGCTGCCCCGGCCGGCGTGCAGCACCGTGGTCGACCCCGCCAAGTACGCGGTGGCACGGCAGGACGGCCGCTACGTCGGGCTGCTCCGGATCGCGCCGCTGCGCCGGCCGCGGATCGGGCTGCTCGCCGTCCGCGCCGACCACCAGCGCCGCGGCATCGCCCGGGCGCTGCTGGCCCACGCACTGGAATCGCTGCACCGCGACGGCGTCACCTCGGCCTGGGCCGAGGTGACGGAGTCCAACACGGCCGCCACCGCCCTCTTCGAGGGCATCGGCGCCCGCCGCGCCGGCAGCACCCTCGAACTCGCCCGCCACCGAAGCCATTGACACCCCAACACCGAACGGAGAGGTGAGAGCCATGAGCAAGACCGCAGACGGCATCGAAGTCGAAGGCACCGTCACCGAGTGCCTGCGCAACGCCACCTTCAGGGTAGAACTGCCCAACGGGCACATCGTGCTCGCCCACATCAGCGGCAAGGTCCGCAAGAACCACATCAAGATCCTCCCGCACGACCGGGTCCTCGTGGAGCTCAGCCCCTACGACCTCACCCGCGGCCGCATCCGCTACCGCTACCGGTCATAGCCGGTGGCTGCGGCCGGCGGCTCAGGTCGGTGACCGCGGCCGGTGACGGTGGCGTCGGTCGGTGACTGAGAGTCAAGTGACTGATGTGCTTGACCGTTTCGCGGGCCACAGTGGGTGGTGCCGGCCGCCGGTCCGCGGTGGCATCGGCTGACGCCACCGCGCGACGGAGGAAACGAGCATGATCGACAGGCGCACCTTCACCAAGGCCGTCGGGCTGGGGGCGGGCGCGAGCGCCCTGTCCCTGGCCGCCCTGTCCCAGGTCGCGGAGGCCGCACCGGCGGCCCCCGTACTGGAGGCCGTGCCGGGCGGCGCCGCCGCCGGGCGGACCGGGTTCGCCCGGCTGGCGCAGGTCCGCGCCGGAGTGCTGGACATCGGCTACGCCGAGGACGGCCCGGCGGACGGCCCCGTGGTCATCTGCCTGCACGGCTGGCCGTACGACATCCACAGCTACGTCGACGTCGCCCCGCTGCTCGCCGCGCAGGGCTACCGCGTCATCGTCCCCTACCTGCGCGGGCACGGCTCGACGCGGTTCCTGTCCGCCCGTACGCCGCGCAACGCGCAGCAGGCGGCGGTCGCGCTGGACATCGTCGCCCTGATGGACGCGCTGGGGATCGGCCGGGCGGTGCTGGCCGGTTTCGACTGGGGCTCGCGCACCGCCGACATCATCGCCGCGCTGTGGCCCGAGCGGGTCAAGGCGCTGGTGTCGGTCAGCGGGTACCTGATCACCGACGTGGAGAAGCAGAAGGAGCCGCTGGCGGCCGCCGCCGAGCACACCTGGTGGTACCAGTTCTACTTCGCCACCGAGCGCGGGCGCCAGGCCATGGAGGACCGGGACAAGCGGCGCGACCTGTGCCGCCTCGTCTGGGAGAGCGTCTCCCCGACCTGGGCCTTCGACGACGCCGTCTTCGCCCGCACCGCCGCCGCCTTCGACAACCCCGACTACCCGGCGATCGTCATCCACAACTACCGCTGGCGCCTGGGCTTGGCCGACGGCGAGCACCGCTACGACCGCGTGGAGCAGCGGCTCGCCGCGCGGCCGCGCATCGCCGTCCCCACCGTCACCCTCGACCCCGGGCGGGACCCCTTCACCGCCCCCGGCGACGGCTCCGGCTACCGCCCGTACTTCACCGGCCCCTACCTGCACCGCACCCTCGCGGACGTCGGCCACAACCTGCCCCAGGAGGCGCCCGACGCCTTCGCCCGGGCCGTCCTGGACGCCGACCGCCTCTGAGTGGCCGTGACGCCGACCGTCTCTGACACCGACCGCCTGTGACACCGACCGCCTGTGACACCGACCGCCTGTGACGCCGGCCGCCTGTGACGCGTCGCCGGGCGGCCGCCGGGTCAGCGCTTCGCGTACTCGGCCAGGAACAGGTCGACGCCGGAGCTGATCGTCCGCCACGTCTCCGCCTCGTCCGGCCCGGCCCCGGGGCTGAAGGTGTGCACCAGCTGCAGCACGCCCACCGTGCAGGCCACCAGTTGCTGCACCGCGAGCTTCGGGTCCGGGACGGCGAGCAGGCCGCGCCGGTCCAGTTCGGTGAGGGCCTCGACCAGCGGGGCGTTGTTCATCTCGTAGCTGACCTGGTACCAGAGCCGGCCCAGCTGCGGGAAGCGGTCGATCTCGCCGATCACCAGGCGGCGCAGGGACATGATGTCGGGGCGCAGCACGATGCGGGCCCAGTCGTGGGTGAGCGTGATCAGTGCGGAGCGCAGGTCGGCGGCTTCGGCGATGGTGGAGTTGTGGGGCTTGAGGCCCTCGTAGGTGGTGGGCAGGAAGCCGCCGATCACCGCGAGGAAGAGCCGTTCCTTGTTGCCGAAGTGCTTGTAGATGGTGGCCTTGGAGACACCGGAGCGTGCGGTGATGGCGTCCATCGAGGCGGCGGAGTAGCCCTCCTTGAGGAACTCGGCCAGGGCGGCGTCGATGATCGCCCGTCGGCGCCGCTGGGCGGCGTCGGCGGGGCCCGGGATGATCGGCAGGCCGAACTCGTCGGTGGGCCCTGCGGTGTCGGCGGCCATCGGGTGCTCCTCGGAGGGGTCTGCGGAGGGCGGGGGAAACGGTACTGATCAGTATAAGAACTGAACTGTCCGGTACAAGTCCATGCGCGCGCCGCGCCGCCCGGACTGAACCATACGATTCAGTTCACCGCAAAAGACTGAACCGTCTGGTTGACGCACTGAACTGAACCGTTTAGATTTCTCGGCGTCGGGACGACGACGAGCGGCAGCCGCCCACCAGCGAACGCCGACGAGTTCGGCCTGCCGGTCACACCCGTACCCATCGCAAGGAGCACGTCATGAGCGCGTCCAAGGTCTTCGCCATCTCCGGCTCGCTGCGCGCCGACTCGCACAACACCCAGCTGCTGCGCGCCGCCCGCACGTTCAACCCGGCCGGCATGGAGATCGAGATCTACGACGGCCTGCGCGAGATCCCGCCGTACGACTACGACCTCGACCACCCCGGCAAGCGCCCGGCCGTCGTCGAGGAGCTGCGCCGCAAGGTCACCGAGGCCGACGGCCTGCTCATCGCCACCCCGGAGTTCAACTACTCCATCCCCGGCGTCCTGAAGAACGCCCTGGACTGGCTGAGCACCGACTGGACCAAGACCGAGGGCCTGCCGCTGCACCGCAAGCCCACCGCGATCATGGGCGCCGCGCCGACCAACTTCGGCTCGGTCCGCGCCCAGCTCGCGCTCCGTCAGGTCTTCGTCTGGACCGACAGCGACGTGGTGGTCAAGCCCGAGCTGGTCGCCTTCCGCTCCCACGAGCGCTTCGACGACCAGGGCGAGCTGACCGACGAGGTCACCATCGGCATCCTCAAGGACCTGCTCATCGCCCTCCAGGGCAAGATCGACGCCCGCTCCTGACGCCTGACGCCTGACGCCCGACGCCTGACGCCCGACGGCCCCGGCCCCGGCCCCCCGGAACACTCCTGGGGGGAGCCGGGGCCGCCCGTGTGTGAACTGCCCTGCCAGACACGTGGGCTGATGAACCGTTTGATACGGCCGGTCGCCGCGCCGCACACCCGGCACCCCGGACCATTGCCGACCTGTTGCAGGGGGAGTGGCCCGGCTCACAGCCGTTCGAGGGCGAAGCGTGATCGACTCGGCCGATGCGCGAGTCCGAGAAGCCCACCCCGCCGCCGTCGGCCCGTCGGCCCGCCGCGGCCGTCACCCTCGCCGTGGCCGCCGCCGCCCTGCTCACCGCCTGCGGCCCCCGGACGACCGGAGCGAGCGGCGCGGCCGGGGCGTTCGCCACCCCGGCGGCCTCCGCCGGCGCCGCACCCTGCGGGGCGCCGCTGCCCGCGCCCGCCGGCGGCGCCCAAGCGCCGTCCGGACTCGCGCGGGACGGCGTGCGGATCACCGCCGCGAGCCCGGCCTGCGCCGAGTACGAGGTGACCAACCCGAACGGTGAACCGTCCGACGTCACCGTGGTGTTCAACCGGCTCTCGGCCGCCGGAGCCGCCCTGGACACCATGACCCACACCGTCGCCGCGCTCGCCCCCGGAGCCACCGAGAAGAGGCGGATCGACCTGTCCGGCCCGGGCCCGGCCCTGCCGGGCGCAGCCGCTTCCCAGGTGAAGATCGTCAAGGTCCGCAGCGTGCCCAGCGCCGAAGCCCCGCAGCCCGCCGGCCCCTGCCCGGCCTCCGGCCTGCGCCTGTACGCGGACGAGGGCGACGCCGCGATGGGCCTGCGCGTCGCTGGCCTGCACCTGCGCAACTGCGGCACCGCCACACTGGCCCTCGACGGCTACCCCACGCTGCAACTGCTCGACCCCGAGCACCACCCCGTCGACGGGGTCCGGCTGCTCTCCGGCGGCGCCGAGATCGCCACCGGCACCGGCGCCGACAACCCGCCGCAGAAGATCGCGCTGCGCCCGGGCGAGGGCGCCCGCGCCACCCTGGTGTGGCGCAACACCACCGGGGACGGCGCCCCGGTGAACGTCCCCTACGTCCGGGTCCGCGCCACCCCGGACGCGGCCCCCGTGATGGTCACCCCGGAACTCGACCTGGGCACCACCGGCCGCCTCGGCGTCGGCGCCTGGGCCAGGGAGGACGCCGGAGCGAAGCCGCCCGCCACCCGGCCGCCGGCCCAGGGCGGCTGACCCCGCCCCCCAGCCCCCCGGCACGGCGCACCACGGCACAGCCCGGCACAGCACAGCACGGCACGACCGGCGGCCCGGCACGCTCCCCCGTGGCGTGCCGGGCCGCCGGTTCGTCTCCTCGTGGAGGATGCCAGGGCGCGGCCCGGCCGAGTTGGCACTGCGTCGACAGTCCCTTGGCGCTGCGTCTACTCTCCGGCGCCTCCGCCGCCGGTGTGCTCGGACAGCGCCTGGCGGCGGTGCTCGCCGGGCGGGAGTCCGTACGCGGCCCGGAAAGCGCGGCTGAAGTCGGAGGCGCGGGGGATGCCCCAGCGGGCGGCGAGGGCGTGGACGGGCACGGCGCGCAGGGCCGGGTCCGTCAGGTCGCGGCGGGCCTTGTCCAGCCGCTGGCGGCGGATCCAGGCGGCGACCGTCTCGCCCTGCGACTGCTGGGTGAAGAGGCGGTGCAGGTAGCTGACGGAGATGTGGTGCGCGGCGGCGATCACGGGCGGGGACAGCTCGGGGTCGTGCAGGTTGCGCAGGATGAACGTCCGTACGCTCTCCAGCAGGGCCCGCTGCCGGGTGTCGTCCGGCACGGCCGCCTCGGCGTCGAGTTCCCGGGCCAGCCAGGCGGCCACCAGGTCGACCACGACCGTGCCCAGCCGGGGCGCCTCGGCCGGTCCCAGGGCGGCGGCCTGCCGGTCCAGGCCGACGATGAACTCGGTGAGCAGCGCGCTGGTGCCCTCCCGTCCGGAGAACGCCCGCCCCATCAGGGCGCGCAGGCGGTGGGGCGGCAGCGGCAGCGCGGACACGGGGAAGTCGACGCCCACCGCTTCGACCCGGCGGGGGCCCCGGTCGACGGCGCGTGCGCCGAGGCCCCGCACGTCGTACGGCTGCGAGCTGTCGAGCACGTACAGCTCGCCCGGGCCGAACACGGCCGTCCGGTCGCGGTCGCCGTGCGTCAGCGACAGGCCCCCGTCGAGGACCATGGTCAGGTGGTACACCCCGGGGTCCGAGCGCCGCACCCTGCCGGCGGTGCGCCGGAACCGCGCGGGCGGGAACGACGATCTGAGGAGGGTCACCGGCCCCAGCTCCAGGCGCCGCATCTCCGCCGTGAAGTCGTCGGCATGAGCGCTGGTCATCTCGCTGTCCCGGGTCCGTCCGATCAGCTCCCGCCAGCAGTCGAACCGTTCCTTCGCGGGCACGTCCTCGCCCCGGAACACACTCGCCGTCCTCGCGCTCACGCTCCCGTTCCCTCCTCCGTGCTCGTCCTGCGGCCCGCCGACGAGGCCTGCCGCTGACGGCGCCAGGCCCTGCGGCGACTTGCCAGAGCGTAAGGGGACGGTGACGGTACGACGAGTGCGGGGGTGGCGGTCGGAAGGTGGGCGGGTAGCACGCCCGCTTTCAGCGGGAGGGGTTCGTTCGATCCGAGCCCGGCGCTCCCATCAGTAGGGGCGGAAGTCGCATGCGACTTCCGCCCCAAAATCCTTCCAGCACCCCCCCGGGCCGGCCCGCGGCCCCGGGCCCCAGCCCCGCCGCACCCCCCAGACGAAGTGCACCAACACACCC
>NZ_JBITFB010000020.1:0-73057 GCF_044455625.1 Kitasatospora sp. NPDC051164 | reverse complement strand
GGGGGGGGGTCACCCCCCCGGGTTGGGGGGGGTGGTTTTGGTCCCCCCCGCGCCGGGCGCCCCCCGGGGGGGGGGCGCCGGCCCCCCCCCCCCCCCCCCCCTACTGCGTTCCTGCGCGCCCCGGGGCCGGCCGGCGGCCCCGGGCCCTAGCCGGCCAGCAGCGCGCAGACGAAGTCCTCCTCGACCGCGCGCAGCTGTGCCAGCAGGTCCGGGTTGCCCGTCTGGTTGACCTGCTCGGTGACGGAGACGGTGACGCTGCGGCGGCCGTCCGGGGTGCCCGCGCCGAACTGCGTGTAGCCCGCGGTGTTGCCCGTGTGCCCGTACACCACGCCGCACCGGGTGGTGTACTCGAAGATCGCCAGCCCGGCGCGGTTGGCCCCCGGGCCGGCCGGCTCGGAGGCGCCCGCGACGAACGCCCGCTGCCGGCGGCGGGTCGCGTCGCTGATCAGCGGGCCGCCCGCGTACCCGGCCGCGAACGCGCTGAAGTCCTTCGGGGTGGACACCAGGCCGCCCGACGCCCAGGCGCCCGAGGCGCCGAACAGGGTGCTGACGTCCTGCGCAGGCTCGGGCGGCTGGACGGCGTAGCCGTGCAGGTACGGCTCGGGCAGCCGGTAGCCGGAGGGGAGGCTGGTCTGTGTGAGCCCCAACGGCCGGTAGACCTGGGAGTCCAGCAGGCCCTCGTAGCGCTGCCCGGTCGCGGCCTCGGCCATCAGGGCCACGGCGATGTTGTCGGAGTTGGAGTAGTGGTAGCGGGAGCCGGGGGCGAACTCCAGGTCCTGGCCGGCGACGAAGTCCAGCAGGTGCCGGGAGTCGAACCGGTGGTGCGGGTCGGCGCGGATCAGGTCGACGAACTCCGGTGCCGCGCTGTAGTCCGGCAGCCCGCTGGTGTGGTTCAGCAGCTGGCGCAGCGTCACCGCGCCCCAGGCGGCGGGCAGCGCGGGCAGCCGCTGGGCGAGCGTGTCGTCCAGCCTGAGCAGCCCGCAGTCGACCAGGCGCAGCGCGACCGCGCCGCTGAACGCCTTCGCGGCGCTGGCCAGGCGCATGTGGTCGTCGGGCCGGGGCGGCCGGCCGGTGCCGACCTCGGCCACCCCGGCCCGGAACACCCGCACCCGCTCGCCGTCGCGGAGCACCGCGATGGCGCCGGGCGGGCCGTCCGGGCGGTCGACCAGTTCCTGCAGCCGGGCCCGCAGTGCGAGGTCGTCGTCGTCGCGGGGCGCGGCCGCGGCGGCCCCGGCGGGCGCCAGCGCCAGCGCGGCGGTGAGCAGGGCGGCGACCGCGCGCCCGGGGCGGCGGGACAGCGGCGAACGGCGGGAGCGCAGGGACACGGCGGGGCCTTCCGGACGGCTCGGGTGGATCGGGTGGCTCGGCGGCGGGGATGCACCGCCGCCCTGGCCGCAAGGGATCACCCGCCGACGCCCGGCGGAAACGGCCGACGGCCCGCCGTGACCCGCCCAGCCGAGCGCCCCGGCCGCCGTGACCCGCCGGGCGCCGGCCCGTCCGTCCGTCAGCCCTGGGGCAGGTGGTCGGCGACCAGGACGGCGAAGTCGTCGGGGGTGACGACGCGGATGCCGAGCTCCTCGGCCTTGGCGCGCTTGGATCCGGCCTTCTCGCCGGCGACGAGCAGGGTGGTGCGCTTGGAGACGGACGAGGAGGCCTTGCCGCCGGCGCGTTCGATGAGCTCGTTCATCTCGTTGCGGGAGAGCGCGGCGAGCGGGCCGGTCATGGAGCCGGTGACGACGACGGCCTCGCCGGTGAGCGGGCCCGAGGCCGCGTCCTGCCCCGCCGGGCCATCGGCGTCCGCCGCGTCGGACGCCGCTGCGGGCGCCTGCGGCACGGTGACGGCGGTGCCCACGCCCCGGGCCGCGAGGCGGTCCAGCAGCGGTGCGAGCTCGGCGAGTTCGGCGACGATGACCCGGGCCTTCTCCGCCCCGATGCCGTCCACCGCCGCCAGGGTGTCGGCGTCGGCGGCGCGGATCGCGGCCATGGAGCCGAAGTGGGCGGCGATGCGCCGGGACATGGTGCGCCCGGTGCCGCGCACGCCGAGCGCGCAGAACACCCGGTTGAGCGGCTGCGACCGGGCGGTCTCGATCGCGGCGAGCAGGTTGTCGGTGCTGGTCTCGCCCATCCGCTCCAGGCCGAGGAGCTGCTCGCGGGTGAGGGAGAACAGGTCGGCGAGGTCGGTGACCAGGCCGGCTTCGACGAGCTGGACGGCGCGGGTGCCGCCCAGGCCCTCGATGTCGAGCTGGTCGCGGCCGGCCGCGTAGATCACCGAGGCCACGGCCTGGCAGTTGCGCCCGCGGGCGCAGCGCCAGCGCTGCTCGGTGGTGTCGATGGTGTCGCCGCAGCGGGGGCAGGCCTCGGGGAAGGCGATCGGCTTCTCGTCGCCGGTGCGCTCGTCGACCAGCGGCGCCTCGACGCGCGGGATGACGTCCCCGGCGCGGTAGACGAAGACCCGGTCGCCGAGCATGAGGCCGCGCCGGGTGATGTCGGCGGGGTTGTGGAGCGTCGCGTAGGTGACGGTGACGCCGTCGATGACGACCGGTTCGAGGACGGCGCGCGGGGCGATGATGCCGGTGCGGCCGACGTTCCACTCCACGTCGAGCAGCCGGGTGACCTTGTGCTCGGCGGCGAGCTTGCGGGCGACGGCCCAGCGCGGCGCGCGCGAGCCGGAGCCGGCGTCCTGCTGGTCCACCGAGGAGTCGGCCTTGACCACGACGCCGTCGATGCCGAACGGCAGCTCGGAGCGGAGCGCGGCGATCTCGCCGACCCGCTGCTGGGCCTCCTCCAGCGTGGCGCAGCGCTGCGGGTGGGCGGCGGTGGTGGCGGCGGTGTTGGCGCCCAGGGCGGCCAGGCGCTCCAGCAGGGCGCTGTGGGTGAGGTCGTCGTCGAGGCCGACCGCGCCGTAGCCGAAGAACGTCAGCTCGACGCGGTAGGGCCGGTCCTTGGCCCGCAGGGTGCCGGCGGCGCCGTTGCGCGGGTTGGCGAAGGGGACCGCGCCGTGGGCGGTGCGCACCTCGTTGGCGTGCTCGAACTGCTCACGGGTGAGCAGGACTTCACCGCGCAGCTCGACGTCGACGGGCTCGGCGAGCACGGCGGGCAGCCCCAGCACGGCGTCGGCGGCGTGGCTGATGTCCTCGCCCGCCAGGCCGTCGCCGCGGGTGATCAGCCGGTGCAGGCGCCCGGCACGGTAGCGGGCGGCCACCGCCAGGCCGTCCAGCTTGGGCTCCACGCACCAGGCGGCCACCGACCGGCCCAGGCGCCGCTCCAGCCCGCCCGCCCAGTCCGCGAGCTCCTCGGCCGAGAAGACGTTGTCCAGCGACAGCATCGGCACGCTGTGCGGCACATCGCCCCCGACCGCACCGCCCGCGACCTTCCCGGTGGGCGAGTCCGGCAGCACCTCGCCCGGGTGCGCCTGCTCGTAGGCCGCGACGGCGCGCAGCAGGGCGTCGTACTCGTCGTCACCGAGCGGCGTACCGCCGTCGGTGTAGTAGGCGGCGGCCGCCCGGACGGCGGTGGCAACGGCATCGGCGTAGTCGCCGGGGGTGAGCAGAGCGGCGTCGTTCATGGGCAGCATCATCGCCACTGGCACTGACATTCGACGGCGGCGGGCCGTACCACCGGCGCGACCGGCCGCGCCCCGCTCCCGTCGCCGCGTCCCCGGCCGCCCCGGCCCCGCCCTTGCGGCCGGCCCGTCCGGTCATGGGAGCCCGTCCGGTCACGGCGGGCAGAGGGCGGTGCCACCGGCGAACGGGCGCACCACCGCGCCGCGTCCGCCGGCCCCGCCTGCGATCAGGGGAGGTAGCGCTCCAGTGCAGCGGCGCCCTTGCGCTCGATCTCCTGCCGCGCCCACTCGAGGCGGCCGGGGGTGACGTCGCGGCCCGACACCATCACGAGGTCCTCGGGATCGAAGGGACGCTCCGATCCGGTGTAGAGCTGCCGCTGCATTCCGGACGCCGACTCCGGCACGCCCTCGTTCATCGATTCCCGCATGTCCATCACCTCATCGCCTGGTGGCCCGTACGCACGGTCCTTCGATGGTCGTTCCGACGGCCGGACCATGACGGGTGGAACACGACCAAGTTACTCCGTTCGAGTGAATGCGCGGCCTGGGACGACTCCGGCCTGACCGCCAACGGCCCGGCCGTGCCTGCCGTGCCCGCCGCGCCCGTACGGTCAGCGGGGGCGGTGGGCGACGGCGGCGAACATCGTCACCGACAGGTGGAAGGCGCCCTGCCCGGCGGCGGCCTCGAGGCCGGCGTAGAGCCGGTCGCGCTGCTCCTCGGTGATCAGGTCCCGCCCGAGGGCCGCCGTGGCGAGCCCGCGGACGATCGGCCGGCTGACGGTGCGCGGGTCGTGCAGGAGGACGTCGGAGCCGAGCCCGTCGACGGTCAGGCCCGCCGCGGTCAGCCAGCCGGCCAGGCGGCGTCCGGCGTCCGGGGTGGCGGCGGTGGCCTGGGTGACGGTGGCCAGCGCGGGGCGGATCTCCGGGTCGGCCGGGTGCAGGACGAAGGTGGCCCAGTCGGTGTCGAGCAGGGCGACCCGGCCGCCGGGGCGCAGCACCCGGGCGATCTCGGCGACGGCCCGCGCCGGGTCGTCCAGGTGCTGCAGGACGCGCTCGCACCAGACGACGTCCACGTCGGCGTCGGACAGCGGCAGCGCGAGCGCGTCGCCGTCCACGAACCGGGCCGGGCTGCCCACGTCGGCGGCGCGCCGCTCGGCGACGGCCCGCAGGCCGGGGTTGGGCTCGAGGCCGGTCGCGTCGCCGCCCGGCGCGACCGCCGCCGCCAGCACCCGGGTCTCCGAGCCGGTCCCGCAGCCGACGTCCAGCGCCCGCTCGCCGGGGCGCGCGGCCAGGCGCGCGTGCGCCCACTCGCGCAGCCGCCGCACACCGGCGTTGGCGCCCTGGACGTCCAGGGCGGCGGTCAGCCGGTCGGTGGCCGCGGGGTCGGCGTTGGCCGCGTGGAAGGCCGAGGTGGGGCGCGGGTCGCTCATGGCGCCCACTCTAGGCAGCCGCCCGCCCGCCGCAGGGCACGCCCGGGAAGCCCTCGGTGCAGTCCGGGCGGTCAGGCCGGGGCGAAGGTGCGACGCAGGTGGGCCACCAGACGCGCCGGGTCGGCGGCGGGCAGGCGGGCGGCGAGGTAGCCGTCGGGGCGGATGAGGACGGCCTCGCCGTCGCCGGGCCGGTAGGCGGCGTGGAAGGCGGTGCCGGTGTCGCGGACGACGGGCAGGCGCAGGCCGTCCGGGGCGGCGGGGGACGAGGCCGTGGGGGACGCGGGAGAGTCGGGAGCGCCGGGGGAGTCGGGGGCGAGGACGGCGTACACGTCGAGCAGGCCGTGGGCGGCGGCGTGGGCGGCGGCCGCGCAGGCGCGCAGGGTCCGCGTGTCGGTGGCGGGGCCCGCGGACAGCAGCAGGACGTGGTGGGTGCCGCGCAGCAGCTCGTGCAGGCGCTGCGGGTAGGCGGTCAGGGGGCGGGTGAGGCCGGGGCAGTCGGGGGCGCGGTCGCCGGGGGCGGGGCGGGTGCCCGGGGCGGGCTCGGTCAGCGGTCCGTCGCGGTAGCCGACCAGGAGCTGGGCCTCGCGCAGCAGCGGGGTGGCGGGGTCCTCGGGGTCGGCGTCGAAGCCCGTGCGGGCGTGGCGCACCGTACGGGCGACGACCTCCCGGCCGACGGGGTGGCGTTCGGCGTGGTAGCTGTCGAGCAGGGTGTCGGCGGCGGCACCGCGGACGGTGAGGGCGAGTTTCCAGGCGAGGTTCCAGGCGTCCTGGATGCCGGTGTTCATGCCCTGGGCGCCGGTGGGCGGGTGGATGTGGGCGGCGTCGCCCGCCAGCAGCAGGCGGCCGCTGCGGTAGCGGTCGGCGAGGCGGTGGCTGATCCGGAAGACCGAGGACCAGCGCAGCGCGGAGGCGGTGACGGGGCGCGGCGCCAGCCGGTCCAAGCTCTGCTGGATGTGCCGCAGTTCGGGGGCGTGGCCGCCCTCCAGCCCGTGCGCGACCCCCCGCACGGGGTCGGCGGCGGTGGCGAGTTCGGGCGGGACGGTCATGGACACCCGGTAGCGGCGCCGACCGGGCAGCGGGACGCACACCAGGACGTCCCTGCCGGTGCCGTCGGCGGCGGCGCGGGTGGCGCGCACGGCGTAGCCGGGCGGCAGGTCCCAGTCGAGTTCGACGTCGCCGAGCATGAACTGCTCGGGGAAGGCGTCGCCGCCGAAGCCGATCCCGGCGGCGTGGCGCACCGTGCTGTGGGCGCCGTCGCAACCCACGACGAAGCGCGCGGACAGCTCGCGCGGCCCCCGGGGGGTGGCCAGGGCGGCGTGCACGCCGTCGTCGTCCTGCCGCAGGCCGAGCACCTCGGTGCCGCGCTCGACGACGGCGCCGTAGCCGGCCAGGTGCTCGGCGAGCAGCCGCTCGGTGGCGTCCTGGGGCAGTGCCGCGAAGCGGTACGGCACGTCGGCGGGCAGGTCGAGGTCGATGCGCGGGCCGGGAGCGCCGTCGACGAAGGCGAGTTGGCCGAGCAGGGGCACCGCCTCGTCCAGGACGCGGCGCACCAGCCCCATCGAGTCCCAGACCTCCAGGGTGCGGGGCTGGATCCCCACCGCCTTGGCGTAGGGCTGCGGGGCGGCCAGCCGGTCGACGATCCGGCACCGCACGCCGCGGCGGCACAACTCGGCGGCGGCGGTCAGGCCCACCGGTCCGGCCCCCACGACCAGTACGTCGGTGTCGTCCACGCGCGCTCCTCGGCTGCCCGGCACCGGCGGCGCCGCCGTATCCCCAGGCTGCCCTCCGCCCTGGTGTTCCGCCCGGCGGGGCCCGCCGGGGGCCTCGGTGTCCAGGTCCGGTGTCCAGGTCCCGTGTCCGGGCCCGGTGGGCGGGGTCCTTCGTACGAGTACCGGGCGTCGGCGAACAGTGAACGCCGGACACGGCTGCTCCACCGATCCGCACCCTGGACTCCACTCATCGTTCGTCCAGCGGCCTTGTACAATCCCTACATTCGGGCCACTGCCGGTGATCGGCCGTCGGCGGTGCGTACCCGCCCCGGGCCGTCCGGCCCCGTCCGCTTCTGAGCGAAAGGCCGCGTGATGGCCCCCCGCCTGTCCGTCGTCGTCCCGATCTACAACGTCGAGCGCTACCTCCAGGAGTGCCTCGACTCGATCGCGGCCCAGACCTTCGAGGACTTCGAATGCGTCCTGGTCGACGACGGCTCGACCGACGACGGCCCCGCCATCGCCAAGGCCTACGCCGACCGGGACCCGCGCTTCCGGCTGGTCCGGCAGGAGAACAAGGGCCTCGGCGCCGCCCGCAACACCGGCTGGCGCCACCTCACCCCCGGCACCGAGTACCTGACCTTCGTCGACAGTGACGACACCCTGCCCCCGCACGCGTACCAGCTGATGATCCGCACGCTGGACGAGAGCGGATCCGACTTCGTCACCGGCAACGCGCTGCGCCTGCGCACCACCGGCCTCACCCCCTCGCACGGCCACCGCCGCGCCTTCCGCGAGAGCCGGCTGGGCACCCACGTCAGCGAACTGCCCGCCCTGGTCACCGACCGCACCGCATGGAACAAGGTCTACCGGCGCTCCTTCTTCGACGCCGCGGGCATCCTGTACCCCGAGGGCATCCTGTACGAGGACGCCCCGGTCAGCGTGCCCCACCACTTCCTCGCCAAGCGGGTCGACGTGCTCGCCGAACCGATCTACCACTGGCGGGTGCGCGAGGACGGCGACCTGTCCATCACCCAGAAGAAGACCGACCCGCGCGGCCTCGTCGACCGGGTCCGCTCGATGGAACTGGTCCGGGAATGGCTGCTCGCCCGCCCCGAACCGGCCTTCACCGAGCACCTGCGCGCCTACGACCACAACTGCCTGGTCGAAGAGATCCCGATGTTCTTCTGGTCCGTCCCGGACGGCGACCGCGCCTACCGCGAGGCCTACCAGCAGCACGTCAGCCGGCTGCTGCGGGCCATCGGCCCCGAGCGGCTGGCCGGGCTCAACAGCCAGCTGCGGCTCAAGTACCGCCTGACGCTGGCCGACCGGATGCACCGCTTCGTCGCCGTCCAGCGCCTGCACCGCCTCGCCCGCCGCACCCGCCAGGCCGCCGCCCGCACCTGAGGCCGGGGCGCGGCCACGGCGACGGCTATGGCCGCCGTGCCGCGCGGTGTTACCGACCGTCCGCCTCGCCGCCGTCCGCCTCCGGCCCGGCGCCGAGGGTGCGCAGGGTGCGCAGGAACAGGTCCGCCTCGGCCGGGGCCAGCGGCGCGAGGAAGCGCGCCTCGGCCTCGACGCGGACGCGCTCGGCCCGTACCAGCAGCTCCCGTCCCTGCGGGGTGAGCCGCACGACGTTCTTGCGGCGGTCCTCGGGGCTGCGGGTGCGCTCGGCGAGGCGCTTGGCCTCCAGGGCGTCGACGAGGGCGACCATCGTCGTGCGGTCGACGCCGAGGAGGCCGGCCGCGTCCTGCTGGGAGAGCGGCACCTCTGCTCCCAGGACGGCGAGGACCGCCAGTTCACGGCCGTCGAGGCCGAGCGGCGCCAGCGCCCGGGCCGACGCCGCGGCGTACCGCAGGTGGGTGTGCTTGAGCAGGTAGCCGAGGCGGGCCGACAGGGGCCCGGAGTCCACATCGCTTGACCTATCCGTTGACATATCCGCGAGAGTATCTCAGCCCCATTGATGGTCAGCAGGACTGACGATCAATTAGGCTGACGATTATGACGCCGTCGACCGCACCACCCGCGCAGCCGATCACCTTCGGCCTCAAGACCACCCCCATGCGCGTCCCCTACACCGACATCCTCCGCGTCTGGCAGGAAGCCGACGACCTCCCCGACATCGCCGACGCCTGGTTATGGGACCACCTCATGCCCATCGCCGGCCCCAAGGACGGCGACATCCTGGAAGGCTGGACCCTCCTCAGCGCCCTCGCCGCCTCGACCCGCCGACTGCGCCTCGGCCTCCTGGTGACCAGCAACCGCCTGCGCCACCCCGCCCTCCTCGGCAAGATGGCCACCACCGTGGACGTCATCTCGCACGGACGCCTCGTCATGGGCCTCGGCGTCGGCGGCACCCACCAACCGCCCGGAGCCGGCGGCATCGCGGGGGAGAACCCCGCCGCCGCGGAGTACGCCGGATACGGCCTCAACCTCGTCCCGCCCCGCGAAGGCATCGACCGGCTCGCCGAAACCCTCACCGTGCTGCGCGGCATGTGGACCCAGGACGTCTTCGACTTCGACGGGCGCTACACCTCCCTCCACGGGAACCGCAACCACCCCAAGCCCGTCCAGCGCCCGGGCCCACCGATCCTCATCGGCGGCTGGGGAACGCGCCTGCTGCGCCTGGCGGCCGAACAGGCCGACATCTGGAACATCCCCGGCCCGCCCCACAACACCGTCGACCATCTGCGCGAACGCAGCCGCGTCCTCGACGCCCACTGCGCCGCGATCGGCCGCGACCCGCGCACGATCACGCGCTCCGTCCAGTACATCGTCTCCTACGACGACCCGGCCCAGGACCGGGCCGCCCTCGCCGAGTTGACCGCCGCCGGCTTCACCCACCTCGTGCTCAGCCTGCGCAGCCCCTACCCGCCGGGCGCGGCCCGGTGGCTGGTCGACGAGATCATCCGGCCGCTGCGCAACGGCTGGCCCGGGGGAGCGGGGCGTCGGCCGCGCAGCGCGGGGGCGTGACCGGCCCCGCCCCGGCCCGCACGGCCTCCCGCTTCAGCCGGTGCCCGCTTCAGCCGCTGCCCGGCCGGACGGCGCGCGGCCCGGCGCCGTCGAGCGTGGCGAGCAGGCGGGCGCGGACGTCGGCGGCGGCCTCGCGGGTGACCGGGTCCGCGCTCTCCAGCTGCGGGGCGATCAGCTCCGCGGCCGCGGCCAGGAGCGGGAGGGGTACCTCCGCGGTCCGCAGGTGGAGGAGCTGCGAGGCCGCCCGTTCACCGGGTGTGGCCGGGGCGGGGGCACTGGGGATCAGGGCGGTGATGCCTCGGGGGAGCTGACTGTCGGTCACCCGTCCATTCTCGCGGGTGCGGACCGGTGACGATCACCACGGCCGTCGCCCGGCGGGGCAAGGGAGGTGCCCCGGGTGGCCCGGGGGCGGGATGATGACCGCCATGAGTGCGATCATCAGCTTGGACTTGGCCGGTTTCGTCCCACGCGCGGACGAGGGCGGCGCCGGGGGCACGAACCGGGTGTGGGACGACGCGCGAGGGGTGGTCCTGTCCGTCCACGACTTCGCGCTCGTGCCGGACCTGGTGGCCCCGCTCGACGCGGGCGAGCGACTGCTGCGCGAACTGGCCCGCAACACCGCGCAGAGCGGGGCCGCGCTGATCGAGGCGCAGGTGCGCGAGCTGGGCGGGGTGCCCGGCCTGTGGCAGCTCGTCAAGATCCCCAAGGCGGCCGGCCGCGGGCAGGTGTTCGTCGGGGCGTGGACGGTGCCGCGCGACCGGTGCAGCGTGGTGCTGAAGGTGCAGGCCGCCGAAGGCCCGGTCAGCGGCATGCGCGAAGCGGTGGTGGCCGACCGGGTCGGCTTCGACGCCTTCGTCCGCCCCCACCCCTACGACCCCGACCTGCGCGGCCCGCTGCCGTACCACGTCGCCGACCTCCAGGAATGGGACGCCCACTTCCCGACACACCCGCTGACCCTCGTCCGGGAAACACTCACCCGGGTCGGCGCGAGTACCGTCCTCGACGACAGCTTCCGGACCCTGCCCCCATTCCCCGGCCCGACCCCCGCCGGCCCGGCTCTCGATGGCCCGCCCCCCTCCGGCTCAGCCCCCTCCGGTCCGGCCCCCCACAGCGCGCCGCCCGCGGAGGCCCCACGCCGACGGTGGTGGCGAGGCCGCTGACCGGCGCCGCACGTGAGGTGGATGGCAGCCGGTTGCGTCGCGGGCCGCGAACCCGGCCGTCGGGCCGGGGCCCTGTGGCCGCAGGCTGCCTCTGCTTCAGGCTTCAGCGGCCGGCGTGGTGTGTCGCACCGGTCGTACGAGCGTCCGCCCCGGGTGTTCTGCCCTGCCGATCGGCAGGGCAGAAGGGCTGGAAGAGCGGGACTTTTATGCCGATCGGCACATGTCCGCGAGGGGGTGCGGCGGCCAGGCTTGGGGGCATCGAGACGGTGGCCACCGGGGCTGCCAGGGGGAGGGAAGTCCACCATGTTCCGCATTCGTACCCGCGCCCACGCCGACACCCGCATCACCCGCGTCACCCGTGCCACCCGTGCCGCCCGGGGCGCCGCCGCTGCCGGGCTGGCCCTGGCGGCGCTCACGGGCGTCGCCCCGGCCTCCGCCACCGCCACCAACCCGCCCGCTCACCAGGACGGCCGGGCCGCGCGCCCGGCGAGCGTCAGCGGCACGGCCCGGATCTCGTACGCCTTCGCCCCGGCCGACGAGATCTGGTTCACCGTCAACGCCCAGGCGGCCCCGTACACCCACCGCTTCCCGGGCACCCAGGTGGCCGACGGCCTGCCCACCGACGCGCGGGGCACCGTCCGCTTCTCCCACCGCACGGCCGACACCGGGAAGGTCTACAGCGCCGAGGCCGAGGTGGACTGCCTGACCACCGGCGGCCCGGTCGCCACGCTGACCGCCGTCGTCACCACGTCGGACGTCGGCAACGTCGGCCAGCGGATCGGCCTGAGCATCTACCAGGGCGGCGGCCACGACGACGGCCGACTCGGTTTCTCCTGGGGCATAGCCAACGTGGACGTGGACGCCGGCGGGAAGCCCTACCAGCCGGTGGTGGGCACCTGCATGGCTCCGGCCCCGTTCGCCCCCGTCCTGCGGGGCGGCTTCACCGTCCACCACACCGAACTGGAGGCCCCGAAGACGGCCGGCGGCCGGTAGTCGAGCCCGCCCGGCGGCGAGGTGCTCAGGCGGACCAGACGAGGAGCCCCTGCCGGCAGCGCGCGGCGGTGCAGGCGAAGGAGGTGAGATCCGCGCGGTCGCCGGCGGACGGACGCGGTGGACTTCCTCAGCCAGGCCATTCTGCGCCCCCGCTACCCGCGGCCCCCCGCACCGCCTCCCGTATGGGCGATGACCAGGCCGGACTCGTAGGCCGCGATGACCGCCTGGGCGCGGTCCCGGACGTCGAGCTTGCCGAAGATGCTGGTGATGTAGTTCTTCACCGTCGACAGGCTGATGTCCAGGGCCCGGGCGATCTCGGTGTTGTCGAGGCCGGTGGCCATCAGCCGCCACACCTCGACCTCCCGGGGTGTCAGCGCGCCCGTGTCGGTGACCGGCGGCGGGGAGCCGAGCGGGGCCCGGACGTAGGTGGAGATCAGCCGGGTGAGCAGACGCGGGGCGACCACCGCCTCGCCGGTGTGGACGGTGCGGATCGCCGCGCCCAGCTCCTCCGGCGAGACGTCCTTGGGCAGGAACCCGTGGGCGCCGGCGCGCAGCGCGGCCACCACGTACTCGTCCATGTCGAAGGTGCTGAGGGCGAGGACCCGGCAGGAGGGCAGGGTGCGGGCCAGCTCCCGGGTCGCGCCGACCCCGTCCAGCACGGGCATCCGGATGTCCATCACCACGACGTCGGGGCGCAGCAGGCGGGCGACGGCGACGGCCTGCTCCCCGTCCTCGGCCTCGCCCACCACCTCGAAGGACGGGTCGGGGGAGAGGATCAGTGACAGGCCGCGCCGCACGAGCGGCTGGTCGTCGGCGATGAGGACCCGGATGCCCGGTGCCGCCGCGCTCACCGGGCCGCCGCCGTTCCGTGCTGGACGGCCGCGTCGGCCGTCTCGTCCGGGGCCAGTGGCAGGTCGGCCAGTACGGCGAAGCCGCCCTCGGGCTGAGGGCCGGTCCGCAGGGTGCCGCCGTGCAGGGCGACGCGCTCGCGCATGCCGATCAGGCCGTACCCGCTCCGGCCGCCGGTCGGCGCCACTGCCCGGGGCGTGGTGTCGCCGTCGCCCGTTCCCCCGTCGTCGCGCACCTCGACGGTGACCCGGTCCGGACCGTACGTCAGGCGTACGGTCGCGCGGGCGGGCCCGGCGTACTTGCGGGCGTTGGTGAGGCTCTCCTGGACGATCCGGAACACCGTCAGACCGACGGTGGGCGGCAGCGGGCGCGGGGGCCCGTGGACGCTGAAGTCGGTCGGCAGGCCGGCCACGCGGGACTCGTCCACCAGCCGGCCGAGGTCCTCCGCCCCGGGCTGGGGCGACGGCGGGGCGGTGTCCGGCTCGTCGCCGGCCCGCAGGACGTCCAGGAGCTGGCGCATCTCCCGCAGGGCCAGCCGCCCGGAGGACTCCAGGGTGACCAGGGCGTCCCGGACCACCTCCGGGTGGGCGAGGTTGGCCCGGGCGCCGCCGGCCATCAGCTGCATGGTGGTGATGTGGTGCGCCACGATGTCGTGCAACTCCCTGGCGATGCGGCGGCGTTCGTCGGCCACCGCGTGGTCGGCCAGCAGCTTGCGGTTGGCCGTCACCTCCCGCTGCCAGCGCGACACGGCGAGCCCGGCGCCGGCCACGAGCAGGCAGGAGCATGGGGTGGCGGCGAGCGCCTGCCAGGACGGGACGCGCAGGTGGCTCTGGCTCAGAACGGTCAGCACCGTCGTCGCCGCCGCGGCGGCGGCCGTCGCCGGGCCCGTGCGGGCCCGGGCGACCGAGTACAGGCCGACGATCAGGACGGCGCCGAAGTGGGTGCTCGCCGGTGCGGACAGGTCGAGCGCGGCCTCGATGGCCAGGACCGCGGCGAGCGCCGGCACCGGGTGGCGGCGCCGGACGAGCAGCGGTAGGGCCGACAGCGCGATGAGGAGCAGGCCCGGGGCGCTCACCCTGCGCACCCCGTCCAACTCGCTGAAGAGCAGGTAGTTGAGCAGGTCGAGCGTGCAGGCGCCGACGGCCACCAGCGCATCGGTGTGGGTCCACGGCGCGCTGTCGGCGTCCGGTGGCGGGTCCACCACGCCGCCGGGCCCCGGGCTCCGGCCCGCCCCGTGTGCCGCATCCGCGGCGGGGCGCTGACGCCCGCCCATCCGTTCCCCCTCCGTGCCCGGCCTCCGCCGCGCCTCCGACACCCGATACCCGATACCGGTCCCGACGCCGAGGCCGGTACCTCATCAGCCCTGATCAGGGCCGATGACCGCCATTGTGGCATCGGCCCACCCCGCCCCGGCATGGTCCCCATGGCCGATCACGGCAGCGCGGACCAGGACCACGGTCCCGGGTCCTGGCCCGGCCGAGGAGCTGGGGCCCCGGTGCGGATCGTCCGTCGCAAGGACGTCCGCCCCCCACCCCGGGTGATGGTCTGGAACCCGGCCGGGAACCCCCGGAGCCGAGACTGACCTTGCGGACGCTCGCGTCCACCGCCGGAGGAAATCGTGATCCGCGCACTGACCGGATACTCCACCAGGAACCCGTGGAGGGTGATCACCCTCTGGGTGGTGCTGGGAATCGCCCTGGCCGGGCTGAGCCCGATGCTGCTCGCCCGCGTCACCCAGTCCCAGACCGGGGACTTCCTACCCAAGAGCTACGACTCGGCCGCCGCGCTGCGGATCGCCGAGGAGAACTTCGGGATGAGGCCCGACGCCACCACGGTCACCGTGCTGGTCGCCAGGACCGACGGCAAGGCGCTCGGCGCCGCGGACCAGCAGCGGATCGAGGCCGAGGCGGCGAAGCTCGCCCAGCGCCGGGTCGTCATGCCCAGGAAGGACGACCAGCCGGCCTTCCTCGTCCCCGACCACTCCCAGACCCCCCGGGTCGCCCCGGCCATGGTGGCACCCGACCGGAGCTTCGAACTGCTCGCCGTCGAACTGACCGGCAACGCCGCAGACGAGGGCGTCCAGGGCGTCTACCGGACCTTCCGGGACGCCACCCGGGCCCAGCTCGCCGAGGCCGGGATGCGCACCGGGTTCACCGGGGGACTGGCCGACGCCGTGGACACCGCCGACTCCCACCGCACCGCCGCGACGATCGGCAGCGCGCTCCTCATGGGGCTGATCGTCCTGCTCAACGTGCTGGTGTTCCGCAGCGTGGCGGCGGCCCTGCTGCCGCTGCTCGCCGTCGCCATGATCGGCGGCGTGGCCGGCGGAGCCGTGGCCGGCGTCGCGACGCTGACCGGCCTCAAGCTCGACGCCTCCACCCCGGGGCTGGTCTCCGTGGTCCTGCTCGGCATCGGCATCGACTACCTGCTGTTCCTGCTCTTCCGCTTCCGCGAGCACCTGCGGGCCCGGCCCGAGCAGCCCGCCCGCGAGGCCGCCGCCCAGGTGACCGCCCGGGTGGGCACCGCGATCACCTCGGCCGCGCTGACCATCGTGGCCGCCTTCGCCACCCTCGGCGTGGCCAGCTTCGGCCAGTTCCGCTCGCTCGGCCCGGCCATCGCCGTCGCGGTCCTGGTCATGCTGCTTGGCAGCCTCACCCTGATGCCCGCCCTGCTCGCCGCCTGCGGACGCGGCATGTTCTGGCCCTCGCGCAGCCTGCGCCGGCAGCCGGGCGAGGGCTTCGCCGCCCGCTTCGGCGCGCTCGTCGCCCGGCGGCCGCTGCCGATGCTGCTCGCCGCCGTCGCCCTGCTCGGCGCGCTGGCCGCCGGGATGACCGGGATCCGGATGGACTACGGCCTGGGCGGCGCCGGCGAGGAGACCCCGGCCGCCGCCACCGCCGCCGAGATC
This sequence comes from Kitasatospora sp. NPDC051164, assembly GCF_044455625.1. NCBI lineage: Bacteria > Bacillati > Actinomycetota > Actinomycetes > Kitasatosporales > Streptomycetaceae > Kitasatospora > Kitasatospora sp. NPDC051164. Next base: position 57,479 of record NZ_JBITFB010000020.1, on the reverse strand, counting down.
TCCCGCACCCTGCCGGCCGGCGTCTCCGACCCGACGAGCGTCTACGTCGTCACCACGGACGGCACCACCCTCGACCCCGGCCGGCTCGACGGCCTCTCCCGCGCCCTCACCCAGGTCGACGGCGTCGGCAAGGTGGGCGGGACCGTCCTCAACGGGGACCGGCGCGCCGCCCGGATCGACCTCTACCTGACCGCCGACCCGCGGAGCGGGCGCGCCCGCGACCTGGCCGCCGGCCCGGTCCGCGCCACGGTCGCCGCCCACACACCCCCCGGGACCAGCGCCCACGTGGGCGGCACGGCGGCGATCTTCGCCGACATCTCCACCGCCGTCGACCACGACCTGGCGGTCGTCTTCCCGGTCGCGGCCGCCCTGATCGCCCTGATCCTGCTGCTGCTCCTGCGCAGCCTGCTCGCCCCGGTGGTCCTGATGCTCTCCGTCGGGCTCGGCTTCGCCGCCACCCTCGGCGCCGCGACCCTGCTGTTCCAGCACGGGCTGGGCGAACCGGGCGTCAGCTTCACCCTCCCGCTGGTGCTGTTCCTGTTCGTCGTGGCGCTGGGCACCGACTACAACATCCTCATCACCGACCGGATCCGCGAGGAGATGCACCGCCCCGGCCCGCCCCGCACCGCCGTCGCCCGCGCCGTGCGGCACACCACGCCCACCATCGCCACGGCCGGCCTGGTCCTGGCCGGCTCCTTCGCTACCCTCGCCGCGACCCCGGGCAGCGAGCAGGTCGCCTTCGCGTTGACGCTCGGCATCCTGCTCTCCGCCGCCGTCCTGTCCCTGGTCCTGGTGCCGGCCCTCGCCGCTCTGCTCGGCCGCGCCCTCTGGTGGCCCGTCCGCCCGGCCCGCCACCACCACCGGGCCGAGCCGGCCCCGGAGCCGGACCGCGTCCCGGTGCCCTGACCGGCGAGTGGGGCGCTGACCGATGAGCCGGGGGCAGGACCGCCCCCGGCTCGCGCCCGCTCGACCGACCGCCCGTCATACCAGCCAGCGGCCGTCGCGCATCAGCTCCCGTCCGGCCAGCTCGTCCGCCTCGCGCCACGCCTGGACGCGGCGGGGGGTGATGCGGAACCAGCGGTAGGGGGTGGCGAGTTCGCGGGGGTCGAAGCCGGTGCGCGCGGCGAACCGGTCGCCCCCCGGGCCGGGCAGCGCGTCGATCGCGAGGACCTCCACCTCGCCGTCGATCACGGTGACGTCGCGGGTGTGGCCCAGGGTCAGCCGGGCGGTACGGCCCGCGGCCAGGTTGCGGCCGGTCGGACTGTTCGCGGGGGTGGCCACCAGCAGGGCCTCGCCGTCCCAGTCGAAAGGCAGCGGCAGGCTCGACGAGCAGACAGCGAACCGACGGATCAACAGATGGAGGGCCGAACCGTGGAGCGGATCGTACTGGGGGACGTGGAGATCATCCGGGTGCTGGAGTTCCAGGGGCCGTTCGCGCCGGCGGCGGCGATCGTGCCCGACCTCGGCGAGCCGGCCTGGGCCGCCGCCGCTGCCGCCGCAGACAGCGACGCCGCCCTGGCACCCGAGCACTACGACCCGGCCTCCGGCGCCTACATCGGCGCGCTGCAGACCGGGGTGGTGCGCAGCGGAGGCCGGACGGTGCTGGTGGACACGGGGGTGGGCAACGGGCGCGAGCGCCCGGCGACGCCGATGTTCCACCGGCGCGAGGGGCGCTTCCCGGAGCTGCTGGCGGCGGCGGGGGTGCGGCCGGAGGAGGTGGACGTGGTGGTGAACACCCACCTGCACGCCGACCACGTGGGGTGGAACACGACCGAGCAGGACGGAAGTTGGGCCCCGACCTTCCCGAACGCGCAGTACTTTCTGCCGGCGGCCGACCGGGAATTCTTCGACCCGGCCGCCGGGCACCCGGCCCGCAGCGGCGGCGCGGCGGACCCGGCGCGGTGGGCGGAGTGGGACCTGGTGTTCGAGGACAGCGTGGCGCCGGTGCTGGCGGCCGGGCAGGCCGTGGAGTGGTCGGGGTCGCTGCGCATCGACTCGGCGCTGGTGCTGGAGGAGGCGCCGGGGCACACGCCCGGCTCGTCCGTGCTGCGCGTCGAGTCCGGCGGCGAACGGGCGGTGTTCGTGGGGGACTTGATGCACTCACCGGTCCAGCTGGCACACCCCTCGTGCAGCAGCTGCTTCTGCCTCGACCCGGCGCAGGCGGCGGCCAGCCGGCTGCGGATCCTGGAACGGGCCGCAGCGGAGCGGGAGTTGGTCATCCCGGCGCACTTCGCGGGGGCGGGAGCGGTGAGGGTCAGCCGGGCGGGCGCGGGTTTCGCGGCCGACTGGGTGCGCTGACGGGCCGGGCGGCCGCGGGCCCCGCGCGCCCGCCCGGCACCTTCCGCCCGGCACCTCTTCCCGCTCATCCGCACCTCCCTTTGCTCGCCTGCGCAAGTTCTTGCTCAGACGAGCAAATTGCTCTACAGTCTTGCTCAGGCAAGCAAGAATCAGCTTGCACGGGCAAGGAGGCGTTGGGGATGGGGCGGACGTTCACCGAATCGGGGCGCCGGGCGCAGATCGTGCAGGCAGCCATCGACGTGGTCGCCGAACTGGGCTACGCGAAGGCGTCGTTCAGCCGGATCGCGAAGCAGGCCGGGCTGAGCAGCACCGGGATGATCTCGTACCACTTCGCGGGCAAGGACGACCTGATGCACGAGGTCGTCGCCGAGGTGACCCGGGTGTCCACGGGGTTCATGGCACCCAGGATCGGCGCGGCCGAGGGGGCACGTGCCCGGCTGCGGGCGTACATCGAGTCCAGCGTCGAGCTGCTCGCGCTCTGGCCCCGGCACCTGAAGGCGCTGATCGAGGTGCTGCCCAACCTCGGCGGGGACGATCCCACCGCGGCGGACTACCGGGCCTCCCAGCAGCTGACGATGGAGGGCCAGGAGCAGGTGATCCGCGCGGCCCAGGAGGCGGGCGAGTTCCGGGAGTTCGACCCCCGGCTGATGCTCGTCGCGCTGCGCGGGTCGATCGACGCCGTGGTGCTGCGCTGGGTGGGGGATCCGGACTTCGACGTCGCCGAGGCCGGCCGCGAGCTGGCGGACATCTTCGACCGGGCCACCCGTGCCGAACCGTAGCGGAACAGCCGGAGAAGCCTGAACAGCGGGAACAGCGGGCTCGACAGGTCGCAGCAGGACAGGGGAGAGACAGCCATGGGAAGGTCGAGTGTGATGGGGGAGATCGTGAACAAGCAGGCCGACCAGGGGACCGACCAGCAGGGGACCGACCAGCAGGGAGCCGACGGGCAGGGCGCCGCGCCGGGCGCGGACCGGCGGGGCCGTGCCGCCAAGCGGGCGCTGGCCAAGTCGCTGGTCTTCGAACTGGCGCTGCCGCTCGGCGGGTTCTACGTGCTGCACGGCGTGGGGTTCAGCCAGTGGGCGGCGCTGCTGATCAGCGGCCTGCTGCTGGTGCCGTGGCTGGTGCTCGGGATGGTGCGCAGCCGCCGGGTCGAGGTGATGCCGGTCTTCACGCTGCTGATGATCGTGGTCGGCACGCTGATGTCGATGGTCAGCGGCAGCCCCCGGGTGCTGCTGGTGCGCGACAGCTGGGTGTTCGGGGTGCTCGGGCTCTGGGTGCTGGGCACCCTGGCGACGCGGCGGCCGTTCATGCTGACCGCGGCGCGTTCGATCGTCGCCGCCAAGCTCGGTGAGGCGGGCGCCGAGGAGTGGGCGGGGAACTGGGACCACGACGCGGTCTTCCGCCATCATCTGCGCACGCTCACCGCGGTCTGGGGCCTGGGGTTCGCCGTGGACGCCGGGATCCGGGTGACGCTGGCCTGCACCCTGCCGGTGGACCTGGTGCCGCTGGTGAACTCGCTGCAGTGGGTGGCGGTGCTGGGCGGGCTGTTCGGCTTCCACTTCTGGTACGTCAACCGCCACGGCCTGAAGGTCTGACGGCAGGAGGTCCGACGGCAAGCCGTCGGCGGGGGCTGGGGCGAGGGCCGGGGCGGCGCGCGGATCGATCCCTTCGGGGTCCGCGCGTCGCCTCCCGCCACTGGACGCCGGGACCGCGGCGCCGGGACTGCGGCGCCGGCACCGGCGGTCGCGGGCGGGTCAGGGGTCCTCGGAGTCGAGATCGGAGCCGGCCCGGAGGCATCGACGTCGCCTGCGGCCCTGGCGTCGGCCGGCGCCGGCGCGGCGGGAGTTCGCTCTGCTCGGCCTGGCCGGTGCGAGGTGCGGCCGGATCGTGAGGGGTGGCCGCGGCCGAGGCGGCCGGCGCGCGGCGGCCGTCGGTACCGTCCTCGCCGCCGTGGCGACCGTCCTGGCCGCGGTGACCCAGCACGCTTCGCCGGGCAGGCTCGCGGCCCGCGCGCCGACGGTGCTCCCGTGGGCGCGGATCGGCGGGACCGCCGCGCTGGGCGCCCTCGTCACCGTGGTCACCGCGGCGGCGGCCGGGGCGTGCGACCCGCCGGCGGCCGGTCGAAGCCGCGGGCGCCCGTGCGTAGGACACGGCCGCGACCGCCCGCTCGGCAGGGGCCTACTGCACGACCTGGACCTTGTCGGCCTGCATCCCCTTCTGGCCCTGGACGGCCTCGAAGGTGACCTTCTGACCCTCCACCAGGGACTTGAAGCCGCCCCCCTCGATCGCACGGAAGTGAACGAACAGGTCGGGCCCGGACTCCGGGGTGATGAACCCGTACCCCTTCTCGTCGTTGAACCACTTGACCGTGCCGTTCTGACGCTCCGCCATGTCTTCCCCTAGCCGATACGAACCATTGCCGACCGCGATCCTTTCACGTTCGGTGAGGGAACGGGTGCCAAAAGTCATGCGCGTCCGGCGGCGATCACGCGCCGCCGGGGCCGCGGGCGGACCGGCGCGGCGCCGACTCACGGGCGCCCACGGCGATCGGCCCGCGGTCGTGCGCCCGCCGGGAAAACATGAAGGCAGCCCCGACGGGTCACACGGCAGACGGATGCCGGACGTGCCGCTGGTCATCAGATCCGTTGGCTCGCTGGACCGACCTGTCGTACGAGTACCGGTTCGCGGTTCGCGGTTCGCTTCGGGTGGGCGTGAGTTCTGCCGACGAGGCCGGCGGGGCCGCCAGGCCGGCCCGAACGTCAGTGCGCCGGTCAGTCGACGCCTTCGATGATGCGGAAGTCGCGCTCGACGGCGTCGGAAAGGGTGACCAGCGCCTCCTGGTACGCCGCGCTCTCGCGTGCCGCGACCGCCTGTTCGAAGGTGTCGAACTCGATCAGGATGGTGCGCTCGGCGATTCCGGCGTCGTGGGCGAAGACCCGGCCGCCGCGGGCGAGCACCCGCCCGCCCCCGGCCTGGACGGCCGGACCGGCCAGCTTGTTGTAGGCGGCCAGCTTCTCGGGGTCGGAAATGGTGCGGTAGACGCTGACCCAGTAGCCCTTGGCCATGGAAACCTCCTGTGTTCGGACAAGCGTGCCAGGCTTCGAGTCGACACTCGGATTGATCGGCCCCGGCGACGGATCACCGGGCATTTCCGAGGGCGGTTCGCAAGGGACTGGCTGATTGTGGTGGGCCGTTGAGACAAGACGATGTATCGCTTGGCGATGGAGCGCTGCCTGCAACTCGTTTGGAAAGGGCTCACTGCGCCGGGAACGGGGCGCCCCAGGGCTCTTCCTCCAGGAGGAGCCCGTTGGCCAGGTAGCTGATGGTTCGGTACCAGCCGGCCAGCACGAGGAACTCCAGGAGTTGGGCGTCTTCGTAGTGGACGGCCAGGGAATCCCAGGCGGGTTGTGAGAGCTGTGCGGTGTCGTGCAGTTCGTCGACGGCGTTGAGCAGTGCCGCATGACGAGGCAGCCACATGGTGGTGGCTGCGACGTCGATGGCGGTGGTGGCCCGGAGCTGTTCCTGGCTCAGTCCGGCCTGCTGGGCGAGGGTCGCGGCGTGTGCCCCCCATTCGTAGGCGCAGCCGGTGCGTGCGGTTACTCGGGCGATGATGATCTCGCGGTCGATGGCGGGAAGAAGTCCGTGGCCCAGCAGGCCGGACCCCAGGGCGAACATGCGTGAGGCCAGTTCCGGGTTGCGGTGCAGTACCCGGAACAGTGTGAGCGGCTCGTGTGTCACGCCGGGAGGCATCCATCGGCGTAGTGCCTGGTCGACGGGCGCGGGATAGGGCGGGGTGAGCGGTTCGATGCGCGGCACGAGCACCTCCTGCTTCGGTTTTCGAATCACTATGGTGCTTCGAAATCCGAAGCGCAAGGAGAGGTGCGGAAGCCGGAACGCCTCGGCCGGGTTCATCGGTGCGAGGGTCCGATGCAGGGCGCCCGGTCATGGCTGCACTCGATCTGCTCGGGCGGCGCCGGACGCTGCGCATCCGGTGGGAACCGAGCCAAGCCCCGGCAGACTTCCGGGAGTTGCAGCGCCGTTGTGAACGCATGTCATCGAGCGTGCTCGGCACCCGGCCGGGCGATCCGACCGGCGCCCGCGTGCCCACTCTGCGCGGCGACGCCTGTCGCCTCACCCGGCGTGGCGAGGACCTGGGTGTCGGGGGGAGGTTCCGGGTGCGCCGTCAACCCGGGCCGCGCGGGCGTCAGCCGGCAGAACCCCATTCGAGCGTCCCGTCGCCCACGGCGTCGGGACGCGAGGTGCCGTCGGCGGGCCGCTCGCTGTTGCGGTGCGCCGGTTGCGGGTCGAGCGTCGCCGCCCAGCGCTCCGACCACTGGGCGAGGGGGCCGAGTGCGAGGCAGGCATCCCGCCCCAGTGGAGTGAGCTCGTACCGGCTGTCGGGTAGTTGGTGAACCACGTGGGCATCCAGCAGTTCGGTCAGGCGCTGCCGCATCACGCTGGAGGACATGTCGTCGCACTGCTTCTGCAGGGGGCGGAACCCGAGGGGCCCCCCGCGCAGCTCCCAAAGGATGCGCAGGCTCCACCGCCGTCCGAACAGGTCGAGTGCGGCCATGAGGGGGCGACCGGTGGTCGAACCGCGAACTGGCTTGCCGGGTTTGGGGGTTGGCATGGTGTGGAGTCCAGCCTCCAAGGTTGATGCTTCGGATTCCGAAACGCTACCATCGGAGATTGCTTCGGAAAACGAAACGAAGGGGACCGTCGTGGCTCCGCCTGGACTGCTCGGGAACCACAGAAGCTCCTGGTCCGCGGGATCCGCCCAGGACAAGACGCAGTGACCCGTCGGGGAATGGTCGGGGCGCAGCACCACGCCCGACGGTCGGTCGGCCAGGGTCCGCGCGGCCAGGCCGTCCTCGTCCCGGAACACCCGCGTCACCGCGAAGGAGAGGGCGCCGGTGCGGTCAGCCGCCGCCCATTCCGCCCTGGGCGGCAATCATGGTCAGGCCCAGCCCGCCGACCGCCCCGGCCAGGTGCGGGGCCTCGTCGGCGAGCCGCTCGGTGAGCGCGGCGATCCGCCCGGCGTGGGCCCGGCGGTCGTGCCGGGACAGCACCAGCCGCAGGTGCCCGTGGGCGGCCAGCGCCGCGAGAACCGCGTCGGTGAACGGCGCCCCGGCGACCGGGGCGCTGCCGCGGACCAGCTCGGCCACCCGCACCTGGAGGTCCAGGGCTTCGCGCGGGTCGTCCATCGCCACCGTCCGCTGCGGCACGACCGGGCCGTAGGGGTCGCGGTCCGCCATGGTCACCACGCCGAGCACCGCGAGCCGCTCCTCGACGGCCTCCAGGGTGTCCTCACGGCCCCGCCGGATCCACGACTTCCAGCTGCGCGGCTGCTCGCCCACCTCGGCGAGCAGCGCGTCCAGGACAGGGTCCCCGGTGGCGGCGCCGGACACGACCCGCACCCGGCCCGCCCCGTCCTCGGCGACGGCACCCCGGTGGGCGAGCTCGGCCAGGGCGGCCGCGCGCAGCAGGAACCCGGCGCGGGCGCGGTCCTGCAGGGACTGGGCCCGGGTGTCGAAGGCCAGCAGGTAGGCGTCCAGATGCAGTCCTCGGCTCATGGCACCGACGATACGGCGCGCCGGCCCGCCCGCCATCGGCCCCGAGGACGGACCCGCCCTCCGCCCGAAGGAGCATCCGGCCGGCCGCCGCACCGGGGACGCGTGCGGGCCCCGCGCCCAAGAGCGCAGGTGGGGCGGGGTGCTCCCGGCCGCCGTCCGCTAGGATCCTGCGGATCTTGGTCGAGTGTGCGTCGGGCGAGTGCGTCGGGCGGGCGTGTCGGGCGTGTGTGTCGAGATAGGTGCGGGGGAGACGCTTTCGTGAGCGGTGGCGGTCTGCGGCTGGTGGGACTGGTCGCGTCGGTACGGATCCAGGCGTGCCTGCTGCTCCCCGTGAGCCTGGTGAGCTGCGTGCCGGCCTACACCGGGGGAGCCCACCGGCTGGACCCCGTGATGGGCGCGGCAGTTGCCCTGATCCTCTTCGCGACGGCGTTCTGGGGCCTCCTGGAGGCCCGTCGGCCCTGGTACCGGGAGCGGCTGGAGCGGCTGAGCCCGCCGCCGCCGGGCGCGCAGACGGTCGCGCGGGACAAGACCTTCGACCTGTTCTCCCGAGGCCTCGCCACGCCCCTGCTCCTGGTGCTGCTGATCGGACTCGCGCTCAGCTACACGACGGGGATCCCGGCCGGCATGCTCCTGGCGGGCATGGCGGGCGCGATGCTCTGGCAGTCCCGGTGGCTGGCGGCCGAGGAGAAGCGGCTGGGCGGCCGGGTCCTGTGCCTGCACACCCCGGTCCGCGTCGCGGCCGACGACCCCAACGGCCCCGCGTACCGCCGGTCCCGCTTCTGGATCGTCCACGAGACCCCCTGACCCCCGCCCGCCCTGACCCCCGCCGGCCCCGGGCCGCGCTCGGCCGCGCTCGGCAGAGGCCGGCGTCCGCGTCACCCCAGCAGGCGCAGGCAGGTGGCGGCGACGCCGAGGCGCACGCTCTGGCCCCAGGCGAGCTGCAGGGCGTCCGCCTCGATGCCGTCGCCGAAGGCGACCAGGTGCTCGGACTCGACGGTGAGCACCAGCTGCCGCCCGGCCTCCAGCAGGCCGTGCACGCGGCTGGTGCCGGTGGTGGGGGAGGGCCACGCCTCCCGGACGAACCAGGCCAGGGCCGGCGCGCCCGGGGCGGGCAGGGCGGGCAGTGCGACGGGGCCGCCACGCTCCAGCCAGGCCGAGCGGCACCAGCCGGTGGCGCCCGTGCCGGTGCCGACCAGGACACCCGAGGAGGCCTGGGCCTCCGCCGCCCCGGCGCCGTCGAGTGCCCCGTCGGGTGCCCCGGCGCCGTCGGGTGCGCCGTCCGTGCCCAGGCGGTAGCGCGCCGTCTGGTGGCCCGGCTGCCCGACGTACACCTCGTTCAGCGCGAGCAGCCGCTGGCCGTCGTCCGCGACGGCCTCGACCATCGTCCGCTCCTCCAGCGCCCCCTCGCCGCGCGCCACCGCCCGCAGCAGCGCGCCGAGGCCGTCCACGCGGTGACGCACCAGCACACCGGGGTTGCGGCCCGGGTCGGCGTCCACACCGATCACCGGCTGGCCGTCCAGGTACTTGGCGACGTTGGCCACCAGGCCGTCCTGGCCGACCACGGCCACCACGTCCCCGGGCTCGAAGAGGAAACGCGGCAGGTCCGCCCGCTCGACCCGGCTGCGCCGCCAGTCCAGCGGCACGGCCGCCGCCGCCTCGGCGAGCGCCGCCGCCGCCCGGCGGTGGCGCTCCTCGACCTCCCGCGCCGAGCGGCCCCGGGAGGCCAGGAAGAACGCGGCCTGCCCGGGCGTGCCGTGACGGGCCACCAGCTCCTCGTACTCGGTGCGCCGGTGCACCAGCACCACCCGCGGGGCGAGGCTCACCGCCGCTCCCCGCCGGCGCCGAGGCGGGCCAGCAGCCCGGTGAGCACGTCCGGGGTGAGCGTCACGCTGTCGATCCGCGGCAGGTGCTCCGCCAGCCGCATCAGCGCCAGCGCCCGCAGCACCGCCGGGTCGGCCTGCTGGTGGGCCGCCAGCCAGGCGGCCTCCGCCGACGCCCGGGCCTCGCCCAGCTCGCGGGCGGCCTGGGCCTCGGCGGAGGCCAGCCGGGTGCGGCGCTGCGCCTCGGCGTCGGTGCGGACCCGGTCGGCGACGGCCTCCTCCTCCGCCTGGAGCCGGCTGTTGGCGCCCTGCTGGGCGAGCAACTGCTCCTCGCGCCGGGCGAGTTCGATGCGGTTGGCGAGCTCGTTCTCGGCGATGCCGCGCTCGTGCTCGACGGCCACCGCGCGGCGCTCGAAGGTCGCCCGGTCGGCCTCCTGCTGCACCAGCTCGCGGGCGGGGGTGCGCAGCGCCCGTTCGACCTCGGGCTCGGGGCACAGCGCCACCACCCGGACGGCGATCACGGCGAGTCCGGTCTCGGTGATCCGGGGCTCGCCGGCCAGACCCTGGGTCATCCGCTCGCGCACCGCGTCCACCCCGTCCGCGAGGGCGGCGGCGAGCGGGGTGCGGGCGAGCAGGCCGAGGGCGTGCTGCTGGGCGGTCTCGGTGAGCAGCGTGGCGAGCTGGTCGAGCGGGGCCGCGCGCCAGGCGCCGGTGTCCGGGTCGATGCCGAAGTCGACGCGGGTGGCGGCGGTGGCCGGGTCGGTGATCCGGTAGGTGAGCGTCGCCTGGACGCTGACGTCCTGGAAGTCGGAGGTGCGGGCGTGGAAGAGCATGGCGATTTCCCGGTCGTCCACCGGCACTTCGGAGATCGCCGCGGTCAGCGGCCGGAACCAGAACGCCAGCCCGGCCCCGTCGTGGGCGACCCGGCCGCGCCGCAGGTGGCGGATGTGCGCGGTGGGAACGGCGCGCAGGTGGCGCAGCCCGAACCGTCTGGTGATGTCGGCCATCGGAGGAACCCCTTTTCGTCATGACGACGATATTGGGCACCCCTGGTTTTCGTCAAGGTGACGACAAGACCAGCTGTAGCAGCTCGCGCAAGGCCTCGCGCTGCCGCACGGTGAGCCGGTCCAGCGGTTGCGCCGCGAACGGCATCCGGGCGCGCAGGTCGGCGGCGACGGTGCGGCCGGCCGCGGTGGCGGCGACGAGTTTGACGCGGCGATCGGTCTCGTCGAGGCTGCGCTCGACCAGGCCGCGCGACTCCAGCCGGTCGACGATCACGGTCACGTTGGACGGCTCCGCGTGCAGCCGCTCGGCGATGCGGCGCGTCGGGACCGGGCTCTCGGCCGCGAGCAGCGCCTTGGCCTGCAGTGGGGTCAGGTCGTGGGCCGCGGCGGCGGCCTCGGACTCCTGGGTGTAGCGACGGTTGACGGCCGCGAAGAGGCCGACGACCTCCCTGGTGAGCTCATCCGATGAGTCGGGCATGGGGTCCAGCGTAGCCAGGTGCTTGACAGGGTTGAATGTCACCTCACATAGTTATGATTCATATTGGTTATGAACCATAAGCATATGAGAGGCCCCACGATGAGCACCAAGACCGTCCTGATCACCGGCACCTCCTCCGGCATCGGCCTGGCCACCGCCGTCACCGCCGCCCGTGCCGGCTGGCACGTCATCGCCACGATGCGCGACACCGCCAGGGCCGGCGCACTGCTCGCCGCAGCCGAGGAAGCCGCCGTCACCGTCGACGTCCGGGCCCTGGACGTGACCGACCCCGCCTCCGTCGCGGCATGCCTGGCCGGCCTCGACCGACTGGACGCCCTGGTCAACAACGCCGGCGCGGGCCACGTCGGCACCCTCGAACAGGAGAGCGTCGAGGACGTGCGCGCCGTCATGGAGGTCAACTTCTTCGGCGTCCTGCACGTCACCAAGGCCGCCCTGCCCCTGCTGCGGGCGAGCCGCGGCCGCGTGCTGACCGTCACCAGCGTCGGCGGCGTCATCGGCCAGCCCTTCAACGAGGCCTACTGCGCCGCCAAGTTCGCCGTCGAAGGCTTCATGGAGTCCCTCGCCCCGGTCGCGGCCACCACGGGCGTGACCGTCGGCGTCGTCGAGCCGGGAGCGGTGGCCAGCGAGTTCGTCGCCAACGTCGGCCTGCCGGACGACGCCCTGGAGCACGCCGGCCCGTACGCCCCGGCCCTCGCCGCCTACCTGGAGCGCACCCGCGGCGCCTTCGCCAACGCCCAGACCTCCCAGGACGTGGCCGCGCGCATCGTCGACCAGCTCACGGCCGAACGGCCCGCCTTCCGGCTGCTCACCTCCGACGCCGCGCGCGCCTTCGCCGGGACCAAGCTGGGGGACCTCGACGGATCGGCCGTCCAGGCCCTGACCGGCGCCTGGGTCGCCCGGTAACGCGCACCCGACGCGCTGCGCGAGGTGCCCGGCCGGGAGGCCGTCGGTCCACTAGGCTCACCGCCAGCCGCCTGACCAGCGGGAACGGCGAAACCGCCGGCGCTGTCCGTGGCGGCAGTCCCAGGAAACCGCGTCGAGAGGCAGTGCGTTGAAGGCAACCGAGATCGTCCCTGGTTCCCCGTGCTGGGCACAGTTGAGCGCCCGCGACCTCCCCGCAGCCGAGCAGTTCTACGGCGAACTGCTCGGCTGGACCGCCCAGGCCGACCCGGACCCGCAGTACGGCGGCTACACGACCTTCTCCCACGACGGCGCGCCCGCCGCGGCCGTGGCCCCGCTGATGAACCCCCAGCAGCCGGTGATGTGGCTGCTGTCCTTCGCCGCCGACAACGTCGACGACACCTGCGAGTCCGCCAAGAAGGCGGGCGCCCAGGTGTGGATGGGCCCGATGGAGGTCGGCGACCTCGGCCGCTGGGCCCTGCTCAGCGACCCGACCGGCGCGCCGTTCGCCCTCTGGCAGGCCCGGAGGTTCGCCGGCTTCGGCGTGGTGGACGAGCCGAACGCCTTCGGCTGGGCCGACCTGTCGACCCGGGACAAGGACACCGCGCTCACCTTCTACAAGGACCTCTTCGGCTGGCAGGTCTGGCCGCACGACACCTACCCGATGGTCGGCCTGGCCGACCGGATGTTCGGCGGCGTCATGGCCATGGACGCCTCCACCCCGCCCGAGCTCCCGTCCCACTGGAACCCGTTCTTCGCGGTCGCCGACGTCGACGCGTCCGCGGCGACCGCGACCCGCCTCGGCGCCGAGGTCCTGCACGGGCCCGTCGACGTGGAGATGGACAACGGCCCGCGGCTCGCGGTGATCCGCGACCCGCAGGGCGCCACCTTCGGCGTCTTCGCCCCGCGCGCCGACAGCTGACCCCACGCCGACAGCCGGCCCCGCGCCGCCGGCAGGCCCCCTTCCGGACGGTTCCCGCCCCGGGCTTGACCCTGGCATGTTCGCGCCCGGAAAATAGCAGGTCACAGGCCTGTTCAGAGATCCCGGCCGGGTCTAGCATTCCCGTCACAGCAGCCCCACCACCCCCTCGCCGGGCCGCTGAGCACACCGGCCACGCCCCCACGTCGGCCGGTACCTCCCACGGCCGGGACCTCGGGACGCCCCCGCCCCCCGAAGTCCCGGCCGCCCCCGAAGTCCCGGCCGCCCCCGACGGACGGCCGGCAGCCGCGCGAACCCGGCCCCGAACCCGATGTCAGAGCCCCCTCATAGGGTGGAAACAACGTCGGAGGGGCGCCGGAAAAGGCGTCGGAAGAGGCGTTGGAATCGGGGAGAGCCATGTCCGCGAACAGGATCAAGCACAAGGTCAACCACGTCTCGCTCGTGGTCGACAAGTCCGGTTCGATGCGCCAGCACCAGGCACAACTCGTCCGCGTGGTCGACGAGTTCGTGAAGGGCCTGCAAGAGGAGTCCGACCGCCTCGGCCACGAGACCCGCATCAGCCTCTACGCCTTCGACCACGAGGTGCAGAACCTGGTCTGGGACATGGACGTCAAGCACCTACCGTCCCTGCGAGGCCTCTACCAGGTCGACAACGGGGCTACGGCGCTGATCGAAGCAGGCGTGAAGTCCATCGACGACCTGAAGAACATCTGGGAAGGCTACGGCGAACACTCCTTCCTCCAAGTCGTCGTCACCGACGGCGAGGAGAACGCCTCCGGCTACTCCCAGACCGGCCAGATGCACACCCGCGTGCCCGCCGGAAAGGGCAAGACCGTCCTGAGCACCTGGATCGACCGCATCCACAGCGCCATGGACGACCTCCCCGACCACTGGACCTCCGCCATCCTGGTCCCGAACTCCCTGGCCAAGCGCACCGCCCAGGAGTACGGCTTCCCGGCGGGCAACATCGCGATCTGGGACGCGGACTCCAGCAAGGGCGTCGAGGAGGCCATCGGCACCGTCAAGACGGCCGCCACGAGCTTCCTGCGGGGCCGCGAACAGGGCGTACGCGGCACCAGGAACCTGTTCGCCATGGGCCAGGACCTGAACACCGCCGAGGTGAAGGCCAATCTCGACGCCCTGGACACCGGCAAGTACATCCTGATCCCGGTCGACGAGCAGACACCCATCCGCGATTTCGTCACCCGCGCCGGCCACGCGTACACCTCCGGCTGCGCCTTCTACGAACTGTCCAAGCGGGAGAAGATCCAGGGCGGCAAGCAGCTCGCCGTGGCGGAGAAGGACCCGGCCACCGGCCGGATGACGGGCCGGGTGTTCTCGGGCCCGGCGGCCCGCCGCCTCCTCGGCCTGCCGGAGTCGGAAGCCACGGTGAAGCCGGGCGACAACCCGGCGTACACCGTGTTCGTCCAATCGACCTCCGTCAACCGGAAGTTGGTGCCGAACACCAAGCTGCTCGTCATCCTGTAGCGGCAGCCGTCACCGCGGCCAGGCCGTCATCGCGGGGCAGGCGTCCGGGCGTCCGGGTACTCGTCGTCCTCGGGCCGGCGCGCCGTCATAGCAGGACCGCTCCCACGACGGCCGCCGCCGCGACGACGAGAAGGGCCACGACGTTGACCGCGGTGTCGGTTCCCACGGAGCGGAGTTCGCCCGCGCGGTCCAGCGTGAACACGGCCGGGTCGTCCGGTGCGTAGTGGACCGTGACCTCCCGGCCGTACGCGCCCGCCGGGTCCGGCACCCCCGACGCGCAGTGGGCGGTGACGGCCGCACCGCCGCGGGCGGTGAACGCCACGACCGGCGTGATGCTGGTGGAGGTGCCGCCCTCCGCGTCGGTGCTGACATCCCTGAGCACCGCCACGACACGGCCCCGGGCGGCGACCATGGCGGCCAGCTTCTCGCGACGGCGGCGCGTGTCGCGGATGTTCCCGGGCAGCCGGCAGGCACCGAAGACGGCCCACGGCCCGCCGACGCCGACCAGCGCCCAGGGCCAGCCCCAGTCGACCGCGGCGACGACCACCGCCCCGACGTAGATCAGAAACACCGCGAAGTTCGGCCAGCCCAGCCCGCGGCCGCCCTCCCCGAGGTCGCTTGTGAGCCGGTAGGCGTGCGGTCTCCCGCGCGGGTAGTGCACCCCGACCTCCCGGCCCGTCCACGCGGCGGTGATCGACTCGCCGCACTCACCGTCGTTCGTCACGGTGACCTCCCGACCGGTGGACGGGTCGCGGTACGAGACGACCACCGATATCCCGCCGCGCCGGGAACCGCCGTGCCGGGGCTCCCGCACCCGCTCGATCCGCCCCCGGACCCGGACCGTCCGCTGCGCCCGGGTCATCCCGGCCAGCGATCGCCCGTAGCCGAACAAGGCCACCGCGCCGAACACCGCACACCACAACGCCAGATACCCGTGCCAGCCCATCAGCCCTCCTCCTGCCGCTCCGGGGCCGGCCTCCCCACGCACCGCTGCCGGCCCCGGCAGCTCGGCTACGGCGACGCCGCATCAGATCCCCAAGTCCCCAAGTCCCCAAGTCACCCCACTGTGCCCGCCCTTGACACCGGCGGACAACCGGCCACCACCCATCCACCCCACCCAAACGGACCGGCCGGCCCGCGGGCTCAGCGTGCCGGGCTGCGCCGCACCACCGTGCCCTGTCCGTCCGCCTCCAGCGAGGCCGTTCCTGCGGGGCCGGTCACGGTGACCCTGATCGTGAGGGAGCCGGTCAGGCGGTCGGCGGCGAGCTGCCAGGTCTGCGTCTGCGGGGAGTCGAGGCCGAGCGTGGTCCCGGCCTCCTCGACCAGCGCGGGCACGCGGTCGTAGGGCAGCGAACGCGGGTCGAAGGAGGGGGCGCCCGTACCGCCGGGGGAGTACACGATCGTCAGCAGGCGTTCCTGCACGACGACGGTGAGCGCCTGGTGGGTGGCCTCGCCCGTGGTGAGCGAGTCGACGGCCCGGCGCAGTGCGCCCCGCTCGAGCAGCGAACCGTCCGGGCCGAGGGCGACCGTGCCGGACGCCGACGTCACGACCGTCGTGGAGGACGTCACGACCGTCGTGGACGACGTGACGGAGCCGGACGACTCCGGGGGAGGCGGCTGCGCGGTGCCGTCCGGGCCGAACAGGTCGGCGCGGAAGAGCAGGACCACGGCGGCCGCGCCGAGCAGCAGGCCGAGGAGCGTGACGAAACCGCCGGCCCGGCCCTGCTCGGGGTCTCCCGCCGGGGCCGGCCCGGGCGCCGAGTCGATGCGGGCCCCGGCCGCCCGCTCCTCCCACTCGGGTGTCGGCCGCGTCACGATCCGCACCCGCCACGGCCGGTCCGGCGGGTACCGGACCACCAGGACGCCGCGCGGCCGGTAGTCGGGCAACTCGGAGAGGTGGATGTCCTGCGTGATCCCGACGCGGTATGCGGGCGCGTCCTGCGGTGCGACGGTGAGATCGAACCGCACCGGCACATCGCTCACCTCGCCCGGGACGGCCTCCATGCTCTCGATCACCGCGAGCGCCGTGCGGGGCGCGACGGCCGCCTCCCGGGCACGCCGCGGCGCACCGGCGAGCAGGAGGAGCAGGCCGTAGGCCGTGGGCAGGGCCAGGGCCAGGGCCGTGACGAGCAGCGGGGGGTGCTCGAGGACGCAGCCGACGACGAAGGCGGCGAGCGACACCCCGATCACACCGCCCGTCAGGAACCCCCGGGCGAGGCCGACGGCAGTGTCGTGCGCGGGCGGCGCGTCCGTGGCGGTCGTCATACGGTGATTGTGGCGGTCCCGGGCGGTGGTCGAAAGACGTCGCCGTGTGGCAGGCCTGCTCGGCCGCGGCTGTCGCAGGTTCGTACTACGGTCCTGCCATGGCAGCCGGAATCGATCTGACCCTTGACTGCGCGGACGCGAAACTCCTCGCCGAGTTCTGGAAGACGGCCCTGGGGTACGTGGACGAGCCGCCGCCCGCCCCGTTCCGGACCCGTGAGGAGTGGCTCGCGCAGTTCGACCTCCCGGAGGGCGACGGCGCGGACGACGGCGCCTGGCTCTGCGACCCCGACGGGGCCGGGCCCCGGCTCTGCCTCCTCAGGGTCCCCGAGCCGAAGCGCGCGAAGAACCGGCTTCACATCGACATCCGGGTGCCGGGCCACGGCAGCCCGGGGGAGCGGTGGGCGCGGATCGGGGCGGAGTCCGAGCGGCTGGTGGAAGCGGGCGGGAGTGTCCTGGAGGAGTTCGAGGGGCACCACATCGTGATGGCCGACCCGGAGGGCAACGAGTTCTGCGTCGCCGCCGCGCCGGCCCGGGGCTGACCGGCCGAACCTCGCTCGCCGCACCGCCCGCCGCACCCCCCGCCGCCCCGGATCCCGGGCGGGCCCCTGCGGGCGCCGTCGGCCGGTCGTGTGAAACCCGGGCGGTCGGCGGATGCGGCTCGTTGAGCAGTCATGGCACACGAGACGGACCACGGCGACGGTGACGGTGACGGCGACGGTGCGGCCGGGGAACCGGTGGTGTGGGCGCTGGTTGTCCGCGAGGCGGCGCAGGGGCCGCCGGTCGCGGAACTGATCGTGCAGGTCGGCGCGGCCCTTCACACCGATCTGGTGGAGGCCGCGGTCGACAGCGGCTTCGTGGTCGCCGCCGGTGAGCCCCCGCCGACGAGCGGCGCCGTCGAGGTCGCCGACGACCGGGTGGCACGGCTCCTGCTGGTCGGCGGACGCCAGGGGTGGGAGCCGGGCTCACGGGTCGAGGCGTCGCCAGGCTGGCTGGCGGCGGCCCGGGAGCGGGGCGAAGCCGTGGTGGTCATCGTGCCGCCGCGGACCGGGCCGGCCGGACCGCCCGGGCAAGAACCCGAGGCGCGGATCGACGCGTTCACCCGGTGGCTCGAAGAGCAGCGGGCGGCGGGCCGGGTCCTGCACGGCACGGTATCGGTGCGAGGCGGGCCGTGAACCCAGGGCCGTGAACCCCGTGCAGTGAACCCAGGGCCGTGACGCCGTGGCGCGGGCGCCGACGCGATCGCGCGAGGGCAGCAGCGGGAACCGGCCCTCGCGAGGGTCATGCGGCGTGTTCGGAGCACAGGCAGCCGACGCCCTTCTCGATCCACTCCTGTCCGGCCCACTGCGGGTGGCGTTCGATCAACAGCGCCCGGACCTCGGCCGTGATCGCGCGGTCGTCCATCGCCGAGTCGCGCCGCCGCCAGGTCTCGTCGCGCAGCTCGCGCAGGTAGTCGCGGACGTCGGCGAGCACCTGCGGGCCGCCGACGCCGCCGTGACCGGGAACCACCACCCGGTGCCGGCCGGCGGCCAGCCGCTCCAGCACCGCCAGCCAGCCGACCCCGGAGACGTCGGTGTCGTGCGGCGGGAACCAGGGGAAGATCGCGAACTGTCCGGTCTCGGCCAGATCCCCGGTGAACAACACACCGGCGTCGGGTACTTCGACCACCTGGTCGCCCTTGGTGTGGCCCCGGCCGGTGGGCCGCAGCCGCACGGTGCGGCCGCCGAGGTCCAGGTCGTACCCGCCGTCGTAGACCGCGTCGGGGGCAGGCACGCGGACGCCGGCGTCGAGGCGGTCGGCCACCGGCCCGCCGAAGCCGCGGAACATCTCCAGGTAGCCCGGCCCCTTCGTCCTCAGGTCGTCCGCCTGGGCACGGTTGGCGAGGTAGGTGGCCTGACCGTCGAACACGTGCGCGCCGAGGGCGTGTTCGGGGTGGAAGTGCGTCGTGGTCAGGTACAGCCGGCGCCCCCCGGCCACCTCGGACGCCAGGGCGAGGACCTGCTCGGCGTTGGCGGTGCCCAGGCCCGTGTCGACGACGAGGACGGCCCGCGTGCCGCCGATGATGCCGATGTTGGGGACCAGCGGGATCCCGCGGTTCGGGACCACCAGCAGGTCGGGGGCGATCTCCAGGGCACCGGAGACGTGTACGGCGGGGTCGGGAAGCAGCGTGTCGGTCATGCTTCGATTCCACCGCCCCGGCGGCCCGGCCGTCCAAGACCGGTTCGGAAACCCCCGATACCGAACGGGTATCGTCGCAGCATGGAGCTGCGGACACTGCGCTACTTCGTCGCGGTCGCCGAGGAACTCCACTTCGGCCGTGCCGCCACCCGGCTGCACATGAGCCAGCCACCGCTGAGCCGGGCGATCAGACAGCTGGAGACGAGCCTCGGCGCCACCCTGCTGCACCGCCGCGCCGCGGGCGTCACCCTCACCCCCGCCGGGGCGGTGCTGCTGGCCGAGGCCCGCGAGCTGCTCGACCGGGCCGACCGGGTACGCGCACGCGTGGCCGCGCAGGCCGGCCCCGCGGCCGTCACCGTCGGCCTCCTCGGGGACGGCACCGACCCGGGCGCCGCCCGGCTGGCCGCCGCCTACCGCGAGCACCACCCGGGCGTCGAGGTCCGCATCCGCGAGGCCGACCTGACCGATCCGACCTGCGGGCTGCGCGCCGGACTGGTCGACATCGCCCTCACCCGGGCGCCGTTCGACGAGCGCGGCCTGACCGTGCGCGGGCTGCGCGCCGACCCGGTCGGTGTGGTGCTGCGCGCGGACGACCCGCTGGCCCGCCACGCGTCCCTGGAGCCGGCCGACCTGGCGGGCCGGCGCTGGTTCCGGTTCCCGGACGGCACGGACCCGCTGTGGCAGTCGTACTGGAACTGCGGTGAGCCGCGTGAGGGGCCGGTGGTGCGGGCCGTCCAGGAATGCCGGCAGGCCGTGCTCTGGAACGGCACGGTCGGCATGGCCCCTCTCGGGCACGGGGTGCCCGAGGGGCTGGCCGTGGTGCCGCTGGCCGGCGTGGCGCCGAGCCGGGTGGTGGCGGTGTGGAACGAGGGCGACACGAACCCGCTGATCCCCTCGTTCGTCCGCATCGCGGCGGCCGCCTACCGCCGCTGAACCCCTCCCGGCCCGCCCCTGCCCGCCGCTTGCTCCCTGCTCCCTGCTGGCCGCCGCCTGCTCCCCTTCCCCTTCCCCTTCCCGTTCCGGTCTCCGTTCGGTCAGGCGCCGAAGACGGCCGCGGGGTCGCCGGTGTACCAGGTGTTGTCGATGCGCATCCGCCGGATGAGCCAGCGGCCGCCGTCGCGCACGAGGTCGAGGGTGTAGGGGTTCTTGAGCAGGGCGTGGGTGTCCGGGGCGGCGGTGAGCAGGTGCTGGGCCTCGACCAGGGCGGTGAGGCGGGCGGTGTCCCCGGCGATGTCGATGCGCGGGTTGGTGACCTGGTGGGTGGTGTCCACCCGTCCGGTGAACATGGCCAGGATGGTGTCGACGATGAAGTCCCGACCGGTCATCAGGGGCGGCTCGCCGCCCCAGCGGGCGGCGGCGGGGCGGAAGTCGAGTTCCGCGTCGGCGGTGAAGGCCGAGGCGAAGAGTTCGCGGTCCTTCAGGTCCTGGCCGAGGGCGAACCGGTAGAGGGCGTCGGTGATTTCGGCGCGGTCGCGCAGTTCGGCGACGACCGAGGCGGTGTCGTCGGGCTTCGCGGTCAGGGCCTGCAGCGGGTTGGTGGTCATGGTGTCCTCCGTCGGGTGGGAGAGGCCGGTTTCGACGTGATCCACTCTGCCGCCGTGATCGTTGGCGAACAACGGCGCTCTGCGCAATGATCGTGAACTCGGGCTTAACGACGGGGTGGCGTGTGATCGAGCGGTACGAAGTGGAGTCGTTTCTGACGCTCGCGGAGGAGCTGCATTTCGGGCGTACCGCCGAGAGACTGCGGGTATCCACCGCGCGGGTCAGCCAGACGATCCGCAAGCTGGAGCGGCGGGTGGGGGCGGCGCTGTTCGAGCGCACCAGCCGCCGGGTCGAACTCACGCCGCTCGGGCGCAGGTTGGCCGACGATCTGGGGCCCGCCTGGGCGGCCGTCGGGGCGGCGCTGCAGGGAGCCGTCGACGCCGGGCGGGGCCTGTCGGGCAGCCTGCGGGTCGCCTACGTCGGTGCCGCCGCCGGGCAACTCCTCATCGGGGTGGCCGAGTTGTTCCGGGAACGGGCCCCCGACTGCGAGGTACACCTGCGGGAGGCCCGGATGACGGAGACGATCCGCTGGCTGCGTGGCGGCGACGTCGACCTGTGCCTGGGGCCCTTCCCGGTGCACGAGCCCGGCATCGGCTGCGGCCCGGTCCTGGTGCGCGAGGCCCGTATGCTCGCCGTCCCCGTCGGACACCGTTTCGACCGTCCGGGCGGCGTCTCGGTCGGGGACCTGGCGCAGGAGCCGGTGGTGCGGCTGCTGCCGGACGCCGTCGCCGTGCCGCCGCAGCGCCCGGACCGGGCACCCGCCGCGCCCGGCCCGGTGGCCGAGACCGTCCAGGAGGCACTCATGTTCGTCGGGGCCGGGCAGGGGGTCCTGCCCGTCGGCGCCCACGCCCGGCGCTACTACCCGCGCCCCGACGTCGCCTACGTCCCCCTCGACGGCGCGCCGCCGCTCGAGTGGGGCCTGATCTGGCCCGACGGCCACGCCACCGCCCGCGTCCGGGCGTTCGCCGAGGCCGCGGCCGACCTGGCCGACGACCGGCGGTGAGCGAAAGCGAATACCGCCTATCCGACAATCCTTGATCTAACGGACTGCCGGAGTAATTGCCATACTCTATTGCCGCGAACCGATGCGACCCATGCTGTTGGAGTGGAACGCATGGGGGTGGTTTTCTCCGACAGCGGTGGTCCCGGAGTCCGCACGCGACCGGTGCTCGTCGGTCATCGGGTGCGGGGTCGGTCCTGTTGCCTTGATGGTGCCGAGGTGGCAACCAGCCGTTTCCGGGCCGCATAGGAGAACTCGGCTGCGAGGCTCCGAAAGCATTTTGTCTTCGCGACGTCCCGCAGCACTAACCGTGCCCGCAGCACTAACCGTGCCCGCAGCACTCACCATGCCCGTCACCCCGCGTCCACGGCCGCGACGCCCGACATGACGGCCGCAGGGGCACGACCAGCAGCAGATCAACCCGTATCCCGCCGAACCGGAGGAACCCATGGACGGCGACACCCAGTCCTATGTGGTCGTGCTCAACGACGAGGAGCAGTACTCGATCTGGCCCGCCGACCGCGACCTGCCTCTCGGCTGGCGCGGTGACGGCGTCAGCGGTTCCAAGGCGGAATGCCTGGCCCACATCGGCGAGGTCTGGACGGACATGCGCCCGCTGAGTTTGCGCCAGGCCGTGAAGCACGCCGGTTTAGCCGCCCACTCTCAGCAGTGAAGGATACGTGCGAGATGGTGCTCAATGAATTTCACGCCCGGGTGGCCGAGGCACCGGACACGGTCGCGGTGCAGGACGGCGACCTGAGGCTGACCTACCGCAGCCTTGCCGCGCACGCGTCCGCTCTGGCGATCAAGCTCACCGAGCGGGGGGTGGGCCGGGACAGCGTCGTGGCCGTCTACGCCAACCGGTCAGCGGAACTGGTGGTCGCCGAGCTGGCCGCCCTGCTGGCGGGCGCGGCCTACCTGCCGCTGGACCCGGCCCACCCGGCCGAGCGGATCCGCCAACTGCTGGAAGTCTCCGGCGCCGCCGCGGTCCTCAGCACCGCGCCGCTGGTGTCCGGTGGGGCACCGCTCGGCGACGACGTCCTGGTGGTCGATCTGACCGAGGAACCGTCCGACGCGACCATCCTGGCACCGCCCCCGCTGAACGGCGCCGAACTGGCGTACGTGATCTACACGTCGGGTTCCACCGGCCGGCCGAAGGGCGTCGCGGTGACCCACGCGAGCCTGGCCAACCTGATGCACTGGCACCACAAGACCTACCGGACGCGGCGGGAGGACCGGTCGACCCTGCTGGCCAGTCCCGGATTCGACGTGTCCGTCCAGGACATCTGGTTCACCCTGACCGCCGGCGCCACGCTGGTGGTGCCGCCCGCCGAGGTGCGCACCTCGCCCCCCGCGCTCGCCGCCTGGCTGGCCGACGAGCAGATCACCGTGACCTTCCTGCCCACACCGCTGGCCGAGGCCGTCCTCGACGAGACCTGGCCGGCACACACGGTGCTCCGCTTCCTGCACACCGGCGGCTCGGCGATGCAGCGCGGTGTGCCGGACGGGCTGCCGTTCACCGTGATCAACCTCTACGGGCCGACCGAGGGCACGGTGAAGGTGACGGCCGGCGAGGTGCTGGCGGGAGGACCCGTGCCGCCGCCGATCGGCGTGCCCGTCGACGGCGTGCGCTGCTACGTGCTCGACGGGCTCGACCCGGTGCCCGACGGCGAAGCCGGCGAACTGTGCCTGGCCGGCGCGTGCGTGGCACGCGGATACCTGGACGACCCGGCGAGCACGGCCGCGGCGTTCGTGCCGGACATCGGCGCCCCCGGGCAGCGGATGTACCGGACCGGCGACAAGGTCCGCCGCGGGCCGGACGGGGTCTTCGAGTACATCGGCCGCTACGACGACCAGGCCAAGATCCGCGGGTTCCGGATCGAACCCGGCGAGGTGGCCACGGTCCTCAAGCAGCACCCCGGCGTCCGGGACGCCTTCGTGGCGGTCGAACACTCCGGCCGCCCGGACGCGCGCCTGGTCGGCTACGTGGTCACCGCCGTCCCCACGGCCGAGCTGGTCGACTTCGTCGCCGCCCGGCTGCCCGCCTACATGGTGCCGGCGGCGGTCGTCGTGCTGCCCGCGCTGCCGCTGACCCCCAACGGCAAGGTCGACCGCGCCGCGCTGCCCGCCCCCGACCGGACCGCGGCCGGCCTGGCCGACGTCGCCGCGCCGCCCCGCACCCCGACCGAGGTGGCCCTGGCGGCAATCGTGTCCAGGCTGCTCGGCGGCGCCGAGGTCGGCGCCCACGACGACTTCTTCGCACTCGGCGGCAACTCGCTGCTCGTCGCCGGCCTGGCCGGCCGCATCGCGGCGGAACTGCACACCGTGGTGAGCATGCCCGACCTGTTCGACGCGCCCACCGTCGCCGCCCTCGCCGCGATCATCGACCAGCGGGCCGCCGTAGCCGGAGACGACGGCGGCCGACCCGCCGCCCACGTGATCGCCCCGACCGCGCCGCCGGTGCGCCGAGCCGACCGGGACCGGCCGATCCCGCTGTCCCTGCCACAGGAACGGGTCTTCTTCTTCGAACAGCTGTCGCCCGGCAACCTGGCCTACAACTTCCAGGCCACGGTCTCCTTGCAGGGCGAGGTGGACGTCGACGCCATGCGCGCGACGCTGGACGAGATCGTCCGCCGGCACGAGGTCCTGCGGACCGCCTTCGTCGCCGTCGAAGGAGTGGGCTACCAGCGTCCGCTGGCGCAGGCCAAGGCCTTGCTGAAGGTGATCGACGTCCCCGCCGAGCAGGCCGACGAGGTGGTCGCCGCACAGTTGCGCGAGCCGTTCGACCTGACCAAGCCGCCGCTGGCCCGCTGGGTCCTGCTGCGGCACGGGAACGGGCAGAACACCTTCCTCCACGTGGAACACCACTTCGTCCACGACGGCTGGTCGCTCTCGGTGTTCCTGTCCGAGTTCCGCGCCATCTACCCGGCCTTCGCCGCCGGAAAGCCCTCACCGCTGCCCGAACTGCCCGTCCAGTACGCGGACTACGCGATCTGGCAGCGGGACTGGATGCGCGGCGACGTGCTGCGCGCCCACGTCGACCACTGGACCGCCCGACTGGCCGGCGCCCCGCACATCCTGGAGCTGCCCGCCGACCGGCCCCGCCCGCCGGTGATGACCTTCCGCGGCCGGGCACCGCGCATCCTGATCCCGGCCGAACTGGCCCGGGAACTGCGGGCCTTCAGCCGCGAGAACCGGGTGTCGCTGTTCTCCACCATGTACGCGGGCTTCGCGGCCCTGCTGTACCGCTACACCGGCCAGCAGGACATGCTCGTCGGCACCGGCGCGGCGAACCGCAACATCCCCGAGCTGGAGCCGCTGCTCGGCATGCTCGTCAACACCCTGGTCCTGCGCACCAAGGTGTCGGCCGACCAGCCGTTCAGCCGGCTGCTGGCGCAGGTGCGCCAGAGCGTCGCCGAGACGCTGGCCTGGTCGGACACCCCGGTCGACTCGGTGATCGACGCCATCGACCCGGCCCGTGACCCCTCACGCACCCCGCTGTTCCAGGTCATGTTCAGCTTCCACGACTCCGCGGTGCCCGACGTCGACTTCGGCGGGCTCACCGGCAAGGTCACCGAACGCTCGAACCGCACGGCCAAGGCCGACCTCAACGTGATCGTGATCCCGCGGGCCGAGCAGCGCCTCGGCCGGGAGGCCCGGCCCGAGGACGACGACCTCTACATGATCTGGGAGCACTCGTCCGACCTGTTCGACGAGGCCACCATGGAGCGGATGGTCACGCACTACCTGACCCTGCTCGCCGACGCGATGGCCGCGCCCGACACCCGCGTGGGAGCGCTGCGCCTGCTCCCGGGCACGGAGGCGGACCAGCTCGACCGCTGGTCCCGCGGGCCCGCCGCGGCCGACACCCAGCCGGTGACCGAACTGATCGCACGGCAGGCCCGGACCCGACCGGACGCCGTCGCGGTGCGCTGGCCGGACGGACAGCTCAGCTACGGAGAGCTCTGGCGGCGCGCCGGCGGGCTGGCCCACCGGCTCCGCGAGTCCGGCATCACCGCCGAGGAACCGGTCGCCGTGTACGCCGACCGTTCCGTCGAACTGGTGGTCGGCGAACTCGCGGTGCTCATGGCCGGCGGCTGCTACCTGCCCGTGGACCCGAGCTACCCGGCCGAGCGAACCGCCTACATCCTGCAGGACGCCGGCGTCCGCAAGGTCCTCGTCACCCCCCGGACGCTGCCGCAACTGCCGACGTCCACGGAGAGCCTCCACGTCTTCGACCTGGAATCCGACACCACGGACGAGCCGGTCCACGCCGACCAGGTCACCCCGCAGCGGCTGGCGTACCTCATCTACACGTCGGGATCGACCGGCCGGCCCAAGGGCGTGGCACTGGCGCACCGGGGACTCGCGAACCTGGTCGCCTGGCACCTGGCCGCGTACGCGCTCGGCCCGCAGGACCGGACCACGCTGTTCGCCAGCCCCGGGTTCGACGCGTCGACCTGGGAGGTCTGGCCCACCCTCGCCGCCGGCGCCACCCTGAGCGTCGTCCCGCCGCAATTCCGGGCCGCACCGGCGGAACTGGTGCGCTGGCTCAGCGGCGAGCGCATCACCGCGGCATTCCTGCCGACCCCCGTCGCCGCGGCCGTACTGGCCGAGCCGTGGCCGGCCGACACCGCACTGCGCGCGCTGCTGACCGGCGGCGACGTGCTGCCGGCAGCGCCCGCCACCGGGCTGCCGTTCCGGCTGTACAACCACTACGGACCGACCGAGAACACCGTGGTGGCCACGGCCGGCCTCGTAGCGCCGGACCCGGCAGCACTGCGCCCGCCCATCGGCAGGCCGATCAGCGGCATCGACGCCCACGTGCTGGACGCCGAAGGACAGCCCGTGCCCACCGGTGTCCGCGGCGAGCTGTACCTCGGCGGTCCGGCGGTGGCCCGCGGCTACGTCAACCGCTCGGCGCTCACCGCCGAGAGCTTCCCCGCCGACCCGTTCACCGACCGACCCGGCGCACGCCTCTACCGCACCGGCGACCTGGCCCGCTGGCGTCCCGACGGGCAGCTGGAATTCCTCGGCCGCGCGGACGAACAGGTGAAGATCCGCGGCTTCCGGATCGAGCCCGAAGAGGTCGCGGCAACGCTCAGGGAACACCCGGACGTGCGGGACGCCGTCGTCGTCGCCCGCGCCCGCGCGGCGGGGGCCGAGGTCTCGCTCGTGGCGTACGCCTGCGGCGACGGCCTGAGCGAAACCGCCCCCGACGAGAAGCTGCTGGCGTTCCTGCGGGACCGGCTGCCCGCCTACATGGTGCCGGACGCGGTCATGGTGCTTCCCGCCCTGCCGCTCACCGAACACGGCAAGGTGGACCATGACGCGCTGGCCGCTCTGGCACCCAGCACCCCGGCCGAACCCGAGGCGGAGCAGACACCGCGCACACCGACGGAACAACGCGTCGCGCAACTCGCGTCAGCGTTGCTCCAGGACCAGCCGGTGGGGCGCGCGGACGACTTCTTCCGCATCGGCGGCCATTCCCTGCTCGCGGCCCGCCTGGTGGCCCAGGTGAACGACGCCTTCGGCGTCCAGGTGCCGATCGCCACGTTCCTCCAGCGACCCACCGTGGCGAGCCTGGCGGACGCCGTGACCACCGCCACGACAGCACCGGAAACAGGCCCCGCACCGATCAGGCCCCGCAACCGCCGCGCGGCGCAGGAACCCGAGGTGCAGCAGTGAGCGGAGCCATCGAAGAGGACGGCCCGGCTCCGCTGTCGTACGCGCAACGGCGACTGTGGTTCCTCGACCAGCTGCAGCCGGGCAGCGCGATCTACAACGTCCCGCTCGGCTACGACATCACCGGCCCACTGCACCACACGGCCCTCCAACAGGCGCTGACCGAAGTCGTGCGACGCCACGAGATCCTGCGCACCGCCTTCCGCTCGACCGGCGGGACACCCCACCAGGTGGTCCTGCCACCCGCCCCCGTGCCCCTGCCCGTCGTCGACCTCACCGCACCCGGCCGCACCGCGGACGAGGTGGCACGGCTCGCGGACGAGGAAGCCGGCACCCCGTTCGACCTGGTGGCCGGCCGGGTCATCCGGGCCCGCCTGCTGCGCCTGGGCGAACAGCAGCACCGGCTGCTGCTCACCGTGCACCACCTCGCCTGTGACGGCGCGTCGGTCGGCACGCTCGGCAGGGAACTCGAAGTCCAGTACCTGTCCGCCCTGAACGGCCAGGAACGGCACGAGCCCGACCTGCCCCTGCAGTACGCCGACTTCGCCGAGTGGCAGCAGAACACACTGGCCGGGCCCGAGCTCGACCGGCTGCTGGCGTACTGGACGGACAAGCTGGCCGGCATGCCCGCCCAGCAACTGCCCACCGACCACGCCCGCCCGCCGGTACAGAGCCACCGCGGCGCCGCGCTCACGTTCGAGCTGCCGTCGGCATCGGTCCAGCGGCTCGAGGAACTCGGCAGAACGGAAGGCATCACGCTCTACAGCGTCCTGCTCGCCGCTTTCACGGTGCTGCTCCGGGCGCACGTCGACGGGGACGAAGTCGTGGTCGGCACCCCGGTCTCCGGCCGCGAACGGCCCGAACTGGCCGGTCTCATCGGATTCTTCACCAACACCCTGGTGCTCCGCTGCGACCTCGGGTCCGGCCCGACGTTCCGTGAGCTGATCCGGCGGCTGTGGGCGGAAGTCAAGGCAGCGCTGGCCCACCAGGACCTGCCGTTCGAGAAGCTCGTCGAAGAACTGCACCCCGACCGTGACCTCGCCCAGAACCCGCTGTTCCAGGTGCTGTTCAGCTACCGCTACGAAGAGGAAGGAGCGGGGCTTCGCCTGGACGGCTGCCAGGTGCACCCGGTACTGGGCGACACCGGCGCGGCGCGCTTCGACCTCACGCTGAGCCTCACGCGGACCCCGGCCGGCGTGACCGGCCGGCTGGAGTACAGCACGGACCTGTTCGAGGACGCGACCGCCGAACGGATCGCCGAGCGATACGTCCAGGTCGTGACCGCCGCCGCGCACGCCCCGGACCGGCCCGTCGACGAACTGGCGGTGCTGCCGGCAGGCGAGCTCGCCACCTTGGCCCACTGGCAGGCCGGCGCCCGGACCGGGACCGCAGACGTCCTGGTCCACCACGTGTTGGCGCAGCGGGTGGCCGCGACACCCGACGCGGTCGCCGTGGTCGCCGCCGACGCCACCCTGACCTACCGCGAACTCGACCGGCTCGCCGACCGGTTCGCCGGCCGGCTGCGCCGGCTCGGCGTGGCACCGGACGAGCCGGTCGGCGTCCACCTCGGCCGCACCTCCCTGCTGATGGTCACCCTGCTGGGGATCCTCAAGGCGGGTGCCGCGTATCTCCCGCTGGACCCCGGCTACCCGCGCGATCGGCTGGCGTTCATGGTCGGCGACGCCGGCGTGCGGCTGGTCGTGGCGGACTCCCGGTCCGCCGCGGCCGCCGGGCGGCTCGGCGCCGCCCAGGTCGTGGTGCCCGATCCGGCCGAGGCACCGGACGACCCGTCCGACGATCCGCCCGCGGCGCTCACCCCCGACAACCTGGCGTACGTGATCTACACGTCCGGATCCACCGGACAACCGAAGGGGGTCATGGTCACCCACCGCAACGTGGCCAACCTCTTCGCCGGGATGAACGACGTCTTCGGCGCCGACGAGCCCAGCACCTGGCTCGCCGTGACGAGCGTCTCCTTCGACATCTCCGTGGTCGAGCTGCTGTGGGCGCTGACGCACGGCCACCGGGTCGTGCTGCGCGCCGAACCGCCGCTGCCGTCGGCCTCGGCCGCCGCGCAATCGGCCGCGGTGGCCCAGGCCCGCGCCCGCCCCATCGACTTCAGCCTGCTCTACTTCGGCAGCGACTCGCAAGCCGGCTCCGAGGACCGCTACCGCCTCCTGCTCGACGGCGCGAAGTTCGCCGACCGCAACGGCTTCACGGCCGTGTGGACCCCCGAACGCCACTTCCACCGGTTCGGCGGGCTGTACCCGAACCCCTCGGTGACGGCGGCGGCCGTCGCCGCGATCACCGAACGGGTCCAGGTGCGCGCGGGCAGCGTGGTCCTGCCGTTGCACGACCCCTTGCGGGTGGCCGAGGAATGGTCCGTCGTCGACAACATCTCGGCCGGCCGGGTCGGCATCTCCCTCGCGTCCGGCTGGCACGCCAACGACTTCGCGTTCGCACCGGACCGGTACGACAAGCGCAAGCAGCTGATGATGGACGGCCTCGCGGAGGTCCGCAAGCTGTGGCGCGGCGAGACCGTGCCGCGGCGCAACGGCGTCGGCGCCGAAGTCGAGGTCGGGGTGTTCCCCCGGCCCGTCCAGCCGGAGCTGCCGGTGTGGCTGACCAGCGCCAAGCATCCGGAGACCTTCCGGATGGCCGGCGAGGCCGGCACCGGCGTGCTCACCCATCTCCTCGGACACAGCCTGGAGGAGCTGGCCGAGAAGATCGCGCTGTACCGCAGGACCTGGCGCGAGCACGGGCACCCCGGGGACGGCCATGTGGCGGTCATGGTCCACACGTTCGTCGGTCCGGACCTCGACGAGGTGCGGGAACTGGTCCGGGAACCGATGAGCCGGTACCTGGAGACCTCCTTCGACCTGATCGCCTCGCTCGGCGCCACCACCGGCAGCGCCCAGGACTTCAAGGCCCTGCCGCCCCGGGAACTGCGCGAGCTGGTCGACCGGGCGTTCGACCGGTTCTTCGCCACCGCCAGCCTGCTCGGCACACCGCAGGTCTGCGCCGACATGGTGGACCGGATGAAGGCCGCCGGCGTTGACGAGGTCGCCTGCCTGATCGACTTCGGCGTCGACGAGAAGGCGGCACTCGACGCCCTGACACACCTGACGACCGTCCGGGACATCAGCGACGAGCGCAGGGACGCCGCGCTGGCGAAGGCCGAGGAACCGATCGCCGAACAACTGCGCGAGCACGCCGTGACGCACCTGCAGTGCACGCCCTCACTGGCCCGCGCCCTGCTCGCGGACCAGGACGCGCGCGCCGAACTGCCCCGGCTCAGCCGGCTGCTGGTGGGCGGCGAAGCGCTCCCCGCCGACCTGGCCCGCGAGCTCGCCGACGCCGTCACCGGCACGGTGCACAACATGTACGGGCCGACCGAGGCCGCGGTCTGGGCGACGACGTCCCAGGCCCCGCCCGGCGGCGGCCCGGTGTCCATCGGGCGGCCGCTGGCCAACGTCCGCGCCTACGTGGTCGACCGCGACATGCGGCTGTGCCCGACGGGCGTACCCGGAGAACTGCTGCTCGGCGGGGGCGGCGTGGTCCGCGGCTACCTCAACCGCACCGAGGTGACCGCCGAACGCTTCCAGCCCGATCCGTTCGCCGGCCGGCCCGGCGCCCGGGTCTACCGAACGGGCGACCTCGCCCGCTGGACGCCCGGCGGCTCACTCGAGTTCCTCGGCCGGCTCGACGACCAGGTGAAGCTGCACGGCCACCGGATCGAACTCGGCGAGATCGAGACGGCACTCGCCGAACACGAAGGGGTCCGCTCGGCGGTCGCCGTCATCCGGGGCACCGGCGCGGAACAACGGATCATCGGCTACCACGTTCCGGCAGCCGGCCGGCCGACGACCGGCGCCGAACTGCGCGCCTTCCTCGCCACACGGTTGCCCACCTACATGGTGCCCAGCGCGTTCCACCCCATCGACGCGATGCCGCTGACCCCGAACGGAAAGGTCGACCGCAGGGCACTGCCCGACCTGTCGGACACGCGACCCGAGGGCACCACGGCGTACGCGCCGCCCACGAACGCGACCGAGAGGCTGGTCACCGACGTGTGGCGCGAGGTACTCGGCGTCGACCGGGTGGGCCTGGACGACAGCTTCTTCGACCTCGGCGGGAACTCGCTGCTCGTGGTGGTGGCCAGGGCCCGGCTGCTCGAACACCGGGACAGCGGGCTCTCGCTGGTCGACATGTTCCGGTACCCGTCCGCACGGGCCCTCGCCGAGGCCATCGACCACAAGCCGGCCGAAGGGCCCGACGAGGCGGTCGGCGCGGCCGCCGCCCGGGGAGCCGCCCGCCGCGTCGCCGGACACGCAGCACGGCGCGCCGGAAGGACGGGGGCGTGACAGTGCCAACGAACAATTCGACACGGCATCGAGCCGTTGGGGGCCTTGGGTGAGTACCGAAATGGAAGACGGGATGGAGCCGATCGCGGTCGTCGGGATCGCCGGACGACTGCCGGGAGCCGCCACCATCGAGGAGTTCTGGCGCAACCAGCGCGACGGCGTCGAGTCGGTCTCCAGGTTCAGCACCCGGCAACTGACCGACGCCGGCTGGCCGGTAGACATGGTGGCCCACCCCGACTACGTGCCCGCCGCCGCCGTCATCGAGGACGCCGACCACTTCGACGCGGAGTTCTTCGGGTACAGCCGGGAACAGGCCGAGATCAGCGACCCGCAGCAGCGGATCTTCGTCGAGACCGTCTGGCACGCCCTGGAGGACACCGGGCACGACCCGGCGCGCTTCGACGGCGCCGTCGGCGTCTACGCCGGCCAGTTCGCCAGCAAGTACCTGCCGCTGAACCTCCTCGCGAACGCCAAGTTCCGCGGATCCTTGGCGGCCTTCTCCGCCCGCCCCTACAACGACAAGGACTTCCTCGCCACCAGGGCGGCCTACCTGTGCAACCTGCGCGGCCCCGCGATGACCGTGCAGTCGGCCTGCTCCACCTCGCTCGTCGCCATCCACCTCGCCTGCCAGTCGCTACTGAGCCACGAATGCGACATGGCACTGGCCGGGGGAGTGGCACTGCCCGTCCCGCTGATCGGCGGCTACCCGGTGGTCGCGGGCGGCATCTTCGCCCGTGACGGCCACTGCCGGCCGTTCGACGCCGCCTCCAGCGGAACCGTCCCCGGCTACGGCGTCACGGTCGTCGCGCTGCGCAGGCTGAGCGACGCGCTCGCGGACAACGACCACATCCGCGCGCTCATCCTCGGCAGCGCGGTCAACAACGACGGTTCGGCGAAATTCGGATTCAACGCGCCCAGCATGCAGGCACAGGCCGAGGTGATCGCCACCGCCCAGGCCGTCGCCGGCGTCCCGCCGGAGACCATCGGCTACATCGAGGCACACGGCACCGGCACCCCGCTCGGCGACCCCATCGAGGTGGCCGGGCTCACCAAGGCCTTCGACACCAAGGAACGCAACTACTGCGCGATCGGTTCGACGAAGGCCAACATCGGCCACCTGGACGCCGCCGCAGGGGCGGCCGGCTTCGCCAGGGCCGTACTGGCACTCGAACACGGCGAGATCCCGCCGAGCATCAACTACGACACGCCCAACGCAGCGCTCCTACTGGACCGCACACCCTTCTACGTCCCGACCACCGCCCGCCCCTGGCCGCGCGCCGCGACACCGCGACGCGCCGGCGTCAGCGCCTTCGCGGTCGGCGGCACCAACGCGCACGTGGTCCTCCAAGAGGCACCCGCACCTACACCGACACCGCAGGCCTCCGCACCGCACACACACGACCGGCAACTGCTCGTCCTGTCCGCACGCACCGGCAAGGCCCTGGCCGACGCGGCGAACAACCTCGCCGACCGCCTGGACCGCCAGGACGACCTCGACCTCGCCGACGTCGCCTACACCCTCCAGGTCGGCCGCCGCGCCTTCCCCCACCGCCGGCACCTGGTCTGCCGCGACCGGGCCGAAGCCACAGCCGCCCTCCGGGCGCTGGCAAAGCCCGGAGCCGTCGACACCGCCAACGACGTGAAAGCCCGCCAGGTGGCCTTCATGTTCCCCGGCAGCGCCTCGCACCGGCCCGACGCCGCCCCGGCGATCCACCGCGGCGAACCGGCCTTCGCCGAGCAGGTGGACCGCTGCGCCGAACTGGCGCGGCCACTGCTCGGGTACGACCTGCGCGCCCTGCTCCTCCCCTCCACCTGGGACGGTCCGAAGGCACCGCAGGACGACCCGCGCGGCGTGGCAGCCGCGGCCTTCACCCTGCAGTGGTCCCTCGCCCGGCTGTGGCGGTCATGGGGAGTACACCCCGCCGCGATGATCGGCGAGGGCGACGGCCAGTACGTGGCCGCCTGCCTGGCCGGCGTGATCGACCTGGCGGACGCCATCGACGTCACGGTCACCGCCGCCGAGATCCGCTCCCGCGCCGGAGCCGGCCGGATCCCCGACGCGCACGCGTCCGAGTTCGCCGCCAAGGTGGCGCGCCACGAACTCAAGCCACCGCAGGTGCCCTACATCTGCGCAGCGACCGGCACCTGGATCGGCCCGCAGGACGCCGTGGACCCGGCCCACTGGGCCCGCCACCTGCGCGAGCCGGCCCCGTTCACCGACGGCCTGCGCGAACTGGCCGGCGAGCCCGGCCGGATCCTGCTGGAGGTGGGACCGGGCAGCACACTGACCGAAACCGTCGCACGGCAGGACACCGCGAAGCACCTGCCGGCAGTGGCCTCACTGCCACCCGCGCAGGCGAACCGATCCGACCTCGCCGCCCTGCTCGACGCCGTCGGCACCCTGTGGCAGTCCACCGTGGACATCGACTGGGAGGCCCTGCACGGCACGTCGCGACCGCGGCGCGTGTCCCTGCCGGGCTACCCCTTCCAACGGAGCCGGTACTGGATCGGCCCCGACTCCGGCAGTTACGAACCCCTGGGTTTGGAGGAGGCCTCATGGACGACGAGCAGCTTGTAGCCATCGTAGGAGCGGGCGTCATGGGCACCGGGATCTCGACGCTCGTCGTCGGGCACGGATTGCCCGTCGTCCTGGTGGACGTCGACGAGGGCGTACTGGACCGCGCCGCCGCGGCATCCGCCAACGGCCTGCGGCACGCCCAGCTGACCGGCGCCCTGCCCGCCGGGACCACTCCGGCGAAGCTGCGCACGACACTCTCACTGAGCGACGTCGCGGACGCGACCGTGGTCATCGAGGCGGTCACCGAACTGCCCGAGAACAAAGCCGACGTGCTCGCCGGCGTATCGGCACTGGTCCGGCCCGGAACCCCCCTGATCTCCAACACCTCCGGCATACCCATCGACGAAATGGCGGCGTGGGTGAAATGTCCCGGTGACCTCATCGGAACGCACTTCATGAATCCCGCCTACCTGATCTCGATGGTCGAGGTGATCCGCGGCCCGCAGACCGCGGACGAGACCGTCGAGTCGGTGCTCTCACTGCTGACCCGGATCGGCCGGCGCGGGGTCGTGGTCCGTGACGCGCCCGGGTTCGTGACGAGCCGGCTCCTGCACCCGATGATCAACGACGCCGCACGGGTGGTCGGCGCCGGCACCGCCACCGTCGAGGACGTGGACACCCTGATGCAGGGCTGCCTCGGCCATCCGACGGGCCCGCTGCGCACCGCGGACCTGATCGGCATCGACAACCTCGTCGACGCCCTGGAGGCGCTGTACGCCCGGACCGCGGACGAGCGGTGCCGTCCCAGTGAGCTTCTCCTCGAGAAGGTCCGGCGAGGCGAACTCGGCCGAAAGAGCGGCCGTGGCTTCTACAACTACAGTGAGGCACAGTCATGACCCCGGAACAGCAGACCGAGAAGGCGCCCTTCGACATGGACGCCGTCGTCGACGAGATCACCCGGTTCGTGGCCGAGCAGACCCGGACCAGGCCCGAGGTGGACCAGGACCTCTTCACCACCGGGGTCGCCAACTCCATGTTCGCCATGCAGTTGGTCGTGTTCCTGGAGAAGGCCTACTCCGTGACGGTCGCCGGACCGGACCTGCAGCTGTCCAACTTCTGCACGGTCAAGAGCATGGCCACGCTCGTCGGCCGACTCCAGGCAGAGTCTGCCGCAGACAGCGATGTCTGACGCACCCTCCTCAGGGCACGAGGACATCTGGCGTTTCGTCGGGGACAGCGCCGGCGGATGGGACATCGCCGGCGAGATCCCGCGTACCGTCCTGAGCGAACTCGGTGCCGTCGGCGTGCTCTGTGCCGAGGTGGGAAAGCAGTACGGCGGACTCGGCCTGGGCAGCCAGGAGAGCGGGAAGCTCACCGCTCATGCCGGGAGCCTGTGCAGTTCCCTGCGCAGTGTGATGACCTCGCAGGGCATGGCGGCGTGGACGGTACAGCGCCTCGGCACCCGTGAGCAGCGGGCCGTGTTCCTGCCGCAGCTGACCGGCGGCCGGCTCGCGGCCGTCGCCTTCAGCGAGCCGGACGCCGGCAGCGACCTCGGTGCGATGACCACCGAGCTGCGTTTCGACGGTGACACGGTGGTCGTGGACGGCGGCAAGGCGTGGATCACCGCGGCGGCCTATGCCGACCTGGTCGTCGTCATCGGAAAGCTGGGCGACAGCGCGGCGGCGGTGGTCGTGCCGACGGACGCCGAGGGGGTCCGGATCGAGAAGATCCCGCACCCGGTCGGCTGTCGTGCGGCCGGGCACGCGCAGGTGCGGCTGGACGGGGTACGCGTGCCGGCCGCGAACGTCCTCGGCGGCACCGGGCTGTCGCTGCCGTTCCTGGTGACGACGGCCCTGGCCTACGGCCGGATGTCGGTGGCGTGGGGCTGCGTCGGCATCCTGCGCGGCTGTCTCGGCGCGGTGACCGAACACGCGCGGTCGCGGCGGCAGTTCGGCAAACCGATCGCGGAGCACCAGCTGGTCGCCCGCAGGGTCGCCGAGCTCTACGCCGCGGAGCGGGTCGCCACCGCGGTGTGTCGGCAGGCCAGTGAGTGCTGGGAGTCGGGGTCGCCGGACCTCGTGATCGCCACGGTTCTCGCCAAGCACGTCAGCGCGACCGAGGCCGTGCGGGGGAGCGCGTCGGCTCTGCAGGTCATGGCCTCGGCGGGCGCGTCGGACGGCCACGTGGTCGCCCGCGCCTACCGGGACGCCAAGTTGATGGAGATCATCGAGGGCAGCAGCGAGATATGCCAGCTCGAACTCGCCAGACACGCCCTGGCGACCGGGAACAGCACAGTGCGGCAGGAGGAGGCGCAGTGAGCGGACCAGTGCCACCGAGCGAACCGATCACCACCGTCAAATGCGTCGTCTGGGACCTGGACAACACGCTGTGGAAGGGCACCCTGCTCGAGGGTGACGACGTGGTCGTCGACGACCGGGTCTACGAGACCATCGTGGGTCTCGACTCCCGCGGCATCCTGCAGGCCGTCGCCAGCAAGAACGACCACGGCCCCGCCTGGCAGCGCCTCGAGGAGCTCGGCGTCTCCGAGTACTTCGTGGCCGCCAGGATCGGGTGGGGCCCGAAGTCGTCGTCGGTGCGGGAGATCGCCGACGAACTGAAGTTCGCCCACCACACGATCGCCTTCGTCGACGACCAGCCGGCGGAACGCGCGGAGGTGGTGTTCCACCTGCCGCAGGTGCGCTGCTACCCGGCCGAGTCGGTGTCCGAGCTGCTGACGCTGCCCGAGTTCACCCCGGCGACGGTGACGGTCGACTCGCGCCGTCGCCGCCAGATGTACCAGGCGAACGTGCGGCGCCAGGCCGAGCAGGAGTCGTTCGACGGGCCGTCGGAGGAGTTCCTGCGCTCGTTGGGCCTCGTGATGGAGATCGGCCGGGCCACTGCCGGCGACCTGTCCCGGATGGAGGAGCTGACGCTGCGTACGAGCCAGATGAACGCGACCGGTGTGCACTACTCCGACGCCGACCTGCGCGCGCTCCTGGACGACGCACGCCACGAGGTTCTCGCGGTGACGATGAGCGACCGCTTCGGATCGCACGGCGCGGTCGGTGTCGCGCTGGTGGAGACCGGTGCGGCGGTGTGGCACCTGAAGCTCCTGGCCACCTCGTGCCGGGTCGTCTCGTTCGGGGCCGGCGCCACCGTGCTGAACTGGCTGGTCGACGAGGCGGCGACGGCCGGCGCCCATGTGGTCGCGGACTTCCGGCCGACGGCACGGAACCGGATCATGGAGGTCGCGTACCGCTTCGCCGGGTTCACCGACGAGCGCTGTGCGTGCCTTGCCGAACTGCCGCCGCCGGACGGCGGGGAGACGCAACGGCTGCACCTCACACCGGCACCGAGGCCGGCGCCCGGCACGATGCGGCTCAACGCCGTCCGGCTGGCCGCGGCCTGACCTCGTCCGCGCCGACGCACACGAAGCCCGAACGCTCGCAGCCCCTCTCATCCGAGAGGGGCTGCGAGCGTTCGCGTCGCGCTACCGCCGTCCGACCGGCCGTGAGGCGATGCGTCACCTCTTACGGGCGAGGGTGATTCCGTCGGCCATCGTGAGCATCGAGACGTCCACCCGCTGGTCGTCGCGCAGCGAGGCGTTGAGCGCCCGCACCGCGGCGGTGTCCGGGTCCTGGCGGTCCGGGTCGACCACGCGGCCGAAGAAGAGCGTGTTGTCGATGACGATCAGCCCTTGCGGTCGGGTGAGCTTGAGCGCGGCCTCGTAGTACGTCCCGTAGTTGGCCTTGTCCGCGTCGATGAACACGAGGTCGAAGCTCTCGCCGCCGCGCTCGTCCGCGAGGGCGGCGAGCGTCTGGGTCGCGTCACCGATGCGGACGTCGATGCGGTCGGCGACTCCGGCGCGCTTCCAGTAGTCGGCGCCGATCGCCGGCCACCGGTCACTGAGGTCGAGGGTGACGACCGTGCCGTCCGGTGGCAGCGCACGCGCCATGCACAGGGTGCTGTAGCCGGTGAAGGTGCCGATCTCCAGCACCGATCCGGCGCCGGTCAGGCCGACGAGGAGCGCCAGCAGCTGGCCCTCCTCGGCCATGACCTGCATGGCCGAGCCGGCCGGCAACCCCGCGGTCTGCGCCCGGAGTTCGGCCAGTATCGGGTCCTCCCGCAGGGACACGGCGCGGACGTACTCGCGGATTTTCGGTGTCGCCATGATCTGATCTGCCATGGCGGCGACTCACTTCCTGGCGACGCAGGCGAACGACAGCGGGATCGGGTCGCCCGGGATCCGCCAGTTGTGGTCCCCGTCGGGCACCATCAGCGGGAGCCGCTGGCGCGCGTCGTAGGGAACCTCGCGGATGCGCTCGATGGTCAGGCCTTCGCCGATGAGCGCGTTCACCACCTCCTCCACGGACCACCGCCAGCCGTAGATGGAGTGCGTCTCGACCTCGACCTCGTCCTCGATCCGGTCGGCGTAGGTCGCGGACATCTCGTGGTGCACGTCCCGGGACCGGAACAGCGAGCGGGCCACCCGCAGCTCCCCGTCGACGTCGCCGAAGAGGGTGAGCATCGGGTGGATCTCCACGATCGTGAGGGTGCCGCCCGGCTTGACGAACCCGGCCGCGACCTTGGCCCAGCCGGTGATGTCGGGCAGGAACGAGAGGGTGCCGTAGCCGGTGAACACCATGTCGAACTGGCCGTCGAGCACTGTCGGTAAGTCGTAGAGGTTCGCCTGGACGAAGCTCGCGTCGAGGTCGAGCTCCCTGGCGAGGTTGCGAGCGATGTCGATCGCCTCGTCGGAGATGTCCATGCCGGTCACCTGCGCGCCCATGCGGGCGAGCGAGAGCGCGTTGACGCCGATGTGGCACTGCAGTTCCAGCAGGGACTTGCCGCGGACCTCGCCCAGTTCCTCCTGTTCCAGCCGGCGCAGCATGTTGTGGCCCTGCTTGAACCTGTCCACGTCGTAGTACGAGGACTGCATGTGTGCCCGCGCTCGCAGGTTGAAGCCTTCTCGGTTGGCCGATATTTTGTCGAGGTCGCTCATGGAGGTCATCGGTGCTTCCCTTCGGCGTGGATCGGTGGTTGTGGGCGGTCGCCGACGACCAGCGGGGCCAGATCGCGGCGGCTGGTCACCCCGAGCTTCTGGTAGGCGCGGCCCAGGTAGTTGTCGACGGTGCGGGCGGACAGCCCCAGCCGGTGCCCGATGGCGGGGCTGGTGAATCCGTTGGCGGCCAGCAGCGCGACGTCCCGCTCGCGGCTGGTGAGCCCGATCAGCGGGGCGGTGAGCTGCAACAGCGGGGTCGTCGCGTTCGGACACGCGATGGTGCCGGGGGGCGTGCAGGTGTGCCGTAGTGCGGCCGCGGCGGTGGCGGTCTCCGCGGCTAGCAGGTCCATCCCGAGTTCGGTGAACTTCGCCGTGGCGAAGTCCAGGGCTGCGGGATCGGAGCGGGCCAACGCGGCCGCGGCGCCGGCCATGGCCGGCACGACCGGCCCCGGTACCAGGTCGACGAGCGCGGCGAGGCGGTGCCGTACGGCGTTGGGATTGCCGAGACGGGCCACGTCGTAGCTTGCCGTGGCCTCGACGGCGTACTGGCCCAGGGCCATGGCGATGTCGGCCGCGGCGAGTGCCTGCCGGGCGGCGAGTGTGGTGTCCCCGCAGGCTGCCGTGGTCCACGCCTGGCTCAGGGTCAGCCACGGCAGGAACAGGCGACTTTCGGGTGCATGGTCGGTGCGCTGGCGGGTCTGGTGTGCGCCGGCCTGGTCGCCGAACACGGCGAGTTCGGCCAGACGCGGTGCCAGCATGAGGCACGAGTTTCCGCCGTCGAACAGGCGCGAAGCGGCCTCCGCGTCGGCGATGGCGGTGGCGACGTTGGCGACCTGGCCGCGCAGCGTCAACCAGCCACCGGCGACCGCGATGTTTCCGGCGGCCACCTCGTCCCGGTACCCGTTCTCGGCTATCCGGCAGGCGTGGCGCACCTGGCCGGCCATCAGCAACGCGAAGCAGTGCGCGTAGCCGATCTCGGCGAACCAGGGCTGGCCCGGGTCGGGGCGGTCCACGGCCGCCGACGCCCGGTCGAACCGGCCGGCCGGGCTGGCCGCGACGACCACGGTGGTCACCGCCGGCCGGATCGCCCCCTCGGGCACGGGGCGGTCGCGCGGTACTTTCTCGTGTGCGGCCGGTGCCGCGTGGGTGCACTCGTCCAGTAGCAGCAAGCCGGCCCAGTGTGCCTCGGCCACCGCACTGCCGCTGTCGCCCAGCCCCCGGTGCGCGGTCTCGACACCGCCCGTTCTCCAGTACGGGATGGCTGCCGCGGTCACTGCCCAGTGGGTGCAGCGCGCTGTCGGGGCGTTGCCCGATGGCCGGTGGGGTGGCGATGGGGCCACCGCGACGGAACCGAATCGGCGTTCGGCCGATTCGTTCGCCGGTAACTTGCCGACGGCGCTGTTGCCGGCGATCACGACGCCGGCTCGAGCCGCCGGCCTTTTCTTGGCAATTGACTGCACAACAAAGTAACCCCCCTGTGCTGTAAAATGAGACCCTTCGTGCTGAGCCCACTGTCCGGATTGGACTGTGCGTGAGTGAATGACGTCCCGTCGGCCCGGTGGTGCAGGCGAAACGACGTGACGTCACTATTCGTGGCGGCGTCCCGAATCGATCTCTCGAGATCTGCATCCGATTCGGGACGCCCGAACGGCAACCGGTATTCGCGGAGTCACTGCGGTGCCGTCAGGAACCGCATCGATCCCGGGTCGCGCGACCCTTTTCCAGGGGGAACGCCCTAGCTGTCGATCGCCTTGTCGATGGGGGTCTCGCCGCCGACCACCACGTAGATGCGGCCGGCGGTGTCGGGCCGGTCGATGAGCGCCACGAGCACGGCGGCGACGTCTTCCCGGGCGACCTGGTCGAACCTGGCGTGCTGTGGCCCGACCCGGTTCCCGGTGGTGAGTTCGACGGTGCCGTCGCCGTTCGCGTCGGTGAGCACGCCGGGCCGCAGGACCGTCCAGTCGAGCGTGTTCCGGGCGAAGATGTGCTGTTCGGCGGCGCGCTTGGCCCGCAGGTAGACGGCGTACCCCTCGCCGATGCCGCGGTCGTCCGCGCAGCCCACGTTGATGGAGCTGACGTGCAGGAACCGTCGCACACCGGCCTGTTCCGCCGCGTCCATGACGAGCACGACAGCGGCCCGGTCCATCTTGTCCCGGCGTGCGGAGGTGGCGCTGTTGCCCGAGCCGGCCGAGAAGACGACGGCGTCCGCGCCGGCAAGGGCCGCGGCCACCTCGTCCACCGTGGCGTGCTCGAGATCGAGCACGACGGCCTCCCCGCCGGTCTTTTCGATGTCGTCGACGTGGCGGGGATTGCGCACGATGCCCACGACGGAGTCGCCACGTTCGGCGAGGCGCCGAGTCAACCGCAGGGCGATCTTTCCGTGGCCGCCGGCGATGACAATCTTCATTCGATACCCTTTTCCCCGGAATCGGTGCTTCGGGTTTCCCCGGATTCGGTGCTGCGGGTGTGTAGCGCTAACCCGCCGAGCCTGCGCCGTGACGAATGATCAGGGCCGGCAGCCTGGCCCAGCCCGTCATTGACGTGCACGTTCTGGCAAGGAACTGATGCCGTCGTCCTGCCGGCCGCCGTGGCGACCTCAAACGCGTCACTCGAATGGTGAATGAGTCAAGCATCGGTCCCGCCTATCGGTCAATGGTCAATCGGTTCGGGGCCGTTGTCCCGGGGGCTGACGTCGGGCTGGGGCCGGGCGGCGAGTGACCACAGGTAGCTCAGCGGCTCGCCGTCGGGTTCGTCGGTGTACTCGGCGATCAGGTCCTGGATCCGGTTGCGCAGTGACTCCACGGACTCGGGCCGCAACCGCAGTACGCCCCTCTTGGCGCCACGGCCGGAGTCCTTGCCCGCGGCGATCAGTTCGGTGCGGTGAGCGCCGATCACGGCCAGGTCGACCTGCTG
Source organism: Kitasatospora sp. NPDC051164 (assembly GCF_044455625.1). Taxonomy (NCBI): domain Bacteria; kingdom Bacillati; phylum Actinomycetota; class Actinomycetes; order Kitasatosporales; family Streptomycetaceae; genus Kitasatospora; species Kitasatospora sp. NPDC051164. Next base: position 15,493 of record NZ_JBITFB010000020.1, on the reverse strand, counting down.
GGCCAGGCCGGCGTCGTCGGGCAGGATGATCAGGCCCCGGGAGCGTGCGGTCGCGCGGTAGGGCCGTTGCAGCGCGCCGTGCTCACCGGTGCAAACCGCTTCGGGGACAAGGAAGTTCGTCTTCACCAGGGCGCGGACGTGGCGCAGGGTCGTCGCGGGAGCAAGGTCGAGTTCGACCGACAGCTCCTTGTTGGTGAAGGAACGCTCCAGGCACAGCCGCAGGATGCGCCAGCGGACCGGGTGCCCGAGTGCTTTGAGATCTTCGATCGTCGCTTCCACAGCGGCACCCTACCTTGCCAAGCCCGCGCTGGTTTGCTTGACTACTATCGATTTCATTCTGTGCAATCGGTTGGAGGGTCTGTGATCGAGCAGCTCCGGAACTGGGTGGGCAGCCGGGACCTGGATGGTGAGCTGGCGGACTGGATCTCCCGGCCGAGCGTGAGCCGGACCGGCGAGGGCATGGCCGAGGCCGCGGCCCACGGTCTTCGGCTGTTACGTGCGTCGGGCCTGGAGGCCCGATTGGTCGAGACCGGTGGCTGGCCCGCGCTGGTGGGGACGGCGGACGGGCCCGGGCCGCACGTGCTGATCTACGGTCACTACGACGTACAGCCGGCCGGTCCGCTCGAACTGTGGACGACGCCGCCGTTCGTGCCGTCGATCCGTGACGGCCGGATGTACGGGCGTGGCACCGGCGACAACAAGGGGCAGCATCTCGCACAACTGCTGGGGCTGCGTGCCCTGCGGGACCTGACCGGCGGATTCCCCTGCCGTGTCACGGTGTTGCTCGACGGCGAGGAGGAGATCGGCAGCCCCAACCTGGCCGCGGCCGTACGCCAGGTCGGCCGGCCCGATCTGGTGATCTGGAGCGACGGGCCCGTGCACGACTCGGGCCGGGCGTGCGTGGTCCTCGGCGTGCGCGGAATCCTGATGTTCGAACTGCGTGCGCGAGGCGCGAACCGGCCGCTGCACTCGGGGAACTGGGGCGGAGTCGCGCCGAACCCGGCGTGGGCGCTGGTGCAGCTGCTGGCCACCATGCGGTCGGCGGACGGGACCGTGACCGTGCCCGGATTCGCCGACGGCGTCCCGCCGTTGACCGGTGGTCAGCGTGCCGCGCTGGCGGATCTTCCGGTGGACGTGGCCGCCACGCTCGAAGCGATCGGGGCCGCCGGCATGGAGCCGCCGGCCGAGCTGGGATTCCACGAACGCCTGGCCGCGCCCACGCTGACCGTGAACTCGTTGACCTGCGCGGATTCCGGCGACCACCGCGCGGTGATCCCCGACGTCGCCATCGCCCGGTGTGAGGCCCGGTTGGTCGGCGGCCAGACACCGGACCAGGTCGCCGACGCCATCCGGCGGCACGTCGCAAAGTACGCTCCCGATGTCGAGTTCGTGACTGACGCGGCCATGGCACCCTCCACCACACTACCCGAAACCCCTTACACGGCAACGATTCTCCAGGCGGTCGAGGACGTGCTCGGGCAACGGCCCCTGCTGGTTCCCTCGCTCGGCGGAAGCCTGCCGATCGCCGTGCTCAGCGATGAGCTCTCCTGCCCCTGCTACGGCGTGCCGTTGGCCAACGTCGACGAGGCCAACCACGCACCCGACGAGAACTTCGACCTCGACCGGTTCCGCCGTGGAATCGTCGCCGCGGCGACGATCCAGCTCGCACTGGCGGCGCACTCATGACCGTCTGGGGGGCCTGGCCCGCGAAGGAGGGCTTCGCGTACGTCAGCGACGAGTCCGGCCGGCCGCAGCCGTGGTTCCAGACCTGGGCGGGGCAGCGGCGTATGCTCCCGATCGACGGCGCGGTCACCCGGCTGGCGTGGCGGCCCGACGAGACCCGCCTGCTCGTGGTGACGGACGTGACCGGCGGCCAGGACTACCGGCTGGCCGAACTCGACCCGGCCACCGGCGAGTCGGAGTGGATAGCGGCGGAACCCGGGGTCCGGCGCGAGATCGGCGTGCCGTACTCCAGCGGAAGCCGGCCGTACAGCCCCGACGGGCGCCTGCTCGCGTACGCCACCAGCGCGCGCGACGTCACCTGTCTCGACGTCTACGTACGGGACCTGACGACCGGCGAGTCCAGGATGGTCCTGGAGGGCGACGACCGGTACGTGCCGATATGTTTCTCACCGGACTCCAGGTACCTGCTCGTTCTGAAGTTCCACCAGAACACCGACCAGGACCTGTTCGCCTGCGATCTCGCGACCGGCCGCACCCAGCACCTCACCCCGCACGAGGGCCCGGCGAAGTACCAGCCGGGCGGGTGGAACGAGGACGGGATCTACGTGTGCACCACCGAGGGCCGTGACTTCCTCGGTGTCGCCCTGCTCGTCCCCGGCCGGCCGCTGCAGTGGATCGCCACGCCGGACGCCGACGTGGAGAACGTGATCGTGGGCCCACAGGTCGTCTGGGCCCTGCCCCAGGACCAGCGCACGGTCCTGTGCACCCCGCAGACCACGGTCGAACTGCCCGGATTCGCCTCCCAGCCGTTCGGCTACGACGGCTTCGTGCCGCGGTTCGCGGGAGAGCGCCTGCTCGCACAGGTCGGCGCCGGCGACCGGGCGACCGAGTTCTTCCTGGTCGACCTGGCAACCGGCGAGTCACACCGGCTCACCGACTTCAGCGACGAGCTGCCGGACGACCTCGTCGCACCGGAGACGGTCTGGTTCACCGGAGCGGACGGGCTGGAGATATCCGGACTGCTGTACCGCCCGCGTTCGACGACCGGTCCCGTCCCCGCGGTGCTGACCATCCACGGCGGCCCGGAGTGGGCCGCGCTGGCGGTCCACGACCCGCTGATCCAGCGCCTGGTGCGAGCCGGAATCGCCGTGCTGGCGCCGAACGTGCGCGGCTCGACCGGACGGGGGCTGGCCTACCAGCGGCTGATCTACCGCGACTGGGGACGCGGCGACCTGGCCGACTTCGAAGCCGCCGCACGGTTCCTGCGAAGCCTGGACCGGGTGGACGGCGACCGGCTCGGCGTCCACGGGATGTCCTACGGCGGGTTCGCCGCGCTCAGCTGCCTGACGAGGCTGCCGCACCACTGGCGGGCCGGCGTCGTGATCTGCGGGCCGGCGGACCTCGAATCGGACGTCCGGGCCCTGCCACCGACATGGAGCCGACGGGTCGTGGAGTGGATCGGCGACGTCGACGACCCGGCGGACCTGGCGAGACTGAGGGCAGCGAGCCCGCTGACCCACGCGGCGCACATCCAGGCGCCGCTGCTGCTGGCACACGCGGTGGACGACACCACAGTCGTCATCAACGGCACCGAGCAGCTGTACAAGACGCTGACCGGACTGGACAAGACCGTGCGGTTCATCCGCCTTTCCCGCGGTCACCTCCCGGACGACCGCGAGGAACGGGACGAACTCGACGCCGCTGTCGTCCAGTGGTTCCGCGACCACCTCGAGCCGCGCCCCAACGGCGCGAGAACGGCCGCACCGGCGCAGTCCCGCCAGGGGTACTGAAAACGACTGAGGGGGCACGCATTCATGAAAACAGCCGGCGCCCGCGGGGGCGGGAAGACCACGCACCGCCGAAGAAAGCCCGCCGACCGGCGGCTTCGTCTCCGACGGTTCCGTGGCGCGTAAGCGGATCCACGACAAGCTGCACACACTGTCACGGATACCACACCGGATCACGACCACGCTCCACGAAGAGGTCGTCGACCAGCTCGGGTTGCTGAGGAAGCACGACGCGAAGACCTACCACGCGCCGGTGCACCTGCCTGCCGAAATTCCCCTGACCGAATGTCTCGAGTCCCACCACCGAAGGCGTACCCGATGACGCACGGCGCAACCACCGAACCAGTCGACGCCGCGCCGCCCGTCCTACGCCCGTTACCGACCAGCACCCGAAAAACCCAGAAGGGATAGGGACAGATCATGTCTCCTGCAGTCCCCGGCGCCGGGGCGCCACCCCGCCGACGCCTCGGCTTGATCCTGGCACTGCTGGCTTTCGCCCAGTGCATCTACGCCATTGACTACAGCATCGTTTTCGTGGCACTGCCCGAGATCCGCACCGGCGTCGGCTTCTCCGCGCAGAACCTCCAGTGGGTCGTCAGCGCCTACGCCGTCGCCTTCGGCGGCTTCCTGCTGCTCGGCGGCCGTGCGGCGGACCTGTTCGGACGCCGCCGGATGTTCGCCTTCGGCCTGTTCCTATACGCGGTCTCCTCACTCGCCGGAGGGCTCGCGGGCGACCCGACGACCTTGATCATCGCTCGTGCGGTGCAGGGCATCGGCGGCGCCTTCCTCGCCCCCGCAACGCTCTCCCTGGTCACCACGACCTTCGCCGAAGGCCCTGAGCGCAACCGCGCGCTGGCGATCTGGGGCGGCGCCGGCGGCAGCGGCATGATCCTCGGCTCGCTCCTCGGCGGCGTACTGACCGGCAGCTTCGGCTGGGCGTCGATCTTCTTCGCCAACGTCCCGCTCGCCGGTGGCGCCATGCTGCTCACCTTCGCCATCATCCCGAAGGACACCGACCTGGGGGCCTCCGGGCGCAAGTTCGACCTGCCCGGTGCGCTGACCGCGACCGTCGGATCGACGCTGCTGGTGTTCACCCTCGTCCAGGGACCGGTGTCGGGCTGGACCTCGCCGACGATCCTGATCACCGCGGCCATCGCGGTGGCCGTGCTCGCCGCGTTCTTCACCATCGAGGGCCGCGGCCGCGACCCGCTGCTGCCGCTGCGCCTGTTCCGCAACCGCAACCTGAGCACCGGTACCGTCGTCACCTTCATCTTCATGGGGACCTTCGGCGCGCTGCCCTACTTCTACACCCTCTACTTCCAGAGCGTGCACGGCTACTCCGCGACGAAGAGCGGTCTCGCCTTCCTCGTGCCGTGCGTGGGGGTGCTCATCGGCAACCTGTCCGGCGGGAAGCTGGCCACCCGCTTCGGGGTGCGTGCCACGCTGATCGGCGCGCTCCTCATGGGTGTCGTCGGCACCGTGGCCTTCGCGTTCTCCGTCTCGCCGTCCGGTACGTACCTGGAGCTGGTGCCGGGCGTGCTCATCCTCAGCCTCGGGCAGGGCACCGTGTTCACCGCGATGTACGCGGCGGCGACCACCGGGGTCGCGGCAGAGGACCAGGGCATCGCCTCGGGTGTCGCGGCGACCGGCCAGCAGGTCGGTGCCGCGGTCGGCCTCGCCGCCCTGGTGGCGGTCGCCAACTCCGGTCACGAAGGACTGACCGGCGAGGCGCTGCGCGTCGCCACCGCCGACGGTGTGCGCTCCGCCATGTGGGCCGGCGTGGCCGGCATGGTGATGATCGTGCTGGTCGCGCTGAACTTCCGGCGCAACGCGGCGGTCGTGGCCCCCGAGGTGTCCGAGAAGCAGCACGACGACGTGGCGTCCGCCGTCTGACCTCCTGACATGAATAAGTAAAAGATGATTCCACTTCGTGTTCACTGCGCACGGGTGGAATCACCTTTTATTTCCCCGACCGTGACGCCACGGCAGGTACGCACCGCACCACCTCCCACCCCGCACCGCGAACACCCTCAGGCACCCGAAAGAGAAGGAGGCACAACCCCATGCACCAGAGCGTGAACGTGGTCGGTGTCGGCGGTTCGAGCCGGCCCGGATCAACCGCCGAGCAGGCCCTGCGGGTGGTCCTGGACGCGGCGCAACGACGCGGCGCAGCAGTGCAGCTGATCCCCGGCCCCGCATTGGCCATGCCGCTGTACGACCCCCGGCACGGCGTCACCGCACCGCAGGCCAGACGGCTCCTGTCGGCCATAGCCGGCGCCGACGCCCTCGTCCTCGCCAGCCCCGCCTACCACGGCGGGATCTCCGGCCTGGTGAAGAACGCCCTGGACTACGTCGAGGAGTTACGCGAGGACACCCGGCCCTACTTCAGCGAACGGGCCGTCGGATGCGTGGCGGTCGCCAACGGCTGGCAGGGCGCCGTCTCCACACTGGCCGCGCTGCGCGACGTGACCCATGCGCTGCGCGGCTGGCCCACGCCGCTGGGCGCCGCGATCAACACGTCGGTGGCACGCTTCTCACCCGCCGGAGACTGCAAGGACGGCCACGTCCAAGGACAGCTGGAGGAGATGGCGGCGCAGGTCGTCGAGTTCGCCACGATGCGCGTCCTCGCGAGCTCCGGGACGGAAAGCGTCCGGTGAGCGTCACCGCCGCCCGGCGCCCGCTCGCCCAGGGCGCGCTCACGATCCCGCGACCGGTCCCCGGCGCGGCCGTGCGGCTGTTCCTCTTCCACCACGCGGGCGGTTCACATCTGCTCTACCAGGGCTGGGAGTCGGCCTTTCCCGCCGACTGGGAGGTGTGCCTCCTGGACGCCCCCGGGCACGGACACCTCCGCGGCGACCCGCTGATCGACACCGGCGACGGCCTCGTGGACTTCTTCCTGCACCAGCTGGAGCCGTGGACGGACCGCCCGTACGCCTTCTTCGGACACAGCATGGGCGCACTGGTCGCCTACGAACTGACACGGCGCCTCGCCAACGCCGGACAGCACCCACCGGTATGGACCGGCCTGTCCTCCTGCGCAGCGCCCAGCCCCGCCGAACAAACGCAAGCCCCCCACCCATCGACCCAAGCCCAACTGCGCGACTGGCTCAGGTCCACAGGAGGCACACCCGCCGAGATCCTCGACACCCCCTGCCTGTGGCGGCTCTTCGAACCGGTCCTCCGCAACGACATCGCGCTGGTGAACACCTGGCGTCCGGCCCCGGACACCACGCCCCTGCCCGTCGCCGTCTCCGCCTTCGGCGGCACCCAGGACACCGTCGTGAGAAAAGAACGCCTCGCAGCCTGGGCCGCCCACACCCAGCGATTCCACGGGCCGCACCTGTACCACGGCGGCCACTTCTACCTGCACACCCACGCGCACTCGGTCGCCGGCCGCATCATCGAAGCCGTCACCGCGAACCGCACAACTCCCGCACCCCCCACCCCACAAGGAAAACCATTGCGCGGCCACTCACCCTGCCGAACACCATGACGCACGACGACCCGCTGCCGCGCGCAATACCGGCCGCCGAGCGACCGCACGGCACACGGACCGCCGAGCACCCACCAGCCCCGACACCGGACCGGCCCACAGCTCTTCCCCACCAGGCGACCGAGCCCTCGTCGCGTCGACCGCGTGAGGCCCCGCGGCGCCTCAGCCCAAGAATCGGTCCTACACAACCCCCGCGCCTGGCAGGGCCGTCGATCCTGATCGGCGGGAGTGCGCAGGCCGATCCCGGAGCGCCGGTGTTCGTGGTGTAGTACGAGGTGAATCCGTCGAACCACTCGCTGGCGTGTGCGAGCGAGGCGACCCGCCGCAGGCAATCCGGCGCGTACTTCGCGATCGTGAACCGGCTCTCGCCGTATGGGCTGCCATTGCCGACCCTAGGAGGGGAGTGGCTCCTGATGACGCCGAGGCCGACCAGCAACTGGGAGACCTTCTCGGAGGTCATCAAGGTGCCGCAGTCGCCGTGCACGGTCTCGAGCACGATGCAGCCGCCACCGAGGTGATGGGGCTGCACCTCATCTTCGGCGCCCTGTTGTTCGGTCTGATCACACCGCGTTCCCCCGCCGGTTCCCCGGAGCATGACCGGCTGCGCGAAACGGTGGACCAGTCCGCCTCGCTCATGATGCCGGCGTTCTTCGTGCTCAGCGGCCTGGCGGTGGACCTGAGGGGCCTGGACTGGCAGAGACTGCTGGAGCTGATTCTGATCGTGGTGACGGCCGTCGCGGGCAAGATGGGCGGCACCTACGCCGCGGCGCGGCTCAGCCGCCTGCCGGCCCGCTCGGCAGCTGTCCTCGCCACGTTGATGAACACCCGTGGTCTGACCGAACTGGTCCTGCTCTCGGTCGGCCTCCACCTGGGCCTGCTCAGCCAAGACCTCTACTCGCTCATGGTGGTGATGGCCCTGGTCACCACCGCGATGACGGGCCCTCTGTTGGTCCTGCTGGAGCGCACCGAGCCACCCTCGCAGGCATGGGCCGGCACCGAGCCTCGGGACGAACGGATGCGCGACAGCCGACCGGTCCGGTCGTAGGCGAGCACTGAGGTGACCGTCTGCGGCGACGGGTTCGGACACGCTGGACCGGTCGCTGCTACCTCGGGGCGGGCGCCCGGGACAAGAGGGCGGGACAAGGGGTGCCGTCAGAGCGCGGACAAGGGTCGGCGTGCAGGGTCGGCGGCGCTTGTCCGCACCCGGCACCGGGGCGGTCGGGCGCAGGGCTTCGGGGAAGGTGGCGGTGACGGCGGAGCCGGCCGCGGTGAGGTGCCAGGTCTTCGCCCGGCCGGCCTGCGGCAGGGTCACGAACTCCGCCAGGCCCTCGGCCGCCAGCCGGGCCATGCCGGGCGGGGCTCCATCGGCGGGGAGGAGGGTTCGCTGCTGGAGCTGACCGAGAAGGCCGGCCCTGAGCGGCTGGAGTGCCCGCGGTGCGAGCGGGACCGCACCGCGGGCAGGACTTGGGCCCGCTGGTGCTGCCCGCCCCGTCCATGCGGGAGCTGATGGCCGCGCTGGTGTCTGCTCCGGACGATCCGTGGTGGGAGGCGCGGGTGCGCGCGCGAAGCTCCATCCGGCCAAGGGCCGCTAAGTGTGACCTGTTGGCACGCGGGGGCGTGGAGTGGCGGGTTGGCGCATCCGGTGCCACTGATCAGCGGCGCATGCCTGACGGCGGGGCCGTCCTCATGGACGGCCCCGCCGTTGGCCCGGGTCGGTCGGTCTACCAGTGCTCGTGGCGCTCGCAGCGCTCGTCGTGCTCGTGGCGCTTGATCTTTGTGGGGTCGGCGGCGATGTGGCTGGCGGTGTCGCCGCCGCCGATGGCGGTGGCGATGTTGGTGACATCGCGCGGGGCGGCGCAGGAGACGTCGACCTTCAGGGTGATGGGCGGGTAGCTGCTCCCGGCGGCAAGGACGTCGTTACGGGTGCAGGTGAGGTTGGTCAGGGCGCAGTTCCATCCCGTGCCACTGATGCTGTCGGCCCTGAGCCCGTCGGGAAGGGTGTCGTACACGGTGACCGTGGTGCCGTCGGTCGGGGAGGCACCGGAGGCGTTGCCGACGGTGATGGTGTAGGTGCCGTCCCGCCCCTGGGTGAAGTGCCTGCCGTGGGTTTTGGCGATGGTCAAGGACGGGGTGACCACCGTGTAGGAGATGGTCACCTGGCCGTTGTGGTTGGCCGTCCCGATCGTCGACGGCGCGTAGGACGTGGGGATACCCGTGGGGGTGGCGAAGCTGCTGCCCCCACCACCTCCACCCCCACCCGCCGAGGTGCCGTTGCTGTTGACGGTGGCGCTGCCGCCGCCCCCGCCGGCGAAGTACCCGCCGCCGCCGCCCCCACCGGCACCGGTAGTGGCGGTGCAGCCGCCGTCGAAGGTACCGCCGGTGCCGCCGCTGCCGACCGTGACGCCGGCAAACCCGTCTCCCGGCCCGCCATTCGTGGCCGTACAGAGCGGAGCGGTGCCGGCGGCCCCGCCGGCGCCACCGGTGCTCGCGCTGGTGCTGCCACCGTCCCCGCCCTGCCCCGGCGAAGCCCCAGAGCCGGTAGCACTCCCCGCGGTACCTCCGGTGGCATCCGCCGTTCCGCCGTTACCCCCGTTCCCTCCCGCAGAACCCGCTCCGGTGCCGCCGGCGGCACCGCCGCCCCCGGCGACCACCAGCAAGGAGCCGCCCGCGCTGACGCTGGAAGCTCCACCCCCACCCGGACCTTCGAACTGGGCACCACTGGCCGCGCCGGCCCCGCCCGGGGCGCCGCCGTTGAACCCGCCGACACCACCCCTCCCGCTGCCGTTGCAGCCTTTGCCGCCGGTGCCACCGACGTCGATGGTGAACGTCGTCGGGGCGGTGGTCTGCGGCAGGGTGGTCACCACCCGCGCCCCCGTCCCGCCCGTCCCCGTGACGGAACAGGCGGTGCCGGTGTTGTCGGCGCCGCCGGCGCCGTCCGCGGTGATCGTCACCACCGCCGCCGCCGGAACCGTCAAGGTCTGCGCAGCGCCGGTGAAAGTGAAGGTCTGCGACGGATCAGCCCGCTGCGCCCGCACTGGCATGGTTTCCACTGGTGCGGCGGCCACCGGTGGAGCCGTGGCCGCCAGCAGCGCCATACCGGACAGCAGCGCGCTCCCCACCGATACCACCCCCACGCGGCGCTCCCCACGTCGTTCACCCGAGCCAACCGGGTCGGACGCGGCGGCGGTACGGACCGGGGTCGTCCCACCGGCCGGGGTCCTGTTGAACTCGGCCACTGGCCGTTGACGGCTGACCTGGTACCACGGCAGATCGCCCTGTCCGCGCGTACGAGCATTCATCCGCGGGTTCACCTCTCCTCACAGCGAAGCGCCCTGCGCCCCTCACGTTGCAAGTCGCGGGCATGACTGGATGCCTGACATAAATTCAGGACAAAACATCATTAAATGCCCTGATCCGATCACTTCGAGGTAGCGAGGCGATGGGATACCACGTGTGTCGCAGCGGGCCGTGCGGCTAGCCGTAGAGGGCGGTGACCCAGGCCAAGGAGTGAGGAGATCGTCTCTCCGTGAACGGAGACACACGGAAGATCCCGGGAAACATGGCCCAGCCTCGCGGAGAACAGCAGAACCCGAAGGCAGTTCTCTTCTTTCCGCCCTGCCCACCTGCTTTCCCGCCCTGTCGGTCAAGAGCGCACCCCAGATCGCCCGGGCGGCGAGCGCTTGCTGCGCCCGTGTTGGACGTGCCGGGGCTCGATTGGCGGGAAGGAGGGTTTGCTGCTGGAGCTGACCGAGAAGGCCGGCCCTGAGCGGCTGGAGTGCCCGCGGTGCGAGCGGGACCGCACCGCGGGCAGGACTTGGGCCGGCTGGTGCTGCCCACGCTGACCAAGCGTGAGCAACTTGCCGCGCTGGTCTTTGCCCCGGGTGATCCGTGGTGGGGGTGCTGCAGGCGAAGCTCTGCCCGCCGCGGAAGCGCCCTCGGGCGCCGCTGGATGACGGGTGGCCAGGTGCGGAGCAGGGCGATCGCCTCGTCGATGCGGCCCTGGCGTTCGCGGATCGTCGCGAGCAGGCCGGCCGCCGTGTCCGGGTCGAGCCAGCTGCCGGGCGACAGCTCGGGCGGCCGGGGACTGCGCTGCTGGAGGAGGGCCACGGCGTCGTGGCCCGGACTGGCTGGAGTGCCCGGGCTGCGCACACCCTCCGGAAAGCCAAGGAGGCCGTCGGCCCGCCGTGCAAGTCGTCCAGGAGGCGCTGCACCGTTCCGTGCTGTGCCCCGCTGCTGGTCGTGGGTGTCAGTCAGGAGCCTGCTGTTCCTGCGGCCGCTTCGCCGCAGGCCCGGCACCGGGGCCGGTGGTCTGGTGTGGGTGGCTGGAGGGTGTTCAGAAGCGTTCGCCGTCATGGGGTGGCCTCGGGTGTCTGTGTTCTGGTGCTGTCGCGGGCCTGTGACGTGGGTGGGTGCCGGGACCCCCGTGTGTGGTGGGGTGCGACAGACGGGTGGGACAGGGGCCCAGGGCTGCCTGGGCGCCGAGATCGGCCGCTATGGTGCTGGTGGCCGGGCGGGCCCACTATGAGCCCCGTCCTGCGGATCCAGCCCGCTGGGACCGGTCGGGCGATACCTCTGAGTCCACCGGGAGCAACCCCGGCGGCAGCGCGGCCGGGGCCCGCGCAGACTGGAAGCAGGCCGGTCCGCGTCCGGACCCCCGAGCGGGCAGCGGACCGGTGTTCCTCACCCGCGCCGCTTCCCGCAACCGCCCTGCGTGCCATCGCAAAGGGGCCGCTCTTGGGTGGCATGTTCGCGGCCGAAATTTCGCAGGTCAAAGGCCTGGCATCGGCTGATCGGCGGGTCTAGTATTCCCGGCACGGCGGCCCCACCACAGCGCCCACCAGGCCGCCGAGCAGAGCAGCCGCGTCTCCTGTCGGCGCTGCTGGCCTCCCACCGGCCGGGCCCGCGCGGAACGCAGCCCCTCGTTCCCGGGCCAGGCCGCTTGCGCCTTTCGACAGCAGACTTGTCGCCAACGCCGCCGCACCCGCGCGGCTGGAACTGTCCGCCTCCCGCAGTCAGCCCGCGCCCGCCGGCCGGGACCTGGGCCGGGCAATCCTCGACTCCCCACTGGTGCGCGGCGCGATGTGGCTGCGCTGGACCCGGCACGACGGCATCCGCACCCTCCACCACGGTGCCGGCCCGGCCCGCGGCTGGGGCTCTGCTGGGCCCTGAGTCCCTTGGCGATGTTCTGCTGTGTCCCGGCTCGCGCTAGGGGATGTAGGTGTTTTCAGTGGGACAAAGGTCCGCGTGGGAGCCCCCTGCCCAACATCTCTCAGCCACCGCCACCGCTACCGCCGGGACCGGGTAGAGCGATGGTGTTGCCGCACAGGTTGAGCGGGATGTTGATCGGGACCTGGACCAGGTTTCCTGACAACAGTCCCGGGGAGCCGACGGCCGCGCTCTCCGCGGTGGCACCGCCGACGTTCACGCAGCCGGCCTTGCCAGCCGCGTCGCCGAGCGCCTGGGCGGGTGCGGCACCGGCGACCAGCAGGCTGCCTGCGGCAGCAATAGACGCGATCACGTTTGGGAGAGCCATAAAGAGCAGCGTCGCAGACGCGCGTTCGTCTCAGGCGGCGGCAGGGCGGAATGACATCCCATCATCACCCTTCCGGTCGCTCGCCCGGTGTGACCTGTCGTAGTCTGTCGGGTTCGTATTGGGGTGTTTTGAGGGTTTTGTATGGTTCTGGTTGGACCAGTCGGGGTGGTGTCAGGGGTAGGTGGGGGGTGGGTTCGGGGTGGTGTTTCCGGGCCTGTCCTGGTCACGTTCCGTGTGTGTAGTAGGCATGCCAAGCCGCCCCGGGGTCCGGCTGTCGGGTTGGCAATGTGTCGGGTTTTCTGGCGTGCTCTCAGGCTGTTTTTCCTGGCTTGTTCCAGGGGATTTCGTCGGTGAATTCCGTGCGGTTTTTTGGGTTTTCTGGGGTGTCCGTGTCTGCTTTCGGTACTGGTCTGGGCGCCCGCCGGTTCGGCGCGTCGGCTCTGCTCCGGTCGGTCTCGGTGGCCGCTTGTCCGAGCCTGCCTCGGTGGCGGCCGGCCGCGGGGGCCCGTGCTGCTGCGCCCGGCCCTGCCCGGCCCGCTCGGCGACGTTCCCGGGCCTGCCCCCGACGCCCCGTCCCGCTGGTCCTTGGCCGCTGTCCTCGGCGCCCGTTCGTTCGGGCTGGCCGTCCCGTCCCCGTCTCCGGGCCGGCCCCGGCGCAGCGGGTCGTTCCAGAAATCTGGAACGACGGGTGACGAGCCTGTCGCTGCCCCGCCTTGCTCGTCGTGGCCGCCGTCCCGGGCCGCTGCGTCCCGCTCGGCGCCCGTCGTGGTCGCCGCCCGCCCCGTCCTCGGTGGCGCCTGCTGCGCCGCCGCCGTCCTGGCCGCCGGGTGGCCGTCCCGGCTGTCGCGGGTGCTGTCGCGTGGGGTGTTGTCGTGTGGTGTGACGTGGGCGGGGATCAGGGAATCCCTATGTGTGGCAGGGGTGCGACAGGCCGGAGTACGACAACTGTGCCCTCGTCGGCCTACGACCCGAGACCGATGTCCTGTGCCATCGATCCTTGACCGATTGCCAATGAAGTTGGACCACTGCACCGTTCGTGCCATCGATCCTTGACCCCCCTGGTCAGGGCCTCACGAGGCGGTGTCAGCCTCCTGGTGGATGATCCGGTCATGCTGATTGCGACCAACGAGCGCGGCCACGTGGTGAAGCGCGCCACCAAGCCCGCCATCGGGACGATGCTGGCCAACCTACGGCGGGGCAATGCGCACATGGTTGTGGAGCGGTTGGACGAGGAACGGCCCGGCAGCTCGTACATCCAGGTCCTGCTGCGCGAGAACAACACCTACCAGCTCGAATACCGGGACGGCGTGGCCGAGCAGCACTTCCAGACCATGACCGTTTCCCAGGAGAAGGTCCTCGTGGCGCTGCTCGGCTGGGCTGCCGCGAAGCCGGGCTGGCAGGACGGCTTCATGTGGAACAACATCGGCGAGCAGTTCAGCTCAAGCGACCAGCCAGCACCGGAGTCGTACGACGGTACGAAGCAGCCGGCAGACCCCAAAGCAGTCTGACCAGGGCGGTCAAGGTTCGATGGCACGAACCCTGCAGTGGTCCAGCTTCATTGGCAATCGGTCAAAGATCGATGGCACAGGACATCGGGCGTAGGCCCGTCCCTGGTGTCCTGTGTGCCGGTGGCCCGACCCGAAGGGAGCCGCAGGCCACCGTGCCCGCCCGCTCCGCCCTGCTCCCCGCCCGCCCGAAAAGGGGCCCGCAGCCTCACCCGGACTTCCCCGGCCCCCTGGCCACTCCCTGAGAGGCCGCCAGGCCCCGCCCCCGGCTCTCCTCCCACCGCCCTCCGCAGGGCCGCAGGCCCCCGCCCCCGGCTCCCGGTGGCGCCGCAGGCACCCCCCGACCACCACCAAGGGCCCGCCAGGCCCCGACCCCCGCCGAAGGCCCGCAGCCTCTTTTCCTGTTGTTCCGTGTCGTGCTGCGCCCCGCTTTTCGAGAGGGTGGTGTCCGTGTTTTTCACGGTCGGATGCCGGTAGCGGGTTAGTACTCAAGGTGGTATTACGATCCAAGCTCTGCCCTGATTGGAAGGAAGCATCGTTTCTGGAGCCTTTTACTGGATATTTCGTGGTTCGGTGGAGCGGGCGTCATATCCAGGCAGACGGGCGGGTTTTCCGGGGTGTTCCATGCGGTGTCAGGGTGGCGTTCCCAGGACGTTGTGAGGGCGGCTCAGGTGACCGTCCCACGCGGTCTCGGAAGCCTCGTGCTGCGCCCCTTTCCCCGCATGCTGCGCCCCTCTCCCCGGCGCCTTTGGGCGGGGTGGGGTGCGGTGCGCCGCAGGGGCTTTTCCCGGACTTCCAGGCGCCCCTTTCCGGGGTGGTGTGATCGGCGTTTTCTGCCGCGTGCCGGGGAAAGCCCTGGCCCCGTCAGGACTGGGGGGTGTGCTCGTCCGGGCCGGGCCTGCGCGCGGGGCAAGGCCGTGACAGCTCTTGCACCTTCGAACCCCCACCCCGGCACGGGGCGAAAGGCCTGCTTTGGGGGCCGTCGGCCACAGGCCGCCGCGCTGCGCCCGGCGGTCGCCCCCGAGGCCGGTCGGGCCCGGCACGGGCGTCTGGACGGGGTGCCGGCCGATGTCGCCGGGGGACCGGACCGGGTTGGCCCCGGCAGGGGCCTCACCCGAGGGAGGCGCTGTCGTCGGCAATTCGCGCCATGTCGTCAACGGGTGCCGTGCCGGATATCTCCCTCCCCGTCAGGGGAGGGCTTCTACCCGAAATTCACGCCACATCGTTAACGCCCGGGGCCGCCCCGCAGGGGAGGCCCTGCTACCCGAAATTCGTGTCACATCGTCAACGCCACTCATGGCGGGCCGCAGGCCCGTGCCCAACCACCCATCAACTAAGGCCCCGCCAGGGGCCGTCACCCCAAAGCCAATTCGCCGCAGGCGAATGGCCCCAGCCCACCCCCGCCCGGCGCAGCCGGGCCCCGAGGCGCAGCCTCGGGCAACCACCCGCGGTGACGCCGCCAGGCGTCACCCCCCCACCAGGCGGTGCGTCC
>NZ_JBITFB010000019.1:143106-220845 GCF_044455625.1 Kitasatospora sp. NPDC051164 | reverse complement strand
GCGCCGCCGCCAACCGCGAGAACGCCCCCACCGCCTCCACCGCACCCGGAAACGCCAGATCCGGGTAATACGTCAGATACGCCGCACTCACACCCACCAACGACGCCTCCCACGTACCCCGGTCGTTCCAGTCGAACGGCACCGCACCCGACCGCGAACCCACCCGCACCTCATAACCCCGCGCCGCCAACCGATCCGCCACCCGCCGACCCGTCTTCCCGGTACCACCCACGACAAGCACCACACCGGCATCCACCGCAAGATCCACCACACCAGCCATCACGATCACCCTCGCTCGAAGTAGAAGCCAGTCGGACCGGTCGGACGCGCTCGGGATCCTGTGCCCCCTTCGCGTCCGTCCTTGTGTCCACCAGTCAAGGTCACTCCGGGCCGGCGAACCATAGCCACCGCACTCAGCTCCATGCGCGAGCGTCTACACCGCTGACACGCCCTCGCGCTGCCCCGCCCGACCCCGGACCTTCCGAGGCCGCGCCTTCTCCGTCCACCACCAGAACACACCCAAGCCGTCACGAACCACCCGTCTTGACCGGGGTTCCACCGGCTCTTGAGCGCCCGGCGACACCCTGCGGCGGCCGGAGACGCCCGGCGGCGGGCGCGCGAAACGGTGTGGCGGGCGGGCGACTGCGAGCGCTATGCTCCCGGCGATGACCACTCACGCTGATCTCAGAATGGGGGTCCCGTCCGCGAAGAGTGAGTGCTGATGCTCACTTCCACCGCGAACGGGAACGACTCCCGCCTCTCCTTCTGGCGGCGCGTACGCGAGTACGCCGTGCCGCCCTCCATGATCGAGACCGCCTCCGCCCGCCGGCTGGCCGGCGACTGGGCCGGTGCCTGTGCCGCCGCCAACGTCGAGGTCGACTTCCGCCTCGGGGACGTCGCACGCACCCACGGCCGGGCGCTCGCCGACCGCGTACGCGCCGATCTCCGCTGCCTCGCACCGGACTTGCTGCGCTGGCACCTACCGAGAACCGCACCCGACGGGCTGCTGCGGCCCGGCCTCACCATGCCCCTGGCCCGATACCCGGGCGAGCGACCGGTGTCCCTGGTGGTCCGCACGCCGCCCGCCTGGGCGGAGTACGGCCAGCGGATCGCCCTCGCGCTCTGGGACGGGTCCGGCGGCGGTGACGGACGGTCGCCGCACCCGCATCCCCGTCCCAGTCGCCGGTTCCGCTACGACCTGCACCGGCACCTCTGGGACGCCGGGCACAGCGGGGAACTGGCCGTACGCTTCGGCATCGGTGCGCCAACCACCCTATCTGATACGGATGTTGACGACCCGGTGCGGCGCCGCGCCGTCGACCGGTGGGCCGCCGAGGCCGCACTGCTGCTGCGTACCGACGGACGCCCCGACGGGCCCGTCGTCGTGCGGCTCCGACGTCGGCGGCTGCTCCTCGGGCCGGGCGGGTGCGTGACGGACGCCACCGGGGACGTCTCGGGGCTGCCCCTGCTGCCCGACGCCGCGACCTGGGTGCCGCCCGACGTCGACCTGCTCGGCAGTGGGGCGATCGAGCCGGACCGGCTGCACCCGTTGGTGGCCGCCGCGTTGGCGCCCGGGCACCGGCCCCGGACGGACCAGCCGGCGGCACCACCGTCGCCCCAACGGCTGGTGGACTGTCGGGGGGAGCAGCACCGGATCGGTCTGGTCGACGGGGCGCTCGCCCCGCTCGACCACGATCCGGCCGAGCTGCGCCGCGAGGAGCTGCTGGCCGCCCTGTCCGGCACCCCGCTGCCCTGCCTGCGCGCGGTCGACCTGGCGCACCGCCGTCCGCACGAACTGGCCGGTTTCCGCGAGCGGTTGGACCACGGCGACACCGCCGGGGCGCTGGCCGTCGTCGAAGGCCTGCTCGGCCCGGAGGCGGTGCTGCGCGACGGCCCGCTGCGGGACGAGTTGGAGGCGGCCGCGCAGCGGCGGATCGCGTACGGCCTCTACCGGGCGGGTCTGACCACCGCAGGACCCTGTGAGTTCCCCTTCCGCCCGGGCCCGCCGATGCACCGCATGCACACAGTCCCGCGCCCGCGCACGAACCGCCCGCGCCTCGCCACCTCGCGCTGACGCCCGCCCCGGCGCCGGACGCCGGGCCCCAAACGCCGCACGCCAAAACCCTTCCGTACCACACTCCTTGAGGTGATCACCCATGCCCATGCCCATGCCCATGCCCATGACTCTGCCCACGCCCACACCCACGCCCGCGCACGAAGCCACCCGCCTCGACGTAGCCCGCCGACTGCTCGACCTCCTCGGCGACACCACCACCGAACCCCGCGCCGACACCCAGCTGGAGGCCCTAACCCTGGCCGTCGCCGCCGACCTGCCCGTCCTGCTCTGGGGCGAACCCGGCATCGGCAAGACCGCCGCGCTCAACCAGCTCGCCGAGACGCTGGAGCTGCCGCTGACCACGGTGATCGCCAGCGTCCACGAGCCCTCCGACTTCTCCGGGCTGCCCATCGTCGGCGACGACCCGGCGCAGCAGGGCGTGCCGATGGCCCCGCCGGACTGGGCGGTGCGGCTGGTGCGGGCCGGGCGCGGACTGCTGTTCCTGGACGAGTTGTCCACCGCGCCGCCCGCCGTCCAGGCGGCGCTGCTCCGCGTGGTCCTGGAGCGTCGCATCGGCACGCTCCGACTGCCGCCCGGCGTAAGGATCGTGGCCGCCGCCAACCCGCGCGCTTCGGCGGCCGACGGCTGGGAGCTGAGCCCGCCGCTGGCCAACCGCTTCGTCCACCTGCAGTGGGTGCACGATCACGAGGTGGTGGTGCGCGGCCTCGGCGGCGTCTGGCCGGTGGCCACCCTGCCCCGCCTCGACCCGCAGGCGCTGCCGGAGGCCGTCGCGCTCGCCCGGCGCGCGGTGTGCGGGCTGCTGACCGCCCGCCCGGAACTGGTTCACCGCATTCCCACCACCGAGACCCGGCGCGGCGGCGCCTGGCCGTCCCCGCGTAGCTGGGACATGACGCTGCGGCTGATCGCCTTCGCGACCGCCGCCGGCTCCTCCCGCGAGGTGCTGTCGCTGCTGGTGCGCGGCACCGTCGGTGACGGCCCGGGGCTGGAGCTGATGGCGAGCATGGACCGGATGGACCTGCCCGATCCCGAGGACCTGCTCGCCGACCCGGCGGGCGCGGAACTGCCCGACCGCGGGGACCTGCGCCAGGCGGTGCTGGACGGGGTGGTCGCGGCGGTACGCAACCGGCCGGACCGTCAACGCTGGGACGCGGCCTGGGCGCTGCTGGTCCGCGCGCTGGACACCGGCGCCCCGGACCTGCTGGTCGTCCCGGCCACCACGCTGGCCTCGCTGCGCCGGGAGGACTGGGACGTGCCGGAGTCGATCGAGCGGCTCGCCCCGGCACTCGCCCTCTCCCGCCGGGCCGACCGCGCCGCTGCCCGGGTGGCCGACCGGGTGGCGGAGAGGGCGGGCCGATGAGCACCGCTCTCCCGCCGGCCACCGAAATGGCGGCCACCGGAAGGCCGGCCACCGAAATGGCGGCCACCAACAAGCCGGCCACCGGAAAGCCGGCCGCCGAAAAGCTGTACGCCGCCCGGCTGCAGGCCGCCCGGGCGAGGTCGTACCTGGCGTCCGCGCTGTTCGCACTGCACCTGGTGGAGTCGCGTCAGGTGCCGACCATGGCCGTGGACCGGTACTGGCGCTGCTACGCCTCGCCGGTCTTCGTCGACCGCACTCCGGTGGAGGAACTCGCCGGCGTCTGGGTCCACGAGGTCTCGCACCTGCTGCGCGACCACCACGGGCGCGGCGACCGGATCGCCCGCGAACTCGGCCTGGAGGGCCCGGCCGCGCAGCTGCGGACCAACATCGCCGCCGACTGCGAGATCAACGACGACGTGTACGGCGACGGGCTGGTCCGGCCGGCCGGCGCACTCCTGCCCGGCCGGCTGCTGCTGCCGGAGGGGCTGCTGATGGAGGAGTACCTGCGCAGCTACCGGTTCCACCCGCGCGACCTGGACGCGGCCTGGCTGGACTGCGGCAGCGGCGCCGACGGCACCGACCGGCCCTGGGAACTGGGCCCCGACGGCGCCCACGGGCTGACCGAGCAGGAACGCGACGCCGTCCGCTTCCGGGTCGCCGAGGGGATCCGGGGCCGCCCCGGAAGCGCCCCGGCGGGCTGGCGGCGCTGGGCCGAGGAGGCCTTCCACCCGCCGCAGCCGTGGCGGCAACTGCTGGGCGCGGCGATGCGCTCGGCGGTCTCCGGGCCCGGCGCGGGCGAGGACTACAGCTACGGCCGCCCCGCCCGCCGCTCGGCCGGGGTGCCGGGCGTGCTCCTGCCGAGCCTGCGGCGGCGGCCGCCCCGGGTCGCGGTGATCATCGACACCTCCGGGTCGGTCTCGGACGACGAGCTGGGCAGTGCGCTGCTGGAGGTCGCGGCGATCGCCCGCGCGGTCGGCGGGCGCCGGGACCAGGTCCGCGTGGTCCCCTGCGACGCGGCCGCCCGGGCCGTCCACTCCCTGTGCCGTACGGCGGGGATCCCGCTCCTCGGCGGCGGCGGCACGGACCTGCGCACCGGTTTCCACGCCGCCCTGCGCTCCACCCCTCAGCCGGACGTCATCGTGGTCCTGACCGACGGCCAGACCCCGTGGCCGTCCACCGCCCCGCCCTGTCGCACCGTCGTCGGCCTCTTCCCCCGCTCCGGCCACTACGACGAGAACGACCCGGACTACCGCCCGGACACCCCGCCGGAGTGGGCCCGGGTGGTCACCATCGGGTGAGGGTGGCCGGGAGCCCACGGGATCAGCCGGCAGCGACAGGGGCGGCAGCGACGGAGGCGGGGTCGGGGGCGGCGGCGACGAGGTCGGGCACGGCGGAGGGCTCGTGGGGGCTGAAGGTGCGGCGGTAGGCGGCAGGGGACACCCCGAAGGCCGTCCTCATGTGCGCGCGCAGGGAGTTCGCGGAGCCGAAGCCGGCCCGGTGGGCGACCAGGTCGATCGGCAGGTCGGTGGACTCCAGCAACTGCTTGGCCATGTCGAGGCGTTGTGCGGTGAGCCACTGCACCGGGGTCATACCGGCCTCGTCGCGGAAGCGCCGGGTGAAGGAGCGCAGGCTCATCCGGGCGTGCTCGGCGAGCCGGGTGAGGGGCAGCGGCTCGCCGAGGTGTTCGAGGGCCCAGGCGCGGGTGGCGGTGGTGCTGGCGACGGTGGGTTCGGGGACGGGACGGTCGATGTACTGGGCCTGTCCGCCGTCCCGCCAGGGCGGCACGACGCACATCCGGGCGGTCCGGTTGGCGACCGCGGCGCCGTGGTCGCGGCGGATCACGTGCAGGCACAGGTCGACGCCGGCCGCCACGCCCGCGGAGGTGAGCACATCGCCGTCGTCGACGAAGAGGACATCCTCGTCGACCTTGACCGTCGGGTACGCCTGGCGGAACTCCGGGGCCAGATTCCAGTGCGTGGTGGCCGGCCGGCCGTCGAGCAGCCCGGCCGCGGCGAGCACGTAGGAGCCGGAGCAGATCGACACCAGCCGGGTGCCGGGCCGGATGCCGGCGATGGCCGCGCCGACCTCGGGGGGCAGCGGGCCGCCGCGGCCCAGCTCGGGCATGGCGTGCGTGGGCGGGATGATCACTGTGTCCGCCGCGACCAGCGCCTCGGGGCCGGCGGCCGGTTGCACGATGAAGCCGGCGTCGCTGAGGACCGGGGCGCCGTCGGCGGTGCACACGACGATGTCGTAGAGCGGGCGGCCCTCGGCATCCACCGCGCTGCCGAAGACCCGGGAGGGGATCCCGAGTTCGAAGGGCGGGACGCCGGGCAGGGCGAGCACGGCGATCCGGTGCAGCCGGGGCGGCGCGCCCGCCGTCCGCTCCCGGTCGTCCGCACTCCCCGCGGTGGGCTTGGCCCGCGCCGCCTGGTTCGCCTGCGCCAGCTGGTTCGTCTGCGCCGTACCCATGGCCAGATCCTGTCACATAGTGGCCGGACGGCCAACACCGCACCGGACCGGCATGCCGGATCGTGGACTGCGTCGCCGGGCAATCCCGGCGGCGTACGAAACGCAACGAAGAACGAGGCAGGACAGCATGCGAGCGGTGGTCGTGGAGCAGTGGGGCGGGCCCGAGAACCTGGTCGAGCGCGAGATCGAGCGCCCCGAGCCGGGACTGAACGAGGTCCTGGTGCGCGTGCACGCGGCCGGCGTGAACCCGGTGGACTGGAAGACCCGGGCCGGCGGCGCCCTCATCGCATGGGGCGACGTACCCGCGGTCGGCTGGGACGTGTCCGGCACGGTCGAGGCCGTCGGGCCGGGAGTCGGCGTGTTCCGCCCCGGCGACGAGGTCTTCGGGATGCCGCTGTTCCCGCGCCAGGCGGGCGGTTACGCCGAGTACGTGGTGGCGCCGGCCCGCCACCTCGCCCCCAAGCCGGCGTCGCTGACCCACGTGGAGGCCGCGGCCCTGCCCCTGGCCGCGCTGACCGCCTGGCAGGCCCTGGTGGACACGGCGGACGTACGCCCCGGGGAGCGGGTGCTGGTGCACGCGGCGGCCGGCGGGGTCGGCCACTTCGCGGTGCAGATCGCCAAGGCCCGCGGCGCGTACGTCATCGGCACCGCCAGCGCCGGCAAGCACGACCTGGTACGGGAGCTGGGCGCGGACGAGGTGGTCGACTACCGGGCCGTGCGGTTCGAGGACGCCGTGTCCGACATCGACGTGGTGCTGGACGGGCTCGGCGGCGAAACCGCGGAGCGCTCGCTGAAGGTGCTCCGGCCCGGCGGCCGGCTGATCACCCTGCCCGGGCCGGACGACGTGCCCGCCGCCCCGGACGGAGTGCGGGCCCTGTGGGTCCTCGTCGAGCCGGACCACCTGGGCCTGCGCGAGATCGCCGCCCTGGTGGAGCGGGGCGCACTGCGGCCCGTCGTGGAGACCGTCCTGCCGCTGTCGCAGGCCGCGAAGGCGCACGAACTCGGCGAGCAGGGCCGCACCACCGGCAAGATCGTCCTGACGGTCGCCTGACCCGGGCGTCGGCTGCCGGGCCGCCCTCGGCCCGAAACCGAGCGGTCGGGTACGAAACCGGGGGCGAGCACGCGGAGGGGCCGCGGGCGACCTCGGCGGTGTGGCGAGGTCGCGCCGCGGGCACGGTCCCGGCATGACAGGCAGCGCGGAGACCGTGTTGATCGTGGTGCGCGGCCCGAGCGGCGCCGGGAAGTCCAGCATCGCCGCACGGCTGCGCGCCGCCTACGGGCGGGGCATCGCCGTCGTCTCCCAGGACGTGCTGCGCCGCACCGTGCTGCGCGAGCGGGACGTGCCCGGCGGCGCCAACATCGGGCTGATCGACGTGGTGGCGCGGCACGCCCTCGACCACGGCTTCCACGTCGTCGTCGAAGGCATCCTCGACGCCGAACGCTACGGACGGATGCTGACCCGGCTCGCCGCCGACCACCAAGGGCGCAGCCACCTCTACTACCTCGACGTCGACTTCGCCGAGACCGTACGCCGACACGCCACCCGCCCCCAGGCCGCCGAGTTCTCCCCCGAGGACATGGCCGTCTGGTACCGGCCCCACGACCTCCTCCCCCACGGCATCGAGCACGTCATCAGCCGGCACAGCACCCTGGAGGCCGGCGTCGAACGGATCCTCACCGACACCGGCCTCACCCCACCCGGCTGGGCACCCCGCCCCTGAGCGTGGGCTCGCCCCGGACGTCGGCTGCCGGGCCGCCCGAGGCGCGGCCCGGCATGCCGGAAGCCGAGCGGGGGCCCGGGTGCGGCAGCCTGGTTTCGAGGACGATCCGTCGAGCCATGGAGATCGAATGAACGAAAACCCGGCACACGACAGCCCCGCAGGCGTCGTCGAGGCGGCCTTCCGCTGCTACCGGTCGCAGGACCGGGACGCGGCCCTGCCCCTGTACGCCGAGGACTTCACGTTCACCAGCCCGCAGGACGACCGCATCGACAAGGCCGCGTTCTTCCGGCGATGCTTCCCCACCGCGGACCGTTTCCAGGAGCAGCGGCTCCTGCGCATCACACCCGCCGACGAGGAACTCGTCTTCGCCTACTACGAGTACGAGCTCGCCACGGGCGGCCGGTACCGCAACGTCGAGGCGATCACGGTACGGGACGGCCTGATCCGGGAGGTGCAGGTCTTCTTCGGCGGCAAAGCGTAGGCGGGTGACCGACGACAACCGCGCCTGCAGCGGCCGGCCCTCGCCCTCCGTTCAGTGCCGACGCCCGGGGCGGCGCCGGCCGGCGGGCTCGCGGGGACGGACCGGGCCACCGCCGCCCGGCTGGTGGTCCGCCGGAGTCGGGGGCGGCGCCGGCTGGCGCAGGGCCAGGCCCACGCCGACGGCGGCCGTGGCCAGGCCCAGCACGGCGAGGGGGCGGGACCACTCGCCCGCTCCGGTGGGGGCGAAGGCCGGCGGCAGGACCAGCAACGAGGCGGTGAGAGCGGCGGCTGCGCCGGCGGGGCGGATGCCCGGGCGCCGGGGGCCGAGCGCGTCGAGCAGCAGCAGGTGGCCGGCGAGCAGCACGGTCACCGCGAGCGCCCGCCACCACGTCGGCTCGCCGAGGGCGGCCAGCAGGACGGATCCGGCGGCGAGGAGGGTGGTGCGGGTGGCGGACAGACGCGCGGGCCAGCTCGTCGGGGCCGCGCTCTCCGGTGCGGGGACGGCGGCCCAGAGGGCGCCGGCGGCGACCGGCAGGAGGCAGACCGGCCCGGCCAGGTCGGTGAGCGTACCGGTTCCGGTGCCCGCCGCGGCGAGAGCGAGGGCGGTGCCGGTGCCGCGCAGGGCGGCGCGTTCCAGGCGCGCGGCCCAGCCGGTGTGGCGGGCCGTTCGAGCGGGGCGGGCCGGCTCGGCAACCGTGCGGACCGGTGGCCTCGGCTTCGTGGCGCGCGTCGAGCCGGGCTTCGGACCGGACGCCCCCGCACTTGTCGTACTCGTCCTTGTATTCGTACTTGCCGGGCCGGTCATCGGGCGGCTCCCACGATTCGGCGGCGCAGCAGGGGCGCGAGGGCGAGGTCCAGGGTCTGGCCGGGCGTGTGGCGGACCACCGGGACGCCGCGGCCGCGCAGGGTGGCGCGCATCGCCTCCCGTTCCGCGCGCCACAGGCGCAGCGCGAGGGCGTCGGTCTCGTCGTCGGGGCGGGCCGCCGGCTCCCCGGCCGGGATTTCCACCACGACGAGCGGGTTACCGCGTTCGCGGACCCGGCCGAGGACGTCGAGGACACGCTGGTCGGCGAGCGGGGTGAAGGCGTAGACGAGGGCGTGGCCGGGCAGGGCCGCGAGCGGCAGGGGCGGGAGGGGGCCGCGCGGGGGGCGGTCCTGGCGGACCTCCAGCACACTCTCCACGATGCGGTAGAGCTGCCGGTCCCCGGTGGCGGCGGTGAGCAGGCGCAGGCGCCCGCCGACCGCGACGAGGCCGATCCGGTCGTGCCGACGCAGGTAGGCGCGGGTCAGGCCGGTTGCGGCGCGCACGGTTTCGTCCAGGCTGCGTAGCCCGGTGGCGGCGTCGATGTAGTCGGCGAGCGTGTCGAGCAGGACGACCGCGTCAGCGGCACGTTCGGCGGCGAACTGGTTGATCTGGACGGCGTCGCGGCGGGTCGTGGACGGCCAGTGGATCCGTCGCTGCCGTTCGCCGGGGACGTGCGGGCGGACGCCGATGACCTCGATGCCGGTGCCCTCGTGGGCGGTGGTGTGCTCGCCGATGCGTTCGGGCAGGCGGACCGGGATCGGGGTGAGGCGGGCGGCCTCGGGGACGGGGAAGACATCGACGGTGCCGAGGTCGGTGCGGATGGTGCGACGGGTCAGGCCGCGGGCGTCGGGCACGTCGAGGTCGACGACGCCCAGGTGTCGGCGGCCCCAGGTGTCGGCGCGCAGGACGAGGTCGACGCCGGTCGGGGTGACGGTCAGCGCGTCCAGGGCGAGGCCGGGGCCGAGCGTCACGACGGGCTCGGGCGGGCCGATCCGGCCGTCGTGGTGCACGGTGACGTGTACGGTGACGGGCTCACCTTCGAAGCAGCGCCGCGGCCGGGTGGTGCTCTCGGCGGAAAGCCGGGTGGGGCGGCTGCGGCCGGGGGCCGCCAGCGCGAGCAGGACGGCCGGGAAGGCCGCCGGGGCGAGCAGCCAGGCGTGGCCGGTGACCAGGGCAGCGACGGCCGCGACGGTGGCCACCGTGAGCAGGCGCAGGGTCTGGTCGGCGGGCCGCCAGTGCGGTGACGGTGGATTGTCGGGCAGCCCGGCGGCGGTGGCACGGGTGCTGCGGGCGACCGCGAATACCCGGGCGCGGCGGGCGAGCCGGTCCGTGCCGTCGGTGGCCGGGGTCTGCTCGGTCACCGGGGTCTGCCCTGCGGCCGGGGTCTGCCCTGTGGCACGCTCGGCCGAGCCGGCGGACGGGGCCTGCCCGGTGGCCGGCTCGGCCGGGCCGGTGTTCGGTGCGCGGTTCACCGTGTCTCCGCGCGGGGCAGCGTCTGGGGTGCCGGGACGGAGGCGACCAGCCGCGCCAGCACGTCGTCCGCCTCGATCTGGCGTACCCACAGTTCCGGCCTGAGCGTGATGCGGTGGGCCAGGGCCGGCCCGGCGAGCGCCTTGACGTCCTCGGGGGTCAGGTAGTCACGGCCCTCCAGCATGGCGTGGGCGCGGGCGAGTTGGATCAGCGCCAGGCCTCCTCGGGGCGAGGCGCCCACCTGGATCTGCTGGTCGTTGCGGGTGGCGTCGACGAGGGCGATGACGTACTCGACCAGGTCGTCGTCGACCTCGACGCGTTCCACCGCGGCCCGCAGGGCGAGCAGTTCCGCCGGACCGGCCACGGTCTCAAGAACCGGCTCGGGGGTCGCCCGGTCGATTCTGGCGCGCAGCATCGCGGCCTCCGTGGCGGTGGGGAGGTAGCCCATGCGCACGCGTAGCAGGAAGCGGTCGAGCTGGGCCTCGGGCAGCGCGTACGTGCCCTCGTACTCGATCGGGTTGGCGGTGGCGATGACGAGGAAGGGGTCCGGGAGGCGGCGGGTGGTGCCGTCGACGGAGACCTGGCCCTCGGCCATCGCTTCCAGGAGGGCTGCTTGGGTCTTGGGTGGGGTCCGGTTGATCTCGTCGGCCAGCAGCAGCTGGGTGAACAGCGGGCCGGGCCGGAACACCATCTCGCCCGTGTTGCGCTCGTAGAAGGGCGCACCGGTGACGTCCGAGGGCAGCAGGTCGGGGGTGAACTGGATCCGGCGGAAGTCCAGGCCGGCGGTGGTCGCGAACGAGCGGGCCAGCAGGGTCTTCCCGAGCCCGGGCAGGTCCTCGATCAGGACGTGCCCGCCGGCCAGGGCGCCGAGCATGACCAGGCGCAGGGCCTCGGGCTTGCCGACCACGGCCCGTTCGATCTCCCGGAGCACCGCGCGGGCCCGCTCGCCGGCCTGCTGCGGGGTCAGCGGCGGTGGGGTTGCGGGGGCGGCGGGGTGCGCGGGGCCGTGGAGGCTGGTGGAAAGGTCGGTCATGACGCTCCTGCAGAAACGATTCGGACGGTGGTGGGAGACCTGGCATGCCCCGGAACGCCGGGTCACAGCGCGAGGGGTCACAGGGAGTCGAGCCGGTCGACGAGCTCGCGCAGAACCGCCGCCGGGAAGGCCTCGGCCGGGGCGGCCGCCAACGGGTCGATCCACGGCCACAGCCGGGGCCCGAGGAGTTCGGCCACCCGGTCGCGGTCGGCCGACAGGTCCAGGCCGTGGACCTCCGCGAGCCGTACCGTGTACAGCCGTCGGAGCCGGAAGCGCAGCGGCGCGGCGTCGCCCTGGGGATCGAGGCCCTGACGGACCGTCCAGCGCCAGTCGCCGAGGCCGGGCTCGTACGCCTCCATCTGTCGCGGCCGGCTGCGCGGGGAGCGGGTCCCGGCTCCGGCTCCGGCCACCCGGCGGGCGACGAGCAGGCCGGTCACGGCCAGCAGCACCGCGCCGGCCCCCGCCCCGGGCCCGCCGCCGACCAGGGCGAACAGGATCTCGGCGAGGACTGCGGGCGCGGCCAGCTCGATCAGGCTGTGGCGCACCGAGCCCGGCCGGGCGAGCTCGCGGTCCGTCCCGTGCACGGCACCGTCCACGGACCGGTCGACGGACCCGTCGCGCCGGGGCGCGGCGCTGCTCATCGGTGCTCCCCTACGGTGTGGGCGTCCGCGGCCGCCGCGGGTTCGGCGCTCGCAAGCCGGGCTGCGATGGTGTCCAGGGCCGTGCGGGCGCGGTGCACCTGGCTGTCGTCCATCGGGTGGGTCGAGTACCGGGCCTCGTGGAACAGCGCGGTGAGCTCCCGCACCCCGGTGGCGTCGATCCGCTCGTCGGACAGGGCGCGGCGCAGCAGTTCCGTCGGGCTCTCCCACGCGTGTCGGGGCAGACCGGAGACGGCCAGCGAGCCCTCCATCGCCGCGTAGCAGGCGATCACCGCCGCTCGGGCGTCCGCTCCCGTGAGGGCCCTGCGGCCGGAGTCGACGGCCTCGGCGAGAGCGGCCTCGGGCCCGGCGGGGGCGGCCGCAGCGGGCAGCACCTCGGGCGTCTCCCGGCGGCGGACCCGCAGTCGGCGAAGCCGGAACGCGACGGCGACGCCGAGGACGACCACGGCTGCTCCCGCCAGGGCGGACAGGGCCGTGAACAGCACCCCGAGCCCTGCGCCACCGTCCGACACGAGCGGCGGGGCCGAGGGGACGGCATCGGGGGCGAGAGTGGGCATCTGCCGCGGCAGGTGCGGCAGTTCGGACGGCCCGGAGGCGGCCCGGCTGCGCAGGCCCAGCAGCAGGACCGGCACCACGGCGGCGGCCAGTGGCAGCAGGACCACGGCCGCCTCCCGCAGGCGCTCGGCCCGGGGTGTCGGCCCGTCGAGGTGGCGGACCTCCTCGCGGAAGCGCACCGCGAACCTGCCGACCAGCCCGGCCCAGCCGAGCCCGATCAGCACCACGAACCCGAGGCCGGTCACCGGCCCGGTCGCCGCCGTGCCCAGGGGCCCGCCCTCGGGCCGCAGCTCCGCCGCGGCGATCAGCAGCCCGACGACGACCAGCAGCACGCCCGCCGGCCGTCCGAACCGCCCGCGCGTACGCGACGGCGACCCACCACTCATCCGAACCCCCCCGGTTCCCCGCGCCCGACGGCGCGCGAGGTGCAGAGTCGCACACCGACCGTCGGTGTGTCACCTGCCGCCCCGGGCGGCCCCGACCCGCCAAGGGGGCATGCCGGACTCCCCGTCACTCGGCTCGGACCCGATCACGCCCGGCGCCCCGGCCCGCTGTGACAGTCCGAGGCGCGCCGAGCCCGGGGGTTTGGCTTGCCGGATCGGGGTGAGAAGAGAGCCGGGTGGGCAATGAGCGGCCCGGACGGCACCCCTCCCCCCTCCTGGGGTCCGCCGTCCGGGCCTGTCCCACCACCGCTCAGAGCCCGGCCACCGTGACGTCCATCCGCCGGCGGCCGGGCGGGCGGAGGCTCGGGTCGACGGCGTCTCACGGACGTGTCGTCAGGCCGTCCAGGGTGAGGTCCAGCAGCCGTTCGGCCTGTTCGCGCTGTTCGGGTCTGGCGGATGTGAGGGCGATGCCTTCGAGGGCGGCCCCCAGGTCGGCGGGGCTGATGTCGGTGCGGATCACCTCGGCGGCCACGCAGGCGTCCATCAGTTCGGTGAGGGCCTGTCGGATCATGTCCCGGCTGTCGCCGTGCGGGTTGTTCCCCGCGGCGGCGATGGCGCGCAGCGCGTCGGCCATGCCGGATTTGGCGGCGATGTAGTCGAGGAAGAGCCGTGTCCAGGCGTGCAGGGCCTGGTAGGGCGGTCTGGCGGCGAGCAGGCCGGGGACGGCGTTGCACAACTGGGCGACTTCGTTGCGGTAGACGGCCTCGATCAGGGCTTCCCGGGTGGGGAAGTTGCGGTAGAGGGTCGCGCTGCCGACGCCTGCGGCTTTCGCGATGTGTTCCAGGCGGGCGTCGAGCCCTTCGTCGGCGTACACACGCACCGCGGCCGTGAGGATCTTGTCCCGGTTGCGTTGTGCGTCGGCGCGCAACGGGCGGTGTGAGTCGCCGTCCGTCACCTCTCGCCCCTCTCTGCACATGGTGGATTCCCGTTTGCATCGTAAGGCACCCTGCGGCGTGCACAGCCACGGAAGGTCCTGCACAGCTGGGGAAGGAAGCCACCCGTATCGTCCGGGCGAGGCTGCCGGGCGGAGGGGGTCCGGTGAACGACGGGCCCCTCCGCCCGGGGCGACCCGGCTCAGCCGACCATGGCTGCCAGGACGCTGCGCCAGTCCTCGCCCGGCTCGGGTGTGAGCGGGTCGGCCAGCGTGTCGGCCCGGTAGCGCCAGGGGCGGCGCAGTTCCTCGTCGGCGTCGGGACCGACGGCGAGCGGGCTGTCGGAGCCGAGCAGCCGGACCAGCTCCGCGGTGAACTCCGCCCAGGAGACGTGTCCGCTCACCGCGTTGACGACCCGCCCGGCCGCCGGGTGGTCCGGGACCGCGCAGGCGGCGAGCGCGCGGGCCAGGGCCGCGGCGTGGACCCAGGACGCTCCGTACCGGTCGTCGGCCGCCGGCAGGCTGATCGGCCGGCCGGCCAGGGCGGCCTGGTAGAGGGTGCCGGTGGAGCCCCAGCGGAGCTGGTCGCGCAGGCGGTGGTGCGGGCCCCAGACGATCGGGGCGCGTACGGCGGTGGCCGGGCCGCGGCCGGTGGCGGCGGCGGCGGCTTCGAACAGGATCCGCTCGCAGTCCAGTTTGGCCTGCCCGTACGGGGTGACCGCCGTGCCGCTCGGGGCGCCCTCGGGGACCTCGGTGCCCGACGGCCGGCCGTACGCGTCGATGCTGCTGACGAAGACGAACGGGCCGCCCCGCCAGCCGTCCACCAGGGCGCGCATCGCGGCGAGGTCGGTGGCGTGGTCGGTGAAGGTGCAGGCGGAGTGGATGACGGCGTCCACGCCTTCGACGGCGCGCCGCAGGCTGTCCGGGTCGGCGAGGTCGCCCTCCGCCACCTCGGCGCCGTTCAGGGCGGGCAGGTGTGCGGACTCGGAGCGGACCAGGGCCCGGACCGGCCTGCCCTGGGCCATCAGCTCCTGCAGGACCGCCGCGCCGACCCCGCCGGTGGCGCCGGTGAGCAGGACGGTGCCGGTGCGGGAGCGGGTGCGCGGGCGGGCGCCGGTGCGGGCGAGGGCGGCGCGGCGCTCGTCCTCGCGGGTGGCGAGCACGGCGGCGAGGGCGCGCGGGGTGCGCTGTTCCAGGATGTCGAGGCCGGTGAGCGGCAGCCCGGTGCGGGTGCGCAGGCGTTCGGCGAGCTGGACGGCGACCAGGGAGTGGCCGCCGAGGGCGAAGAAGTCGCCGTCGGCGGGCGGGGTGGCGCCGAGCAGTTCGCCGAAGACCTCCAGGACGGTGTCCACCGGGCCGTCCCGAAGCGGGTCGCCCTGGCTCGGGCCGTCCCGGAGCGAGCCGTCCCGATGTGAGCCGTCCTGGAGCCGGCCGTCCCGGAGCGGTGTGGCCCCGGGCAGCAGACCGTGGTCGACGGTGCCGTCGGGGTGCCGGGGGATCCGGTCCACCAGCGTGACCGCGAGCGGGAGTTCGGCGGCCGACAGGCGTCCGCGCAGGGCGGCCCGCAGCTGGGCACCGTTCGGGGCGCCGGGCCCGCGGACCACCGCGTAGGCGAGCGGCGGGCCGTCGGCGTTCTCGACCACGGCCGCGTCGACCACCCCCGGATCGGCCGACAGGCCTTCCACCACCGGGTGTTCGGCGGCGACCAGGAGGCGGCCGGGCAGCTCGGACAGGAGCGGGTCCGCCTCCCCGGCCACGGCCGCGAGCACGGCGGCGAAGGCGTCCAGCAGCTGCCCGGCGGTGGCCTCGTCCAGGGCGTCCCGGTCGTGCTGCACCAGGCAGCGCGGCGCCGGGCCGTCCTCCACGAGCAGCGCCAGACCGAACTTGGCGAGCCCCAGGTCGAGTTCCACGTTCTCGGCGTCGAGACCGGGCAGCGCCAGCGGCGCGACGGGCTGGACGAGGTCGCAGGTCACCGAGAGCAGCGGGGTGCCGTCCGCGCCGCGGGCCGCCGCGCCGAGTCGCTCGACCACGAGGTCGAACGGCACGTCGTGGTGCTGCTGGGCGTCGAGCAGCGCGCCGCGCACCGCCGCCAGCAGTTCCGCGAACGACGGGTCGCCGGCCGGATCGACCCGAACGGCAAGGGTGTTGACCGCGAGGCCGACGGTGTGCCGCAGGTCGGGCCGGGCCCGGTGACCGCTGGCGCACCCGAGGACGAGGTCGCCCTGCCCGGAGGCCGTCCGCAGGGTGGCGAACGCGGCGGCCAGGACGACGGTGAACAGCGTGGCCCCGTGCCGGGCACCGAGGGCGCGCAGGCCGTCCACGACGGCGGGGTCCAGCGGAGCGGCGTGCAGCGCGGCCCGGCGCTCGCGGGCGCCGGACGGGACGGGCCGCAGCAGCGTCGGCGGCCGGGCGCCGGCCAGCCGGGCGGCGAGGGTGTCGGCGGCGGCCGTGAGCTCGGCGTCCCGGGCACGTTCCTGGCGGGCGTACTCGGCGTACGACGGCCCGGGCGGCGGGAGTTGCGGCGCCACGTCGTCGCGTGCAGCTGTGTAGAGCGCAGCGACATCGGCAGCAAGGACCGGCAACGATCCGCCGTCGACCGCGATGTGATGGATCGTCAGCAGCATCGTGTGGTCCTCCGGCCCGTGCCTCAGCAGGAGGGCGCGCAGGACCGGGCCGGTGGCGAGGTCGAACGGGCGGGCGGCCTCGGCGACGAGCTGCTCGGAGGCCGCGGCGTCGGTCTTCACGTCCACGACCGGCAGCGGCACCGGGGCGACCGGGTCGGTCTGCTGGTACGGCTGTCCGCCCCGGCGCGGGTAGCGGGTGCGCAGGACGGCGTGCCGCTCGGTGAGCCCGGTGATCGCGGCGGCGAGGGCGACCCGGTCGAGGGGGCCGCGCAGCCGGGCCGCGATCGGCACGTTGTAGAGGGCGCCGCCCTGGCCGAGGTGGTCCATCAGCCACATCCGCTGCTGGGCGTGCGAGAGCGGGGCCGGGCCGTCGGCCACGGCGGGGCGCTGCGACGGGGCGGCGGCGCTGCGACGGCTGCGGGCGCGGCGCAGTAGGTCGGCCTGGTCCACGGCGGTCACCGGCTCTCTCCCGGCGCCTCGTCCGAGCCGTCCTCGTCAGCGCCGGCCGGGCCGTCGGTGGCCCGCAGCGCCCGTTCAAGCAGCTGCGCCTGCCCGGCGACGGTCGGGTTGTCGAGGAAGTCGGCGAGCGAGAGCTCGACCCCGAGGTCCTCGCGCAGGTCGTCGACGACCCACATGGCGAGCAGCGAGTGCCCGCCCTCGGCGAGGAAGTCGGCGGCCGGGTCGGTGATCGGGCGCTCCAGGGCGCGGCTCCAGGCCTCGGCGACGACCTGCTGGATCGGGGTGAGCGTGCCGCCGCCGGAGGGGCGCCGCTCGACCGGGTCGTCGGCGGCCAGCGCCCGCCGGTCCACCTTCCCGGAGCCGGTCAGCGGCAGCGCGCCGAGTACGGTCCAGGCGGTGGGCACCAGGTGGGCGGGCAGCCGTTCGGAGAGCCGGGCGCGCAGCGGCTCGACGGCCTGGCTTGCGCCCTCGGCGAGGACGAGGCAGGCGGTGAGGGCGGCGTCGGCCTGCCCGGCCCGGCGGACCACGACCGCCGCCTCCGCGACCTCGGGGAGCTGCAGCAGCGCGTGCTCGACCTCGCCCGGTTCGATCCGGAAGCCGCGCAGCTTGACCTGCTCGTCGGTGCGACCGTGGAACTCCAGGGCGCCGTCCGGCCGTTGGCGGACCAGGTCGCCGCTGCGGTAGGCGCGTCCGAGGTCCGGCAGCTCGCGGAAGCGCTCGGCGGTCAGCTCGGGCCGGTTGAGGTAGCCCTGGGCGAGGCGGTCGCCGGCGATCCACAACTCGCCGACCGTGCCGGGCGGCACCGGCGCGAGCTGCTCGTCGAGGACCAGGACGCGGGCGCCGCCGAAGGGGCGGCCGATCGGGATGGGGCCGGCGCAGTCGGCCGGGGTCACCCAGTGCAGGGTGGTGAAGGTGGTGGCCTCGGTCGGTCCGTAGACGTTGACCAGTTCGAGCCACGGGAAGGCGCGCAGCACCGCGCCCGCGTGCTCGGGCGACAGCACCTCGCCGCCGACGCCCACGGTGCGCAGCACCCCGAAGATCCGTGACTGGCGGGCGGCCAGGTGGTGGAAGAGCGCGCTGGTGAGCAGCAGCGTGGTGACGCCGAACCGCTCGACGTCGCGGCCGAGTTCCTCGGCGGTGGGCCGGTCGGCCGGGGAGACGGCGACGGCGGCGCCGCGGGCCAGCGGGGCCCACAGCTCGAAGGTGGAGGCGTCGAAGGTGACGGCGGAGTGGAACAGCACCCGGTCGCGGGGGCCGACCGCGATGGCGTCCGGGGCGGTGACCAGGTCGGCGATGGCGCCGTGCGGGACGAGCACGCCCTTGGCCTGTCCGGTGGAGCCGGAGGTGTAGAAGACCAGCGCGGGTGCGGCCGGGACGGCGGCGTCCGGCGCCGCCGCGCAGCCGGTGCCGGTCTCGACGTCAGTGTCGGTATCGGCGTCGGCATCGGCATCGGCGCCGATGTCGGTTCCGTGCTCGGTCAGGACGAGGGTCTGCTCCTCGGCGAGCCCGGCCTCGGCGAGCAGCGCCTTGTCGCCGAGCACGAGCCGGACCCCGGCGTCGGAGGTCATCTCGGCGATGCGCGGGCGCGGGTAGGCGGGGTCGATCGGGAGGACGTGGCCGCCGGTCCGCCAGATCGCGAGCTGGGCGACGACCAGGCGGGTGGAGCGGGCGCAGAGCAGGCCGACGGCGCTGCCGGGGCCGATCCCCCGGGCGGCCAGCACGGCGGCCAACCGGCCTGCAGCGTCGACGAGTTCGCGGTAGGTGAGGATGGTGGAGCCGTCGGTCACGGCGAGCGCGTCGGGCTGCCGTTCGGCCTGCTGGGCGATCAGCGCGGGCAGGGTCGCGATGGTCATGGTGTGGTTCCCTTCCGGGCGCCCCGGCGGTTCGGCCGGGGCGCCCTGTTAAGGAGGTGCGGGAGGGTCAGGTGGTCGCGGTCAGGGCGGCCACCCGCTCCTCGACCAGTCGGGCGACGGCCCGCAGGTCCGGCTGGCGCAGCACCAGGGGCGCGCGCAGCCGGATCCCGTACTCGCTTTCCAGCGCCTCCAGCAGTCGTGCGGCGGCGAGCGAATTGCCGCCCGACGCCAGGAAGTTGTCGGCGGGGCCAAGGTCGGCGCGGCCGATCAGCTCGCGGCAGAGCTTCAGCACGGTGCGCTCGACGGGAGTGTCGCCGTCCTCGCCGATGGGCTCCGGCGGCTCGGCGGCCAGCAGCGCGTGGCGGTCCACCTTGCCGTTGGCGTCCAACGGGTAGCGGTCCACCAGCCGCACGGCCGAGGGCACCGCCTGCTCGGGCAGCCAGGGCCGGACGGCGTCGAGCAGCCGCGCCGGGTCGATGCGGTCCGCCGCACCGCCCGCGACACCGTCCTCGGGACCGGTCCCGGCGCCGGTCCCGGCCCCGTCCTCGGGCTGGACGAAGGCGATCAGCCGGACGCCGCCGGCCGGCGCCTGCTCGGCGGCGACCACCGCCCGGCGCACCTGCGGGTCGCGCTCGAACGCGGCCTCGACCTCGGCGGGTTCGATCCGCACGCCGCTGACCTTGACCTGGTCGTCCAGGCGGCCGTGGAACTCCAGCACCCCGTCGGGGCGCATGACGACCCGGTCGCCGGTGCGGTAGACCCGGTCGGTGCCCTCCACGCCCTCGGGCGCGCCGACGAAGCGGCGGGCGGTCAGCTCCGGGTCGAGGTACCCGGCGGCCAGGCAGCGGCCGCCGATCCGCAGCTCGCCGGGGACGCCGCGCGGCACCGGCCGGCCGTCCTCGTCGGTGACCACCACGACGGCGCCCGCGATCGGCCGCCCGATCGGCGGGGCGCCGGCGCCGTGGTCACCGCCGGGGGCCATGCTGTGCACGGTGGTGGTGACGGTGGCCTCGGCGGGGCCGTAGGCGTTGTGGACGGCCGCGGTGACGTCGGGCCCGGGGGCGCGGCGCAGCCGGTCGCCGCCGACGGTGAGGTGGCGCAGCGCCGACCCGGCGGGCCAGCGGCGGGCCAGGACGGGCTCGGCCAGCGGGGTGGGCAGCACGGCCGCGGTGATGCCCGCCTCGCACCACCAGTCGGTGAGCGCGCCGGAGTCCCAGCGGACGGCCTCGGGGGCGACGACCAGGGCGGCGCCGGAGGTGAGGCCGGCCCACAGCTCCATCAGGTGCGGGTCGAAGGCGACCCCGATCAGCAGGCTGTGCCGCTCGCCGGGGCCGAGGCCGGTCAGCTCGCGGTACCACTGCAGCAGCGCGCCGAGCGCGGGCTCGGTGACGGCGACGGCCTTCGGGGTGCCGGTGGAGCCGGAGGTGAGCACCGCGTAGTGGGTGCCGGCCGGGACGCGCACCTGCTCGCCGGGGGTCAGGGCGGCCACCACGCCCGCGGTGGGCAGGTCCAGCGGCAGCCGCTCGCCGCCGGGCGGCAGCAGGTCCGGCTCGCCGACCAGGCAGGCCGGGCGCAGCTGTTCGGCGACGGCCCGCAGCCGGCGCTCGCCGGGGCGCGGGCCGATCGGCAGGTGGACGGCGCCGAGCTTGGCGGCTGCCAGGGTGACGGCCACCAGCGAGACCGAGTGACCGAGGCAGACGCCGAGCAGGTCGCCGGGGCCGACCGTCCCGCGCAGGGCGTCGGCGGTTCTCTCGGCGAGGCGGTCGAGCTCGGCGTAGCTGTAGGTCCGCTCGCCGTCGATCAGGGCTGGGGCGTCCGGGGTGCGGTTCGCCCAGGTGGTGAACAGGTCGAGGACCGCGCCGTCCTGGTGCGGACGGCCGTACCCGATGCTCAGGGATTCCATCGTGGTCTCCAGTTTCATGACGAGCCGTCAGTTCAGGCCCATGGAACGGGCGATGATCACCTTCTGGACCTCGGAGGTCCCCTCGATGATCGTGGTCATCCGCACGTAGCGGTACAGGAACTCCAGCGGGTGGCCGCGCACCCAGCCGGTGGCGCCGTGTACCTGGAGCGAGCGGTCCACCGCGCGCACGGCGGTCTCGGAGGCGGTGAGCTTGGCGAGCGCGGCGTTCTCGGGTGACTCGGTGCCCTCGTCGACCAGCCGGGCGCAGGCGAGGGTGAGCAGCTTGGAGGCCTCGACCTCGGCGCGGGTGGACACCAGGTGCTCCTGGACGTGCTGGTACTCGCCGATCACCCGGCCGAAGGCACGCCGCTCCTTGGCGTACTCGACGCCGACGCGCAGCGCGTACTCGGCGATGCCGTTGCACATCGCGGCGACCACCAGGCGGCCGCGGGAGAGGCTGTCGATGGCGAGGGCGGTGGCCGCGCCGACGCCCTCCTCGCCGCCGATCACGGCCTCCGGGCCGACGGTGACCCCGTCGAGCAGCAGCTCGAAGAGCGGCTCGCCGGACATGCCCTCGTAGCGCTGGCCGATTCGCAGCCCGGGCTGGTCCATCGGCAGCACGAAGGCGGTGGCCCCGGTCGTGGGACCGGCGCCGTCACCGAGGTCGGTGGCGGCGACGACCAGCGCGATCCCGGCGTGTTCGGCGTTGCTGACGAAGGTCTTGCGCCCGTTCAGCACCCACCGGTCGCCCTCGCGCAGGGCGGTGGTGGTGAGGCGGAAGGCGTCGGAGCCGGCGTGCGGCTCGGTGAGGGCGAGGCAGCGGGTCTGCTCGCCGCGTACCAGCGGGATCAGGTGGCGCTCGACCTGCTCGGGGGTGCCGTTGCGCAGCAGCGGGCTGGGGCCGTCGGAGCCGGCCAGCGCGTACGGCGCGAGGACGCAGCCGCTGCGCCCGGCGGCGTGGTGCAGCAGGACGACGGCGGTGAAGGGCATGTCGGAGCCGCCGAGCTCCTCGGGGTAGTCGCCCGCGTAGAAGCCGAGCGCGGCGGAGCGCTTGCGGACGTAGGTGCGCAGGTCACCCGGCACCTGGTCGGCGGTCTCGGGCAACTCGGCGGCGAGCGGGACGAGTTCGCGGCGGACGAAGCTCTCGAAGGCTTCGACGAGTTCGCGGTGTCCGGCTTCCAGGACGGCGGAGGGGGCGGTCACTTGGGCTCTGCCTTTCACTTCTGGCCGGTGAGGGCGCGGGCCTGGTCGGCCAGCACGGCGTGGCGGAACAGGGTGCGCAGCGGCGGGCGGCTGCCGAGGTGCGGTTCCAGGTAGGCGGCGAGCTGGGCGGCGAGCAGCGAGTGGCCGCCGACCTCGAAGAAGTGGGAGTCCGCGCCGAAGCGGTCGTGGCCGAGCACCTCGCGCCAGGCGGCGGCGATCAGCTCCTGGCCGGGGTCGGCGAACGCGCTCGGCGCGGTCTGCTCTTCGGGGCCCGCCTCGGCGGCCTGGTTGGCCAGCAGGGTGAGGGCGGCGCGGTCGGGCTTGCCGCCGGGCAGGGTGGGCATCGCGGCGACGGCGGTCCAGCTCGCCGGGACGAGGCCGCCGGGCAGCCGGCGGGCGAGCGCCTCGTGCAGGGCTGCCTGGTCGGGGCGGTCGGCGCCCTCCAGGAAGCCGACCAGGCGGGGGCCGGTCTGCGGGTCGGTGTGCAGCACCACCGCGCAGGAGCGGCCGCCGAGTTCGGCGGAGGCGGCGGCCTCGATCTCCTCCAGCTCGATCCGGTGGCCGCGGAGCTTGACCTGGTTGTCGGCGCGGCCGAGGAAGCGGAGCCGGCCGTCCAGGTCGCGGTAGCCGCGGTCGCCGGTGCGGTAGACGCGGGCGCCGTCGAGCGCGGGGACGGTGACGAAGCGGGCGGCGGTCGGCTCCGGCAGGCCGGGGTAGCCGTCGGCCACCATCGCTCCGCCGACGACGAGTTCGCCGACGCAGCCGGCCGGGAGCGGGCGCAGCGTGTCGTCCAGGACGTGCATCCGTACGCCGTCCAGCTCGGTGCCGAGCGGGATCTCGCCGTCCTCGGCGACGTCGGCGGCGGTCACCTGGTACACGGTGGAGGTGACGGTGGCCTCGGTGACGCCGTAGGCGTTCAGCACGGTGGTGGCCTCGGTCAGGTCGGCGAGCGCCCGGGCGGGCAGGCGCTCGCCGCCGAGGACGAGCAGCCGTGGCGTCCAGCGGCCGTCGCGCAGCGCCTCGGACAGGTCCGAGCGGACGGCGAGCAGGTAGCTGGTCGGCAGGTTGGCGACGGTGACGCCGCGGGCGGCCAGGACGGCCACCAGCTCGGGCCCGGTGGGCACCTCGCGCTGCGGCACGACCAGGGCGGCGCCGGCGGCGAGGGCGGGCAGCACCTCCTCCAGCGCCACGTCGAAGGACGGCCGGGCGAACAGCAGCACCCGGTCGGCGGAGGTGAGTTCGTAGCGGTCGACGATCGCGGCCAGGTAGCCGGCGAGCGCCTCGCGGCCGACCTGGACGGGCTTGGGCACGCCGGTGGAGCCGGAGGTGTGGATCAGGTAGGCGGCGCCGTCCAGGACGGCGGCGGGCTCGGCCTTCGGGAAGGCCGGGCCGTCCAGCAGCGCCGGGGTGACGCCCTCGGCGGGCAGCGCGAGGGCGCTCTGCCGGGTGGCCAGGACGAGCGCCGGGCTGAGCCGCTCCAGCAACAGGCCGAGCCGGGCGGCCGGGTCCTCGGTGGACAGCGGCGCGTAGACGGCGCCGTGGCGCAGGCAGGCGAGCAGGGCGACCACGCTGTCCGCGCCGCGCGGCAGGACGGCGGCCACCGGCTGGCCGGGTGCGACCCCGGCGGCGCGCAGCCGCTCGGCCAACTCGGTGACACGACGGCCGAGTTCGCCGTAGCTGATCCGCTCGGTGCCGGTCAGCAGGGCGAGTGCGGTCGGGTCGTGGGCGGCGGCCGGGTCGAGCACGGCCAGTGCGTCGGCGGGCGTAGCGGTGGGGGTGTCGGCAGGTGTGGCGACCGGCGTCACGGTGGTCGGCGCGGCCTCGGGCGCGGGGGACAGCTCGGCGATCGGCGCCTGCGGGCGGTCGAGGTAGCAGCGCAGCAGCTCCAGCAGCCGCTCGGACAGCAGCACGGCCTCGGACTCACGGAACAGGTCCGCGTCGTAGTCCCAGACCAGGGTCATCCCGGCGGCGCCGTGCTTCTCGCCGACCACCCGGCGGTCGTCCGGAAGCAGCACCAGGTCGAGGTCGAAGCGGGTGGTGCCGGTGTTGAAGCCCTCGTACAGCGAGACCTCCAGGCCGGGCGCCTGGACGTCCGGCAGCGCCGCGTCGTGCGCGCTGAACATCACGTTGAACAGCGGGTTGTCGGCACCGCCGGTGTGCAGGCCCAGGCGGCGGGTCAGCTCCTGCACCGGCAGGTCCTGGTACGGCAGGGCGCGCATCAGGACGTCGGTCACCTCGTCCACGGCCTCGGTGCCGGGGGCGGCGGGGTCGAGCCGCAGGCGCAGCGGCACGGTGTTCACGAACATGCCGACGGTGCCCTCGAAGCCCTCCGGGCGGTTGCCGACGGCGGTGCCGACCACGACCTCGCGGTGCCCGCTGTGCCGGCGCAGCAGTTCGGCGAACAGGGCGAGCAGGGTGCTGAACGGGGTGTGGCCGTCCGCCTTGCTGCGCTCGCGCAGCCGCTCGGCCAGGTCGGCGCCGATCGCCTGGCGCAACTGGCCGCCCCGGTGGCGGCGCTCGGCGCCCGGCCTGGCCAGCCCGGGCAGGGTGACCTCGCGCGGAGCGTCGGCCAACTCCCGGGTCCAGAAGTCGAGTGCGCGGTCGCGGGGGACGTCGACGGCGGCCCGCGCGTGCTCCTCGTACGAGGGGGCGGTGGGCAGGTCGTACGGCTCGCCGAGGACCCGGGCGCGGTAGACGGTGAACAGGTCGCGCAGCAGGATCGCGAAGGAGTGGCCGTCGTGGACGAGGTGGTGCTCGACGTGGATCAGCCGGTGGTGGCCTTCGGCGATCCGCACCAGGTGCCAGCGCAGCACCGGTGCCCGCTCGGTGTCGACCGGTTCTTCGGCCTCGGCGGCGAGCAGCCGCCGGAAGGCGGCCTCCGGGTCGTCCTCGGTGGCGAAGTCGCTGTGGCGCAGCTCCGGTTGACACCCCTCGGCGACCCGCTGGCCGGGCAGCCCCTCCGCTCGGGGCACCAACTCCAGCCGCAGGCCGGGGTGGTGGTCCAGGACGGCGGCCAGACCGGCGTGCAGCGCGTCCCGGTCGAGGGTGCCCCAGAGGTCGAGGACGGCGGTGAAGTTGTAGGCGCGGCTTCCCGGCAGCATCTGTTCGTGCAGCCAGACGATCTCCTGCGACGGAGAGAGTGCGAACATGGGCGGTTCCCTTGTGTGGTGGGCTTGTCGGCACTGCGGTGGCCGGCGGCGGGCGTGGGGTGGTCCCGCTCCGGCCGCTGGACCGGCCGCACCGGGATGACGGTGCGGCCCGGGGGTCCGGGCTTCGGGCTCCTGCGCGGGCATGCCTGTTCGGGCACGCGCGTCCAGGCGCGGTGGATCCTGCGAGGCGGATCCGGCATGGGAGTTCGGGCCCGCGGAATGGGGCGCGGGAGGTCGGGCAGCCCGTCGGTCAGGGCGCGGGCTCGGGAGTCGCAAACCCCTTCCGGGGCAGCCGGGTTCAGGCGTCGAGGGTCAGGCGCGGAAGGTCAGGCGCGGAAGGTCAGGCCCGGGGTCAGGCGTGGGAGTCCGGGCGCGGCCGGGCGTGCAGGTGGTGGCGCAGCACGGCGAGCAGGTCGTCGAAGGCGGCGCGGGCGTCGGCCTCGGGGAAGCGGTCGCTGTCCCAGGCGAGCCGGACCAGCAGGTCGTCGCCGTGCGAGGCGGAGACCGCGAGCGGGGCGGCGAGCGGCCGTCCGGCCAGGTGGGTCTCCCGGCCGGGCGTGCCGCCGAGCACCAGCGGCGGGCGGCGGTGCAGGTCCTCCAGGGTGAGCATGGCGTCCAGGGCCCCCGTCCACGGCGCCCCGGCGGTACGGGCGGCGCGCACCACTTCGTCGAACGGGGTGCCGGCGTGGTCGAGGTCGTCCCACCAGGCGTCGGCGAGGGTGTCCAGGTCGTCCGTGGTGCTCGAACCGGCCGGGTGCACCAGGGTGTTGAGGAAGCAGCCGAGCGCGGCGGGCGAGCCGGCCGGCCGGCCGCCCCACGGGTAGCCGAGCGCGAGCGGCCCCCCGTCCGTCCGGTGCAGTCGGTGCGCGGCGGCCCCGACAGCGTCCAGCAGGGCCGGGAAGACGGCGCTGCGGGCGGCGCCCTCGGCGGCCGGCAGCCGCTCGGTGAGCATCCCGGTGGACGTGGCCGCGCCGCCGCCCGCCCCGGTCAGCGCGCCGAGCCGGCGGCCCCAGTGGGCCTGCGCGGCGGGGCCGCCGGCGGCGTCCTCGGCGGCCAGCTGGAGTTCGACGGCCTGCCGGTAGTCAGCCAGGGCCTGCGGTGCGGGCCCGGCCGCCGGTGCCTCGCCCCGCTCGTGTGCCTCGTCCTTCTCGTACGCTTCGCTCAGCTCGGCGGTGAGCACCCCGAGCGACTGCTCGTCGCAGGCCGCGTGGTCCAGCGCGAGGGCGAGCAACTCCTCGTCACCGTCCGGCTCCTGGGCGACCAGCAGGCGTAGGGCGGGCCCGTCGGCGGGCCAGTCCAGCAGGGCTTCGCGCAGCGCCTCGCGGGCCGTTCGGCCGGGGGCGACGGCGATCCGGGCGGCCTCGGCCGAGGGGCCGCCGACCCGCAGGACGGGCGTGCCGCGCACGGTCGCGAAGGCGCCGCACAGGGCCGGGTGCCGGGCGGCGACCGCGGCGGCGGCGCGGGCCAGCCGGTCCTGGTCGAGGGTGCCGCGCGGGTAGGCGAAGAACAGCGGGACGACGTCGGAGCGGCTGTGCGGCGCGAGTCGGCGGCTGATCAGGAACCGCCGCTGGGCTCCGGTGAGCGGGAGCAGCTCCGCCGGGGAGTCGGCGGCGGCGGAACGGTACCGGGCGAGGTAGGCGGAGGTGATGCTGGCGTGCACGGGAACGGTCTCCGGTTTCCGGTCGCGGCTCGGCAGGTCTGGGGGTCGGTCAGGGGGTACTGGTGCTCGCGGCGGGCTCCTCGGCGGTGGTGGGCCGCTCGGCGGTGGTGGCTCTCCCGACGGTGTGCTCGGCGGTGGCGGCCTCCTCCGCGTCCGGCGTGCCGCCGCCCGGTGTGTCCCCGCCCGGCAGGTCGCGCATCCGCCGCAGTGGCGACAGCAGCAGCGGCACCGGCACGAGCAGGAAGCCGATCGCGCAGAGCCAGAGCGCGGCGCGTGGCCCGGCCGCGTCGGCGACGATCCCGCCGCCCAGCGCGCCGATCGGCAACGTGCCCCACACCAGGAAGCGCATGGTGGCGTTCATCCGGCCGAGCAGCTCGGGCGGGCAGACGCTCTGCCGGAAGCTGACCTGGGCGACGTTGTAGGCGACCGCGCCGAACAGCACCACCCCGGAGGCGAGGCCGAACAGCACCACGCCCGCGCCGCCGCCGGACAGCGGCCACAGCACCGCGAACGGCGCCGTCACCACCGTGGACAGCCAGATCAGCCGGGCCTGTCCGACCCGCCGCGCCAGGTAGCCGGCACACAGCGCGCCCGCCAGCCCGCCGACGGCGGAGGTCGACAGCAGCACACCGATGGCGCCCGGCGCCAGGTCGAGCACCCGTACCCAGAAGACCGTCTGTACGGCCATCAGGACGGCCGCGAACAGGTTGGACACGGCGGTGGCGGTGGCGATCGCCCGCAGCAGCGGGTGTCCGAGCACGAAGCGGACGCCCTCCCCGACCTCGGCGCGCAGCGAGCGCCCGGGCGTCGGCTCCGGCGGCGGCTCCTCGACCCGGATCCGGGCGAGCAGCAGCGCGGAGGCCAGGTAGCCGCAGGCGTCGGCCACGATGGCGAGCGGCGCCCCGAGCAGCTGGACCAGCCCCCCGCCGAGGCCCGGCCCGGCGATCTGCGCCGAGGAGCGGACCGTCTCCAGCGCCCCGTTCCCCCCGACCAGTTGCTCGCGCGGCAGGACGGCGGGCAGGAAGGACTGGTGGGCGACGTCGAAGAACACCGTGGCCACCCCGGTGACCAGGGCCACCAGGTAGAGCTGCGGCATGGTCAGCACCCCGAGCGCCGCCGCCGGCGGGATCGACCCCACCGCCAGACAGCGCACGAGGTCGGCGCGGATCAGCACCGGCAGCTTGCGCATCCGGTCCAGCCAGGCGCCGGCCGGCAGGCCGACCAGCAGGAAGGCGGCGGTCTCGGCGGCGGTCAGCAGACCGACCTCGAGCGGGGTGGCGTCCAGCACGATCACCGCCACCAATGGCAGCGCGACCAGGGTGACCTGACTGCCCGTCTGGGCCGCCGCGGCTCCGGTCAACAGGAGCCGGAAATCGCGGTGGTCGAGCAGACGGGCCTGGCGAGGGCGAGGCTTCTCGTTCATTGGTTCGACTCTCGGCCACCCCTTCGACACGG
The DNA here is from genome assembly GCF_044455625.1 of Kitasatospora sp. NPDC051164. Classification (NCBI taxonomy): domain Bacteria; kingdom Bacillati; phylum Actinomycetota; class Actinomycetes; order Kitasatosporales; family Streptomycetaceae; genus Kitasatospora; species Kitasatospora sp. NPDC051164. The sequence continues at coordinate 192,599 of NZ_JBITFB010000019.1, read as the reverse complement.
GGCAAGCGCCAGGTCCGTTTCCGGACGAACCACAGCGCGGCCCGATCCCGCCACTCCCCCGACCGCCTCTTGCGCGCTTCCTACGCCCCCTTATGGACCGGCCTCGACGTCCGGACCGCCCCTCTGCCAAGGCGGCACAGGCCGAAGGGCGCCCGGGGCGCCGCCGGGGCCATCCGTCCATTTCATCGTCCGCTATGCGGACACCGTCTTTCCGGCCACCGGACGGCACCGCTCAACTTGGCCGGATTCCATGGAGTGCTGCCGTACCGACACCTCATCGTGATACCGGCGTGACCGTCGGCAACCGTCGAACTGGTCCAGGAGACCGCCGTACGGGCGTCACCGCCGCTCCTCGCACCTCGTACCTCGTATCGACACTCGGCCGGGCGCCGTCGCACCGGCCCGCCACCCGGCATCCGGCACCCGCACGCCTGTCATCCGCCCGCCCGGCGGGCGATCGCCAGCACCGCCATGTCGTCGTCCCGCGGCCCGCCGGTCCACCGCTCGACGTCCGCCACCAGAGCGTCCAGCACCTCGGCCGGCCCGGCGAACGGACCCAGCGGAGCCAGCCCGAGCACCGGGTCGTAGAACTCCCCCGCCGCGTCCCGGGCCTCGGTCACCCCGTCGGTCACCAGCAGCAGCGTGCACCCGGGCGGGAACGGCCGGCTCTCCGGCGTGGGCCGCGCGACCCCCAGCCCGCCCATCCCCAGCGGCAGCCCCGGGTCGGCCGCGTCCAGCCGCCGCACCGCCGTCTCACCGCCTCGCGGGTACGGGCCGGGGCTCTGCGTGTGCGCGTCGGCGCCCAGCAGATAGGGGCCGGGGTGCCCGCAGTCGAGCGTGCGCACCGTCCCCTCCCCCGGCGGGAACTCGACCAGCAGCGCCGTGATGAACCCCTCCAGCCGCAGCTCCTCGCTCAGCAGGTCGGCCTCCCGGAGCAGCGAGTCCTCCAGCGCGTCCGCGAGCGCGGCCAGTTCCGGCACCCGGTGCGAGTCCTCCCGGAAGGCCCCGAGCAGCACCGAGACCGCCCCCACCGCGTGCAGCCCCTTGCCCCGCACGTCCGCGATCAGCGCGCGCACACCGTACGGGGTGATCTGCAGCGCGTAGGCGTCCCCGCCGATCAGCGCCTCGTCCTGGGCCGCGTGGTAACTGGCCGCGACCGACAGCTCCCCCACGCGTGCCGGCGGCTCCGGCAGCACCGCCCGCTGCGCCGCCTCCGCCACCGACCGCATCCGCTCCAGCCGCCGCCCGTGCCGGGCCACCACGCGGTTCACCCCGACCCCGAGCAGCGCGGCGAAGGCCGTGTTCGCCAGCTCCAGGTACCCGTCCCCCGTCCCGATCGACGCGTCCTGGGTGGACAGCACCAGGATCCCGAGCACATTGGCGATCCCGACCGCGACGGTGTCCCGCAGCCGCAGCAGCGAGCCCGCCAGCACGGCGGCCGCCGCCAGCAGCGGATCGCCCCAGTAGTCGGTCGGGTCCAGCGAGTTCCACACCAGCCCGCCGACGATCAGCAACCACGGCGCGACCCGCACGTACGGCGGCCACTGCACGGACCTCGGAGGCATCGGCGACCTGGCTTCCGTCTCACCACCATCCGGAAGGACTTCTTCCGATCGTAGTCACGGGCCCCCCGAACTCGCATGACGGCCGCCCGGCCCCGGTGGAGTACCTCCGCCCCGGGCCTCGCCCTACCCGCCCCACCCGAACCGCCCCGCGCCCGACCCCGAGAGCAGTCCTTCCGGCACCCGGCGCCCGTACGCCACCGCCAGCAGGTGCTCCGCCCGTCCCGCCACGGTGAGCGGACCGTGCCCGTACGACCAGTCGGCGTCCGTCGCCACCAGGCGGACGCCGTCCACCCGCGCCCCGAAGAACCGCAGCGTCCACGGGGAGACACCGGCCAGCAGGGCCGTGGTGCGCGCCACCGGCAGGCGGGCGGGCAGACCGAGCGCCAGGGTGACGTCGAGGCCGTGGACGGCGTCGTGCGCGAGCGCCGCGATCCGGCCGCCGACCGGTGGGCGCCACGGGTGGCCGGCGTGGTCGGCCATCGCGGCGGCGAGTTCGCGCTCGGTCATCGCGGCGGCGTCGCGGCGGGCGATCCGGTCGGCCATGCGGTGGACGTTTCCGCCGGAGCGGGCGAGTTCCACGGCCGTACGCGCCGTCGAGTGCCGGAAGCCGGTGCTCATGTGCGCGGCGACCTCGCGGACCCGCCACCCCCCGCACAGCGAGGGCGCGTTCCACTGCTCCGGGGTGAGGGCGGCGAACACCTCGGCGAGTTCGCGGCGTTCGGCCGCGATCTGCTCGCGGATCCAGTCGAGCTGCCCGGCGCCCTGGTCCTTCGACACGGTTTCCATGCGTCCAGCCTGCGGCCGGAACCGTTCACCCGTCCAAGACCAGGGAGTTCTGCCGCCTATGATCAGCAGTTATGGAACTGCGGCAGCTCCGGTACTTCGTCACCGTCGCCCAGCACGGAAGCTTCACCCGCGCCGCGCAGCTGCTGCACCTGACCCAGCCCGGGGTCAGTTCCCAGATCCGGCAGTTGGAGCGCGAGCTCGGGCACCGGCTGCTCGACCGCTCGGGTCGCACCGTGCGCCTCACGCCGGTCGGCGAGGCCGTACTGCCGCACGCGCGGGCGGCACTCGCCTCCGCCGCGGCGGCCCGGCGGACGGCGCAGGAGTTCGGCGGCCAACGGCGCGGCCACGTCCGGCTGGGCATGGTCGCCGGAGCGGCGTTCACCCCGCCGTCCGAGCTGGGCACGTTCCCCGGACTCGCCACCACGCTCGCCGCGTTCCGCCAGGAGCACCCCTGCATCGACTTCTCGCTGGCCGAGGACACCACCGCGGGCATGCTCGCCGCGCTGCGCGACGGGCGGCTGGACCTCGCCGTGATCGGCCTGCCAGCCGCCGCGAGCGGACGCGAGGACGACGACGGCTGGACGACACTGGCCGGACTCGACCTGCACACCGTGCTGGAGGTCCCGCTGGTCGCGGCCTGCCCCAAGCACCACCCGCTCGCCACCGTCAGGGGCGGCGCCTCCCCGCTCAGTGGCGCCCCGCAGGGAACCGCCCGGGACGAACCCATCTGCGAAAGCATCCGCGATGCCACCGCTCGGAACCGCACCAGCCGGGACGACGCGCTCCCGGTCGCCGCGCTGGCCGGGCACGCCCTGGTGAGCACCCCGCGCGGCACCGGCATGCGCACCGCGCTGGAGCGCGCCCTGGCCGAGGCCGGGGCGCGCCCGACCGTCGGCGTCGAGGCCGCCGCGCCACCACAGTTGGCCGAACTCGCCGCGCACGGGCTGGGCGTGGCCATCCTGCCGAACCCGGGGCCGGCACCCGGACTGCGGGTCCGCCCGCTGGCCGATCCCGTCCCGCTGGTACGGATCGCGCTGGCCTGGCCGAGCGGACGGCCGACCGAGCCGCCGACCGCCGCCCTGCTGTCCCACCTGCGGACGGCCTACCCGGGCCCGGCGGTTCCTCAGCCCGCCGGCGACGCCGGTGCCACCGACGCGTCCGACGCCGCGGGCGTGCCCGACGCCGCCGGTCCGTCCGGCGCCGCCCGTGCCCGTGTGTCCCGCGCCGCCGATGCTGCGGCTGCCGCCGCGCCGTCGCCGATGTGCAGGAGCGCGGCCGCGCCGTCGAGCACCTCCCGATCGAGCGGGAAGTAGCCTTGCCGCGGTGTGGTGTCGGTGCGGGTCCGGCCCGCGGGCAGCACCGCCTCCGTCAACTGCCAGAGCGCATCCGGCCGTTGCAGGAACGCCTCGTACGTGTCCGGCGCCGGCTCGCCCAGCAGGATCGCTTCGCTGCGCCCCAGGCTCCCGGCGACGAAGGCGTACCGCTCGCCCAGCAGCGCGCCGACGATGCGACCCGCGCTGTTCCATCCGCAGTCCAGCTCCCCCAGTGTCCAGGCGCTGGGGTTCCGCTGCAGGTGCTGGTTGTGCGAGAAGACCAGGGTCGGGCCGCGCTGCGCCTCGAGGTCGCGGATGTCGAGGAGGTTCTGCGCCATGAGCGCGTCCCGCACCCCGAGCAGACCGCTCAACCGCTCGCTCGGGGTCAGGCCCCGGACCGCCGACTGCGCGTGGTAGCGCAGCAGTCCGATGCCCGCGGTCAGCCGCGTCCTGGCCCTGAGCCATTCGGCCCGGGAGGTCGCGCCGATCAACTCCGGCGCCCGCGCGTGGAGTCGGAGCAGCAGGTCGTCGGCAAGGCATCGCAGCCGCCCGGCCTCGGCGGTGGCACCGGGCGACTGCGCCGGGTCCAGCACCGCCTCGGCTCGGCTCCAGCGCTCGTCCTCCCCGGCCGGACCGGCGATATCGAGGTCGAGTCGCAGGTAGTCGCGGGCGTGCTCGAGGTAGCGGCGCGGACTGGGGGCGCTGTACGTCTCGGTCGGGGCGTCGAAGCCGTGGAAGGACAGCTGCTCCCCCGGCGGTCGGTTCCGGTTGAACTCGCGCATCCAGGCGACGAGTCGGCGGTTGGCGTCGTGCTCCCCGAAGCCGTGCGAGAAGCCCTCGCTCAGCACCGTGTCCAGCGTGCCCACGCCCTCCCGGACGTAGTCGTCCACGGCGAGCGCGGCCACCCGGTCGGTTTCGAGGGCGATCGACCGGAAGCCCCGGTCGACCAGCCGGGCGAACAGTTCGTTGCGGACCCAGCCGAAGGCCGGCTCCTGGTGCGTCGGCTCGCCGAGCCCCAGCAGCTCGCACGACGGGGTGACGAAGTCGTGAATGTCCTGGCTCATGAACCTCAAGCGTATCCTTGAAAGAACGGTTGAGACTTTGCCCCAGCCAGCCCGCCGACTGCCGCAAGAATTGGACGCGAAGCCTCAAACGGGCTCGAACGGAAGACGACCATGCGCCCCTCCGACCTCGCCCGCGAGCACGGCATCTCGACCCAGGCGGTCCGCAACTACGAACGCGACGGCTGCCTCCCTCCCGCCGCCCGCACCCCCACCGGCTACCGGATCTACACCGAGCTGCACGCGGCCGCCCTGCGCGCCTTCCTCGCCCTCGTCCCGGCGTACGGGCACGCGACCGCCGGCCTGGTCATGACCACCCTCCACGCCGACCGCCTCGACGAGGCCCTGACCGCCCTCGACCGCGGCCACGCCCGACTGCTGCGCGACCGGGAGACCCTCGCCGCCGTCCGGGACGCCGTCGGCCACCTCACGGCCGCACCCGCCACACAGTCGACTGCGCAGTCGACGGCGCAGTCGACTGCGCCCGAGCGTCCGATGCCGTCCGGCCCCCTCAGCGTCGGCGACGTCGCGCACCGGCTCGGCGTCACTCCCGCGACCGTGCGTGCCTGGGAGGCCGCCGACATCCTCACCCCGGCCCGCGACCGCGCCACCGGCCACCGCGTCTACGGCCCGGCCGACGTTCGCGACGCCGAACTCGCCCACCTGCTGCGGCGGGGCGGGTACCGGCTGGACCACATCGCCACCGTGGTCCGGCAGATCCGCACGGCGGGCGGCACCGACGAACTGGCCGCGGCCCTCGACGGCTGGCAGCGACACCTCACCGCCCGGGGCCTCGCCATGCTCACCGCCGCCGCCCGCCTCGGCGAGTACCTCGCCCTGGGCTCCACTCCACCAAGCGGCTTGACCTCAAGTGGACTTGAGGGACAAGAGTGATCCACATGAACACCCAGGCAGCAGACAGCCCAGTCAGCGACACTCACAGCCCCGACACCGACACCAGCACCGACGCCCGCGCCGCGGACGTCGAGGCCATCGAGCGGATCGTCGCCACCGTCGAACGCACCCAGCGCGCCAAGGACGCAGAGGGCTTCCTCGCACTGTTCCACCCCGAGGCCCTCTGGACCACCGCCCACGGCAAGGTCCTCCTCGGCCTCGACGCGATCGCCGAGTTCACCCGCGCCGTCCTGCCCGCCGCGAACTGGAGCGGCGACGTCACCTACGAGGTGGCGCACATCCGCTTCCTTCGCCCCGACGTGGCGGCCGTCAAGGTGCGACAGGTCTACCAGCCGGCGGCGGGCGGGGCGGACGGCCGGGCGGACGGTGGCTCCGAAGGCTCCCCGCTCTACGTCATGACCAAGCAGGACGACGGACGGTGGCTGCTGCAGGTCGGCCAGAACACCGAGGTGAAGGCCGCCTAGTTCGGTCAACGGCCAACCATCGCGCCGCCGTTCGCCCCGCCGCCGTTCGCCTCGCCGCTGTTCGCCCTGCCGCTGTTCGCCCTGCCGCGAACCTGCGACTCAGGCCGCCCGGGTCAGCCGACCCGGCTGAGGCGGGCGGGGCGGGCGGCGGCTCCGTCGGCGGGCGCAGCCGCCTGGTCCTGGTCGGGCCGCTCGGGGCCGGCGAGCAGGATGGAGCGCTGGAGGCGGCGCAGCACGGCGGACGGCTCCATGCCCAACTCCCGTACCAGGGTGTTCCGCAGGCGCTGGTAGGCCTCGAGGGCCTCGCCGCGGCGCCCGGAACGGTGCAGGGCGATCATGTACTGGCCGTGCAGGCTCTCGTGAGTGCGGTAGCGGTCGATCAGGACGGTGAGTTCGGCGAGCAGGACGCGGTGCCGGCCCAGCCGCAGGTCCGCCTCGATCCGCTGGTCCAACGCACAGAGCCTGGTCTCCTCCAACCGCTTGGCCTCGACAGCGAGTTGACCGCCGACCGGGACGTCGGCGAGGGCCGGTCCGCGCCACAGCGCGAGCGCCTCGCCCAACTGGCGGGCGGCGAGCGGGAAGTCACCGGCATCCATGGCACGGTAGCCGTGCCCGGCGAGGCGGTCGAACTCCTGGAGGTCGACGAGGCCGCCTCCCGTGTTCAGCATGTAGCCGCCGGCCGAGGTGACCAGGACGTCCTTGGCGCAGGACGCCCCCGGACCACCGTCGCCCTGGGCTAGCGCGCGGTCGATCAGGTCGCGCAGTTGGAGGACGTAGGTCTGCACGGTGGTCCGCGCACTGCGCGGCGGACGGCCGCACCACAGTTCGTCGGCGAGGAGGCCGGCCGGAACGACCTGGTCGGCCCGTAAGGCGAGCAGGGCGAGTACCTGCCGCGGCTTCGGGGCGGTCGGCACCACCGACACCCCGCACAGTTGGACCCCCAAGGACCCCAGCACCCGGATTTCCACGACGTCCACCCCAAATCCAGACGGGTCGGCGACCCCGACGGCCACCGGCCGGGCGGGCGCTCCGCTGCTCGAGGCCCCCGCGAGGTTGCGCGGAGGGATCGGCTGAGCACCCGACACCTATCCAAAAACAGGACGGACGGTTTGTCAATACAAAACCGAACGCGCTGTTTGTTTTTAGGCGGAGCAATCGCCCCTGGGGAGCAGGACAGCGGACCAGCCGGCGTCAGGACCGGCCGCCCGAAATGAGGAGGGCAGACGACACCGGCCGGCGTCGGACCGGCCCGATCGATCGCCCGACTGATCGCCACCCATCGGCTGGCCGACCGGCGAGGAAGCGCGGCCGCCGGCGTCAGACCGAGCCGATCCCGCCCACGCCCGCCTCGGCGACCTCAGCCTCGCCGGCCCCGCCTTCGCCGGCCTCCGCGGCCGCCCGGGCCGCCTCAAGTTCGGCCACCACCCGACCACCCCGGTCCGCCCCGAGGTCGAGCGTGGCGAGCACCCCGGGCACGGCGATGCTCGGCATCAAGTGCTGGTACAGGACGGCGATCCGGCGTTCCAGGTCGGCCCGGCCGGACATCTTCTGGGACTGGATCTGCACCCCCGTCCAGGCCCCGGTCACCAGCCACGCCGTCTCGGCGGGCACCACCTGCGGCAGCAGCTCGCCGCGCTCGCCGGCCATCATCAGCACGCTCTCGGCCCGCTGGATCCACCCGGGGGCGGCGCCGCCGCTGAAGTCGCCGAACACATCCTGGCCGAGGGAGAGCCGCGCGCCCGCGCTCAACAGCGGGTCACGGGGCATGAGATGGGCGACGACCATCCCGAGGTCCACGAACTCCTGGAGCTTGCACTGCCGTTCGGGAAGTTCGTCCCGGCCGAACTGCTCCTCCACGACCCCCTGGGCGAGCTCCCGCTTGGACGCGAAGTGGAAGTACACCGCGCCGCGGGTCACTCCCGCGCGGGCGACGACCTCACCGATCGTCGCCCCCTCGTACCCGCACTCGTCGAAGACCGACGCCGCCGCCTCCAGGATCAGCCGACGCGTTCGGACCGCCCGTTCCTGCCGCACCACCGCAACCACCCACCCGAAACGCTCGGCAAATAAAACCAAACACCCCGTATCTTACCCGCGAATCCTGCGGCGATCCCTGCGTCCCAGGTCACATAGGGGCCCGCCTCTTGGCGCTGGAACCCGCGCGGACGGTATGAGTCGACCAAGTGCCCGAGCCTTCGCTGGAGCCCCTAGAACCGGAGCAGCAGCTCCTACTTGTGGCCGTCACCCTCACGGAAACCCCCCTCGTGATAATGAACTCGTCAAGTCTGAGTCATGAAATCACCGCAGGTCAACCGACCTTCACTAATCCGGCACAGCCTGTGGAAAGGCTCAGACCCCGTTGGGGCGTATCCGAACGCCCCGCTCGGCCGCCGACGAACCTTCGTTCTGGCTCCTTGAAAAGCAAACCGGTAGGTACGTATCTTACGAGCCCTGAGCAGCCCACCCCGCCCGTTACGGCCTTTCGGAGCGCTCCCCATGACTCTGCTTGCCTTCCGCACGCCTGCCGACGCCCTCACCACCGCCGAGGCCACCGGGGCCCTCCCCGGCCCGGGCCCGGCAACCGGCCCGGCATCCCGCCTGACCAGTACCGTCGCCAAGGAGTACGTCCACCGGGCCTGCCACGCCGAGGTGTTCCTCACCGGCAGCGAGCAGCTGAACGAGACCACCTTCGCGGTCTCCGCGCAATGGCCCCGGGCGCACACCTTCTTCAGCACCCCGGACGGTACCCGGCACGACCCGATCCAAGCTGCTGAAACGATCCGCCAAGTCGGGCTCTATCTCGCGCACACCCGGTTCGATGTCCCGCTCGACCACAAGTTCATGATGTGGAACCTCGACTACACCACCCGGCCGCGCCGGCTGCTGATCGGCCCCAAGCCCACCGACCTCACCATCGAGGCGAAGCTCGTCGCCCAGCCGCGCCGCACCCGCAACACCGTCGACTTCACGCTCAGCACGGTCGTCCGGCGCGGTCCGCACCTGGCCGCCACCGGGCACTCCCGCTTTACCACCGTCTCGAACTCGACCTACCAGCGGCTCCGCCGAGGACGCCACGACGTCGACGCGCTGCCGGCGCCCGGCGTGACCGCAGAGCCGCTGCCGCCGGCTCGGGTCGGCCGGCTCCGCCCGTGCGATGTCGTCCTCACCCCGGCCGACGCACCGGGCACCTGGCACCTCACCCCCGACTTCTGGCACCCGATCCTCTTCGACCACGCCAACGACCACATCCCCGGCATGGTGCTGATCGAGGCGGCTCGCCAGGCGACCAATGCGCTGACCAGCCCGGTCGCCGTCACCCCGACCGCCGCCGCCACCACCTTCCACCGGTACGCCGAGCACGACGCGCCCACCACCATCACCGCCCGGCACACCCCCGGCGAGGACCCGGACGCCCTCACCACCACCGTCACCGGCCACCAGCACGGCGAGCCGATCTTCACCACCGTCCTCACCGGTCACCCGGACCACCGCTGACCCGACGCCCACCGCCGTACGGACCGGGCAGCCCGGCACGGCGGCACCACCCGAACGGCCCGCCCGACCTCGCGGTCAGGCGGGCCGTCGGCCTCTCCGAGGGGAGCGGACCGCCACCGAGGGACGAATGGTGCGACGGCTGAACGTTGCAAGGGCTGAACGTTGCCAGGACTGAATGCTGCGAAGGCTGAATGCTGCGAAGGCTGAACCTGGCGGGAACGCACCACCCCTTCGGTCTGGCACCGGAACGAACACCTGCGCGAGGATGTCAGCCCTTGAATCCGCTGCCACCGGGAGCACGCAGTGAGTGAAGTCGCTTCGCACCAGTACGAGTTGATCAGACTGACGGGCCGTCCCGGCACCGACGAAGCCCCCGGATGCAACGGGCGGACCGGCGGCCGGAACGTCCGGGTACGGGTGCTCGGGCGGCACGCGCCGGGCTCCCTGCTCGGGCACGACTGGCTGGACTGCGAGATCACCGTCACCGCGGACTCGGTGCGCGGACACTTCGTCACCCTGGTGACCGATCGCCATCTGCAGGAATGGGAAAGGGCCTTGGAGCGGCTCGGCCAGGGGTTCGCGGTCCGCTGGCTGGACGAGGAGCACGGCCCGGAGCTGCGGATCGAACCCGGGCGGCCCGGCGGGCTCTGGCTGACCGTCTCGGACACCGAGAACTCGGGCGTCACACTCCGGGTCGTCCTCTCCCCCGCCCCCGACTGGCTGGACGAGCAGCGCGCACTGCTCGAACTCGTCCGGGCCGCCTATCCGCCCGAGGTGGTCGAGGTCTCCCCCGGCGTCCACGCCTGGCGCGGAACGCCGCGCACCGAGAACTGATGGATCGTCAATGTCACTTCTGGATCCGGCTCGCGATCCGTCCGAGGGAACGGTCGGGCAGGGTCAGGAGGAAGAGCAGGGCCGCGCCGCCGAGCATGAACAGCGCGAGGCCGTGCAGCCCGTCCGTAGTGGCACCGCGACGGAAGAAGGCGGCGTTCGCGGCGGAGGCGGCCATCGCGCCGACGTACATGAAGGTGCGCAGCAGCCCGGCCGCGGAGGCGATGGCGGCCGGATCGGCCTGGTGGTAGAGAGCGGTCTGGGTGCCGATCCCGATCAGGCCCTGCGGGATGCCCGCCACCACACCGACCGCGATCAGCAGAACGGCCGGACTGTCCGCGCGCACCCACAGCAGGGCCGCCCCGGCGGCGATCTGGCACGCGGAGCCGATCAGGAGCTTGCCGCGGACGGCCGAACTGCGACCGGTGAGGCCGGAGACCGCGAGGGCGGTGAGCGAGAGCGGCAACAGGATCAGCCCCGCGCCGGCGGCGGACAGGCCGCGCCCCTCCTCCAGCCACTGGGTGTAGCCGTAGAGGAAGGCGTAGATGGCGGTGCAGCCGAGGAGTTGGCGCACATACGTGGCGACCAGCGGCCGGTTGCGGGCGAGCGCCCGCAAGTCGATGAAGGGGGTGCGGGCCCGCGTCTCGCGGACGGCGAAGCCGGCGGCGGCCAGGAGGGCCAGCACCGGCAGGTACCAGAGCACCGGGCTCGGCTTCATCAGGAACAGCATCAGCGAGAGGAGCAGGACGGCGAAGAGCGCGATTCCGGCGTGGTCGAGGCGGTCGGGTGGGCCGGGCTGGTCCGTTCGGCCGATTCGGTCGGCTTGACAGATTCGGTCGACCCGGTCGGTTCGGCCGATTCGGTCAGGTCGGTACTGCCGGTCGCGGCGCGCGGCGGCAACGGGCAGGCGGGCCGCACCCAGGACCAGACAGGCAAGCGAGAGCGGCACGTTCACGACGAAGACCGTCCGCCAGCCGCCCACGCCGATCAGCAGGCCACCGAGGGTCGGGCCGACCACGGCGACGGTCTGGTTGGCGACGGCGAGCACGGTCAGCACCCCGGTGGGGCTGGACTGCCCGGTCCGCTCGGCCTCACTGCGGGTGAGGTGCATCGCGGCGGGGTACGCCGCCGAGGTGCCCAGCCCGAGCAACACCCGCGCGACGATCAGCAGCCCGAGCGACGGGGCGAGCGCGCCGAGCAGGCCGGCCGTGCCGACCAGTGCCGTCCCGGCGAGATAGAGGCGGCGCGGGCCGTAGGTGTCCACCAGCCGTCCGATCACCGGCTGGCCGACGGCGGTGGCAAGGTAGAGCCCGGTGACCAGCCAGGCCGTCTCGGCGGGCGGCGCGCCAAAGGCAGCCCCCACCGGCACCAGGGCCACCGCGATCATCGAGGAGTTGATCGGGTTGAGCACCGAGCCGAGCACCATCGGTACGAGCAGCCGTCGATCGAACCCGCCGTCCGGAGCGGACTGTCGACGGTTGGCCCGGAGGCGGGCCAACCGGGCGGCCGGGCCGGTCATCGACGGTTCAGCCGGTCGAGCAGGGTCAAGGCGGCCAGCACGGTGGCGCGTTCGGCCTCGGTGTACTGCTCCTCCATTGCCCTGGCCAGCCACTCCTCGCGTGCCTGACGGCTGTCCGCGATCCGGCCCAGACCGGTCTCGGTGAGGCTGATCAGCTGGCGGCGACCGTCCACGGGGTCGGGCCGACGCCCGATCAGGCCGTGTTGTTCGAGCCCGGCAAGGGTGGCGGCCATGGACTGCGGCCGGACCCGCTCGGCGACGGCCAGCTCACTCGCGGAGGTCAGGCCGTCGTTGATCAGCCGGCTGAGCACGGCGGACTGGGAGGGGGTGAGGTCGCTGGTCCCGCTGGCCTCCCGGAGCGTGCGGCGCAGCCGACTGAAAACGGCGCGCAACTCGCGGGCGGCCAGAGCCGCGGAGTCGACGGGGGAAGCGAAGTCGGCAGGGGAAGCGGAGTCGGCGAGGGCGGCGGAGTCGGCGAGGGCGGCGGCAGTACGGACGGTTCGCTTCTCGGTCACGGCTCCACGGTAATTTCATCAGTCTGGACTGTCCAGTCTTGGCTGACGATTTCTGCGGGTGCGGGACGACCTCCCTCGTATGCCCGGGATAATGGCGGCATGATCGACAAGCAGCTCCGCATCGTCCTCGCCGAGGACTCGGTGATCCTCCGGGACGGGATGGTCGAACTCCTCACCGCGCGCGGCTGCGCGGTGGTCGCCACCGCCGGTACGGCGTCCGAACTGGTCGCCGCCGTCACCGAGCACCGGCCCGACGTGGCCGTGGTGGACATCCGGATGCCGCCGACCCACACCGACGAAGGGATCCGGGCGGCCGTCGAGATCCGGGCCGCGATGCCCGAGGTCGGGATCCTGGTCTTCTCCCAGCACGTCGAAACCACCTGGGCGGCCCGGCTGCTGGCCGACGGCGCCGCCGGCATCGGCTACCTGCTCAAGGAACGGGTGGCCCGCACCTCCCAGTTCGTGGACGCCTTGCACCGGGTCGCCGCAGGCGGCACCGCGCTCGACCCGGAGATCGTCAACGAGCTGATCCGCGGCCGACGGCGCAGCCGGGTGGACGCGCTCACCCCGCGCGAGCGGGAGGTGCTGGAACTGATGGCGCAGGGCCACTCCAACCGCTCGATCGCCACGCAGCTCGTGGTGTCGGATCGGGCGGTGGAGAAGCACGTGGCCGCAGTGTTCACCAAGTTCGAGCTGCCGGCGACCGACGCCGACAACCGGCGGGTCAAGGCCGTGCTCGCCTACCTCGCGGAGAGCGGCACATCCTGAGCCGGGCCTATCGGGCCGCTCATGAGCGTTACTCATGGGGCAGTCTCATGAGCGTCGCTCATCGCGCGGTCATGAGCGATGCTCATGGACTGCCTCATGAGCGTTACTCATAGGCGCGGTCATGAGCGTCACTCATGGGCCAGGCGCATGAGCGTCACTCATCGAAGCACTCATGAACGGTGCTCATGCCCCGGCCATGAGCCACTCTCATGGCCGCCCCTGCCCCCGTCAGAGCCTGCCGGGCAGCTCGGCGCTGACCACCGTCGGTCCGCCCGGCGGGCTGTCCACCCGCAGCACCCCGTCCACCGCCGCGAGTCGCTCGGCCAGGCCCGCCAGTCCGGTGCCCGTGCCGATCGCGGCGCCGCCGCGCCCGTCGTCGCGTACGGTCAGCCGGACCGTCCCGTCGGCCGCGCTCGCGGTCAGCTCCGCCGACCGCGCGCCGCTGTGCTTGGCGATGTTCGTCAGCAGTTCGGCCGCGCAGAAGTAGACGGCCCGTTCTATCACCTCCTCCGGCCGTTCCCGCAGGTCCAGCCGGACCGTGACCGGCACCGGCGAGGCGGCGGTGAGCCCGGGCAGTGCCTCGGCGAGCCCACCGTCCAGTGCCACCGGGTGGATGCCCCTGGTCAGTCGACGCAGGCCGGTGATGGTGTCGTCGGTCTGCCCGCGGGCCCGGTCGACCAGGGTGCGCAGCCGCCCGAGGTCGGGCTCGGCCGGGTCGGCGAGGGCGTCGTCGGCCAGTGAGAGCGTGATGGCGAGCGCGACCAGTTGCGCCTGAGTGCCGTCGTGCAGGTCGCGTTCGAGGCGCCGGAGTCGGCCGCTGTTCTCGGCCAGCAGGGTGGCCCGGGCGCTCTCCAGCTCGCGCACCCGCTGCTGCGAACGGACCGGCCCGAGCAGCGTGCGGGCGAGCGCCCGGTTGGCCCGGCTCAACACCCGCAGGACGGCGGGTACGGCGGCCAGCAGCGCGAGGCCGGCCGGTATCGCACCCACGTCCAACCAGCCGACCGGCCTGGGGCCCGGCTCCAGCAGCCGTACCCAGAGCGGGAAGCCCATCAGCCAGACGCTTCCGAGCGGCAGCCCGATCGCGGCCAGGAAGCCGAGCACGCCCACCGGCAGCCGTAGGAAGAGGTAGAGCAGCACCCACCAGGCGACCGGGTCGGTCAGCACCGCCCGGCCCCGGGCGAACACCCCGGACGGGCGGGGCAGCGGCGGCGGCTCGGGCACCGCTTCGTCGAGCAGCCACCGGACCAGCCACCGGTGCAGCCGGCCGATCCGCCGTGCCCCGAGCAGGGCGGCCACCACGAAGGGCAGGCCCAGCACGGTGAGCGAGAGCAGTGCCCCGGCGTAGAGGACGGCGACCGCGTAGACGCCGCCGAGCACCCCGAGCGGCAGTCCGAGGACGGCGAACGCCACCTCGTCACCGCGCACTGCCAGGAATCGCCGCCGCTCAGCCACCGTCCGCGTCACCGCTGTCCACCGCATCGCCTTCCGTCGCACCGCCGTCCACCTCACCACTCACCCGCCGATCGGCCCCCAGCATTCACCAGGTACCGCAGGAACCACCGCATCACCCTGTCTTCCCCCAGCTCCACCGCCCAGCACGGCCGCCGACCCGCTCGCCTCGCCGCCCACGCCCGCACCCCCACTTCCACCTCCACGCCCACCCCACCCCCACGCCCACCCCACCCCCACACCCACCGCCACGCCCGCACCCGTCACCTCACCCCCGGTCCCCGCTCGCCGACTCCACCGCCGATCCCCCGATCGCCCACAGCCCCGTGCCCACGATCCCGGGCACCGTCAGGACCGCCGCGCCCAGCACCACCCAGGCGCACCCCGCGCCCGGCACCACCGGCGCCACCGATCCCCGCACCGCCCAGCTGAACGCCCCCGAGGCCGCGGCCGCGACCGCCGCGCCCAGCAGCACGCCGACCGCCGTGGTCAGCAGCGCCTCCACGGAGAGCATCCGCAGGAGTTGCCGTCGCGTCGCCCCCACCAGGCGCAGCAGCGCGAACTCGCGGCGCCGGTCGGCGGTCAGCGCGACCAGGGTGTTGACCGTGGAGACCGCCGCGAAGCAGACCAGCAGGCCGAGTTCCGCCTGGCGCAGCCAGACGTCGCTCGCTTTGGTGACGCTGGTCGCGGCGCCGGTGGCCCGGGCCACGCGTTCGGCGGTGCTGGTCATGATCAGCATCGTGCCGGAGAGCCCGACCAGCAGAGCGACCGGGACCACGGCCGAGGAGAGCCGGGCCGCGTAGCCGCGCAGGTTGGCATCGGCCAGCCAGCCGGCCCGCGGGACGAGCGCCCGGACCGGGACGCCGAGCACGGCGGCCAGCGCCCGCGCCGCCAACGGCCCCAGCAGGGCGACCGCGACCAACAGCACCAGCGAACCGAGCAGCGAGGCCTGCCCCGCCTTGTCCAGCTCCCCGGGCGGCCTGGTCGCGGCCAGCCTCAGCAGCAGCACGCCGCCCGCCAGCACGGCTGCCCCGGCGAGCAGCCGCAGCACGCCCGTCCCCCGCGGGCCGCCCGTCCCCTCCGTCAGGGCGACGGCCGGCGCGGGCCGGGTGATCCGCCGGGCCGCGACGGCGGTGGCCGCCATCCCGACCAGCAGCGCCACGCCGAGCGCGACCAGCATCGGCACCGGTGACCCGGGTACGTGCAGACCGGGCGCGGCCATCCCGCGCCGCTGCAGGGCGGTGAGGAAGGCGCGGGCGGCGAGGAGGCCCACCGCGCAGCCCGGGACAGCCGCCAGCAGGACCGTGCCCAGGACCTGGGCACGGATCACCCGCCGCACCTGGCGGGGTGTCGCCGCGACGGTGCGCAGCAGGGCCAGGTCACGGTGCTGCTGACGGAGGGTGAAACCGAGCGCGTTGGCCACGACGAACAGCGCGACCAGGACGGCGATCTCGCCGAACGCCGCGGCGATCACCATCACTCCCGGCCCGGCCACCGGTGCCCGTGCCACCCTCGTCGGGGCCGTCACCTGCGCGGCGACCAGCGAGCCGAACAGCGTCACCGCCGCCATCGCCAGGAACAGCGCCGCCCCCAGCCCGGCGAAGGCCGCGGGCCGCCGCCGGATCTGCCCGACGGACAGGGCCAGGACGGGACTGCTCATCGCGCTCACCCGCCCAACCGGCTCAGCCGCTCGCCGACCTGCGCGGCGGTCGGCTTGACCAGTTCGTCCACCAGCAGCCCGTCCGCGAGCAGCAGCACCCGGTCCGCGTAACCGGCGGCCACCGGGTCATGGGTGACCATCACACAGGTCTGACCGTCGGTGTCGACGCCCGTGCGCAGCAGGTCGAGGATGTCGTGCCCGGTCGCCCGGTCGAGCGCGCCCGTCGGCTCGTCGGCGAACAGCACCTCCGGCCGGGCGACCAGCGCCCGGGCGATCGCCACCCGCTGCTGCTGGCCGCCCGACAACTGGCCGGGCCGGTGTCGTTCGCGCCCGGCGAGCCCGACCCGGGCCAGTGCCTCCCGTACCCGGGCCCGCTCCGGCGGCTGCCCGGCCAGCCGCCCGGGCAGCTCGACGTTCTGGGCGACGGTCATCGCCGGCATCAGGTTGAAGGCCTGGAACACGAACCCGATCCGGGTGCGGCGCAGCTCCGCCAGCCGCCGCTCGGGCAGCCCGGACACCTCCGTATCGCCCCACCGGACGGTGCCGCGGGTCGGCCGGTCCATCCCGGCCAGGCAGTGCAGCAGGGTCGTCTTGCCCGAGCCCGAGGGCCCCATCACCGCCGTGAAGGTCCCTGGTGTGAAGGCCACGGACACCCCGCGCAGCGCCCGGACCGCCGCCGTGCCGCGCCCGTACTCCCGGTGCAGCCCGTCCCCGCTCAGGGCCGCGCCCGTCACCCCGTCATGCGCCGCCGGGGCTGCGGCTGTCGTCATCCCGTTCATGCCCTCCATCGTGGGCGTCCGGGGCCGGGAGATCGATTGTGCTGGCCCCCGAATCCGGGGTTCGGAAAACCGAACCCCGCAGGTGGTGCCGACTCCTTCGACCAGTCGACTCGAACGGCCACCGCCGCGACCCGACGTTCCACCGGTCGTCACCCGCGACGCGCACGGCGGCTGCTGCTGCTACTGCGGCCGCGTGCCGTCGCCCGGCCACCCGAAAACCCCGCGCCCCCACCCCGCCTGTTAGCGTCCCCGTCATGGCAGCCGAGAGCTCACACGCCAGGAAGGTCGCGACCACTACTCGGCCGTGTTCCGCGGCGAACGTCCCGCGAGGGTCACCGCTACCGAGAACGTCTCCCGTCACACCCGGTTGGTGCCTGCTTGTGAGCCTGGCCTGACAAGGGACTGCCGGGATCCGGGGTGTCCCCTCTCGGCGATGCGAGCAGGAGAGGAACGCCGGAAGTTCGGGCGGTGCGAACGGGCGTCCTCGACGCGCCCGAGTAGTTGCGTAGCGTGATGATGCTCTTACGAATTGTCGATCATCCTGGGAGATGAAAGTGAAGAGCCGTTTCACCGCTATGGCCTTCCTGCTCGCTCTGCTGGCCAGTGTCGAGGCGACGGGCACGGCCCGGGCAGCGCCGGTCACGCCACCCGTGGCCTCCGACTGCTCGCAGGACGTCACCGATGCGTTCAACACCTGGCTGGGCGGGGTTCCCGACGGGGCGACCATCCGCCTGGCCCGCAACGGCTGTTACCTGACCAACGGCTCGATCACCTTCACCCAGCGGAGGAACATCACCATCGAGGGCGGCGGCGCGACCATCAAGGCCACCGTCGACGCGCCCGTGAGCACCAACCGCGCGCGGCTCTGGTTCGACCGCGGGGGCGGCTTCGTCGTCCGGGATCTGACTCTGCAGGGTACGAATTTCTCCGAGCACTGCGCGGTGGTCGGCCAGCCCTCCTGCTACAACTCGGCGCGGGAGCACGACGCCGGAGTCAACATCGGGGGTGCCGACGGTGTCCTGCTCGAACGGCTGCACATCGAGAACACCTGGGGCGACGCCGTGGAGCTCTTCTCCGGTGGAACGTGGGACGGCCAGGGCAACGGAGCCGTGGCGCCGCGCGATGTCACCGTCCGCGACTCAACAGTCCACACGACCGGCCGGCACGCGTTCTCGTGCGACAACTGCCACAACTACGTGATCGAGCACAACGACGTGAGCAACGTCGGCTACTGGATGACCGACGTGGAGATCGAGGGCGCGGTGTGGACCGGGGACGTGACGCTCGTCCGGAACACCTACCGCGATGTCTACCTCGGGCTGCTGGCTGCGGCGAGCGACTACGGGGTGAAACCCGGTCCGTTCATCCTCCGCGACAATGTCCAGACCAGTGACCCCGTCACCTGTTATCCCCCGGTCTACATCGCTCCACCGAGCAACGAATACGGCCCGGCACAGGTCACGGGGAACTCCCTGAGATCGTTCGGCACCACGATCGCGCTCGGAAACGTCTCCCGGGCCGATGTCTCCGGGAACACCACCACCATCCAAGCCGGCGGCTGCGGTTTCGCCGCCGGGGTCGAACTGGTCGGCGTGCCGCGCGGCGAGGTGATCCACAACACGTTCATCGGCGCGGAAGCTGTCGTGCAGAACTACTCGTCAACGGTCACCGTGTGCGGCAACCGTACGACGGCGGCAGGCCCGTACAACGAGCCGGTGCCCTGCGGCAGGGTGTAGACGGGTGGGCGACGCCGCAGCGGGGGTCCCAGGGGGCGGGCCCCCGTCCGTCTCGACCGGCCCCTGGCCACCGACCTCCGCCGCCCTTGGGAGAAACCCGCCGAACCGAACACGCTCGCCACCTCGGAGAGCTGGTGGGTGTACGCGGCGTCGTCCAGCTGAGCAGCCGTCGCTGCGGTGATACGGTCGCTCGCCGTGACAGAGCCGCTTCCAGAATTCCCGTATCACCCCGACCCGATGGCCACCGGCGCCATCGTCCAGTCCGGCGCAGAGTGCATCTGCTGCCGTCGGGCCCGTGGCTACATCTACGCCGGCCCGGTCTACGCAGCCGAGAACCTTCGGGGTCGGTTGTGTCCGTGGTGCATCGCGGACGGCAGCGCAGCCGAACGCTTCGAGGCCCAGTTCACAGACGTCGTCGACGACGTGCCGCTGGACCGGCTCTTCGCGATCACACAACGCACGCCAGGATTCAGCGGGTGGCAGCAGGAACGCTGGCTGATCCATTGCGGCGATGGTGCTGCCTTCCTCGGGAGCGCCGGGGCCACCGAGCTCGTGGACCACCCCGAAGCATGGGCCTCGCTTCGGCAGGAACTCAGCCACGGGCCTTGGTCCTCGGCGCAGGCCGAGCAGTACCTCAGGGCCTTGACCAGGAACGGCCAGCCAACCGCTTACCTCTTCCGTTGCCGGGTCTGCGGCACCCACCTTGCATACGCGGACGCCACGTAGGCCCGGGCGAGAGGTTGAAGATCGGGTGACCATCGACCTGCTGCCCGGCCACGGCGTCCGCCTGCCCGCGCCGCTGCCCGAGGTGCGCTTCGGCCTCACCGAGGCGGCGGTGCGCACGTTGCTGGCCCCGCACGGCGAGCTGCTGCCCGACAGCGTGCGGAACACCTTCGTCTGCGGCTGCCGTTGGGCGCTGGCCTTCCAGCTGCCCGGGGTGGGCGTCACCCTCTGCTCGGACGACCGCGACCGCCTCTGCAGCGTGACCGTCGGCCGGAACCCGAGCGACGACCGGCCCGCCTGCCCGGTCGGCTACCGGGGGATCGACCTGCTCGGCTGGCCGGCCCACGAACTGGTCGAGGCGCTGCGCGCCGAGGGGTTGCCGGTGCCCGATCCCACCCGCGGCACCCTCCACCACGACCCGCTCCACCTCTACCGCCACCACGCACCAGGTCGGCCGTCCGCACCGGGGCGGAAGCCGCGCCACGAAGGGCCGTTCAGCTTCGACGTCGTCTCCTTCTACGAAGCCGCCGAGGCCACCCCATGACCCCGCGAATCTCGTCGCCCTCGCCGACCCCGGCATCCTCGTCGCCATCGCCGACCCCGCAGCCCACCGGCACCGCCACCGGTCCGCACGACGCCGCTTTCCTCCCCCGCCTGCAGTTCGTCCTGCGGGAGCCCGAGCAGCCGATCACCGCTCCCGTCCCCAAGCTCGGCGGCGAGCCCTGCTGGCTGGCCGAACCCGCCTGGCCGCTCTCGCCGACGACCGGTGAACCACTGTTGTTCATCGGCCAGTTCGCCGTCCCCGGCGAGGAGCTGCGACTCGCCTACCTCTTCCTGGAGGAGGGGGAGATCACGGGTGGCATCGACCCGGAGGCGGGCGACGCCCTGCTGTTCGTCCAGCCGGGCGGGCGGATCCCGCCCTTCGCCGTCATCGGCCCGCCCGACACCCGCGGCCGTACGCTGTGGCGCCGCGACCCGGACGGCGACGAGACACCGGTCGAGTTCCACCTCGATCTGCGGCCGCTGCCTGAGGACCTCGACCGGTCGATGGACGAACGAGCCGTCTTCCAGCGGTACTTGCGCGGCGAGGGCCCCGAGGTCCGGTTCCCGGACGGCGGTCACGTGCACGACCACGTCGGCGGTCTCCCGTCCTTTCCGAGCGGCCAGGCCGAGGTCCCCGCGCCCTGGCGGTACTTCTTCGCCCTCTCGGACGCCCCGGACGAGGGCGATCCGTACTTCCTCGACTTCGGTTACGGCGACGGCTTCGGCTTCCTCAGCCCGGACGGTCTGGAGGGCCGCTTCTTCTGGGACATCCCGTAACCGCCCCCCAACCCGCTTCTCACCCACAGGAGTCAGCATGACCACCACTCCCCTGACCGTCGCGATCCTCGGACCGGGCGGCGTCGGCGGACTGATCGGCGGACTGCTCGCCCGCGACGGGCACCGCGTCGTCTGCCTGGCGGGCGAGGAGACCGCCGCCGTCCTCGGCCGGGACGGACTGCACGTCCACAGCGGGCAGTTCGGCGACTTCACCGCCGCGGTCGAGGCCGCCACCGAGCTGCGCGAACCGGTCGACGCCGTCTTCGTGACCGTCAAGGAGACGGCCCTGGCGGCCGCCCTCGACCGGCTGCCGCCCGAGGTGCTCGGCACCGGGATCGTGGTGCCGCTGCTCAACGGCCTGGACCACATGGCGGTCCTGCGCCGGCGCTACCCGGCCGCCCGGGTCGTGGCCGGCACGATCCGGGTCGAGGCCACCCGCACCGCGCCCGGTCGGATCGAGCACACCAGCCCGTTCGCCACCGTCGAACTCGCCGCTCCCAGCGAACCCAACTCCCCCGTCGGGGAGTTCGCCGATCGGCTGCGGCACTCCGGCCTGGCCGTGACGCTGTGCGAGGACGAGGCGGCGATGCTGTGGAGCAAGTTCTCCTTCCTCGCCCCGTTGGCGCTGCTCACCACCCGCCATGCGAGCGACGTCGGCACCGTGCGCACCGAGCACCGGCCCGAACTCCTCGCCGCGCTGGACGAGATCACCGCCGTCGCCCGGGCGGTCGGCGCGCCCGCCGACGCGCAGGCCCTGCTCGCGGCGGTCGACCGGGTCCCCGGGACGATGAAGTCCTCGATGCAGCGCGACGTGGAGGCCGGCCGCCCGACCGAGCTCGGCGCCATCGGCAGCGCCGTCCTGCGGGCCGCCGGCGCGCACGGGGTGGCCGTCCCGACCCTCGCCCGACTGGTCGGCGAGCTGTCGGAGGCCGCCGAGCGGGGACGGCCGCCGGGGCGCGGACCCGCGCAGGGCCCCAGCGATCAGAATCTGGCGGAAACGAGTAGGACTCGCGGGGTGACGCCTTCCGACCACCGAAGCGCTCCCGCGTGGGACCGCGTCGAGACCTTCCTCCGCGCCCACGGCACCGACCGGATCCCCCACCCGGGCGGCACGCTGCTGTCCCATCTCCTCCGGGTGGAAGGTCTGTTGGCGGACTGGGGCTGCGACCATGCCGTCCGGGCCGCCGGGCTCTGCCACGCCGCGTACGGGACCGACGGATTCGACCAGGCCCTGCTGGGGCTCGACCGACGGGACACCCTGGTCGACCTCATCGGCCACCGCGGCGAAGCACTCGTCCACCTCTACGCCAGCTGCGACCGGGCGGCCGTCTACCCGCGCCTGGGGGTCGACGAACCGGTGGTGTTCCGCGACCGGTTCACCGGGGCCGACCACACCCCGCCGGAGGAGGACCTGCGGGCCTTCCTCGCCATCACGGTCGCCAACGAACTCGACGTCCTGGCTCACAACGCGGACCTGGCCGCCCGCTACGGACCAGCCCTGTACGGGCTCTTCGCCCGCACCCGCGACCTCCTGCCGCCCGCCGCCTGGCAGGCCTGCACCGACCTCCTCGGACCGGGAACGCCCGGTCCGGACCAGGTAAACTGACTGATTGTCACATTCTGTGACGGGCAAAGGCTTTGCCAACCCTTCATCCACACTGCCGGAACCGCCTTACGGCAAAACGGCGTTGTGCAGGCGGGAGGGATTCTGACATGACAAGAAAGCCGTACCGCCTGGCCGCCACCGCACTCGCGGTGCTCGTCGCGGCCCCGTTGTTCACCGCGTGCAAGAACGCCGACCAGGCCATCGACTGTGGGAAGCGTGCGATCAGCCTCACCGGCGATGTCCAGGACCTCGCGGACTCAGCGGTCAACGTCGGCCAGATCACCGACGAGGAGCGCCGCAAGCACACCACCAACGCTTTGAAGAAGATCGTCGACGATACCAAGAAGATCCATCAGGACGGTGGGGGCAAGCTCGACACCGCCACCGACAAGCTCTCCAAGGCTGTCGACGATGCCCTCGACAAGGTCTCCCACAACCAGCAGCCCGACTTCGGCGCGATCACCAGCGCCGCCGGTGACGTGACCAAGGCCTGCGCCACAGCCTGACCAGCCCCCGCCACACCGCCCGCCGCCCGCCGCCACACCGCGGCTCGCAACCAGGATCCGCCGCTCCCGGCCCGGGCACCGACCGGGCCGGGAGCACCACGGAGCACCCACCGCCACCGGACGCCACCAGCCCGCACTTCTGCCTCGGCGCCGCCCTGACCCGCATGTTCCTGCACACTGCCTACCAGGCTCTTTTCGCCGCCGCCCAGGGGATGTCGTGCGGCGAGATAGCCGCATCTGCCAGTGGCCGGCTGGTCGGTTCCGATCAGCAGGCGTAGGTCAGGGTGTACCCGGCCAGCATCAGCTGCACGGCACCTGAGCCGGCACCCGGGTCGGCCCGGATCGCCGGGGCGGCGATCCGGGCGATGGTGACGTTGAGCAACTGCACGAATGTCGCGCACAGCACGACCGGCAGTACGAGCCGCCCGCCGCCACCGGCCGCGAGCCGTCCCGCGCTCAGGAACGGGGAACCCTTCACGGGCGGATGCCGGCTCACGAGGCGAGGACCGTGGCGAGCTCGCCCGGCCGGGCTGCGAACGGGCTGTGGCTGCCGGGCAGGGTATGCACAGTGAACGGGTTACCGGGGAAGGCCCGGTCGGCTTCCGCGATCATCAGGTCCTGCGCGGCCGGTGCCAGCGCCCGGTCCTCGGCGCAGCGCAGGAAAGTTCGTGGAATTCGTCCCCACCGTGCCGCGGTCAGGGTGACCGGAGCCGTCGGGATCGCCAGGGGCAGATCAGGGCTCAGCGCGGACCGCCACCGGTCAAAGCGGTCCAGCGGGGTGTCGGGGTAGTGGGTTTCCCGCAGTTCGTCGAGGTAGGCGGGATCCTGTGAGAGCGGATTGATCCGTACGGCGCCCAGGGCCTCGGGGTCGCCGAGGCTCAGGTTCCGGCCCAGCGCGGTGGCGTTCTCGGGTGAGCCCAGGTAGTCGAAGAACCGCGGCCGCCCGCCCGGGACGAACGCGGACAGGTAGACGATCCCGGTCCACCAGCTCGGGTGCCCACTCCGCGGCCAGGGACGCGGGACCGCCGCCCGCGCTGTGCGCGACGAGCACGACAGTGCGATGGTGACGCACCTGGCGCAGGACGGTCAGTACTGCCTCGGCGCAGTCGTCCATCGTCAGGGGGGCGAGCCGTGACTTCTCGGTCAGCAGGCCCGGCTGGCCGGGCAGCAGGTAACCGGTGGGCAGGGGTGCGTCGAAGCCGTGCCCCGGCAGGTCGACAGCCACGCTCGCAGCGCCCAGTCCGGCCAGCGCGCGCTGCGTCGCTGCCCACTGTCCGGAGCTGTGCCAGGCGCCGTGCACGAAAACGAAAACGGTGCCGGTCAGAGATACGTTCTTCATGGCTCCATTCCAGACAGGAACCACCGCGGCATCCAGTCATAGATCTGGTAAGTGGCATGGCAATATCTTTGAGGTCTTGTCGGCAGCCGATGGGATGGAGGGCGAGCCATGGAAGCGCGACACCTGCGGTACGCGGTTGCTCTCGCCGAGCACGAACACTTCGGCCGGGCGGCCGGCGAGCTGGGCATCGCGCAGCCGCCGCTGTCCAAGCAGATCGCCGACCTGGAGCGCGAGGTCGGGGCCCGGCTGTTCGACCGCACACGTCAGGGGGTGTTCCCGACCGCCGCCGGTGAGGCGTTCCTCGCGCGGGCACGCCGGGCGCTCGACGAGATCGCGGCGGCCACGGTCGATGCGGGCCGGGCCGCGCGCGGCGAGACGGGACGTCTGCGCCTCGGCTTCATCGCCTCGGCACTGCTCGACCCGCTGCCGGGCGTCCTGAGCCGGTTCGGCCGTGAACGGCCCGACGTGAGACTGGAACTGCACGAGATGGCGACCAGCCGCAGCAGCTCGGGTCTCGTCGCCGGGGAGCTGGACGTGGCCCTCACCCTCGGCCCGCCACGGGGCGCCGGAGCCGAGCATCTCGTGTCCGTCCCGATCGGACGCGACCACGTGATCGCTGTGGTAAGTACGGTGCACCCGTATGCGGGTCAACAATCGGTAACGGCCGACCAGTTGCGGCGACAGCCACTGATCGTGTCGGCCGGCGAGGACGAGCCCGCCGTAGTCGCCGGACTGCGCACCCTGCTGGGCACGGACTCATCGGCTCTCGCCGGCGCGACCGTCGCGAGGGACGTGCACACGATCATCGGCCTCGCCGCCTCGGGCGTGGGCGTCGGCCTGGGGCCGTCCCGTATGAGGGCGGTCCCGCGTCCGGGAGTGCGGTTCTGTGAAGTGACCCCGCGCACGCCCCTGCCCGATCTCGTCCTGTCCTTCGCGGGCCGCGATCACTCCCCGGTGCTGCGCGCCTTCCTCGACATCATCCGGAAGAACTGCCCCGACGTCGGTGCCGCGCTCAACGGCCTGCTCCGGCACCACACTTGATTCGGGCCGGTCATCCCTTCGCGTGGGCGTGTCCGGCCTTCCGGCACGGGTCTGCTTCGGCGGGAGGCGCACGGCGTACCCGAGCGAGTCTCAGAACGTTGCGTCGACCCGCAGGCCCGGTACCTGTCACCGCTCGCCGCAGTCACCGAAGAGGCCGAGCGCAGACCTGACGGGGCATCCAGGCGTCGGGGCTTGCACCGAGGGCGTCCGCGAAGTCCCCGGATCGGTGCGACCGCGTCCAGCAGTGCCAGGAGTTGGGTGCTGTCGTCGTGGGGCATACCGAGGGGGTGCGCACCGCGACCGCCGACACCTGTCCGGTCACCGTGGTCCTGGACCGGCCCGCCGTCGGCAACGCCGGCGTCGAACGGGCGGGACGGCCCGGCGCGCCCGCCCGCCGGCTGTGGAAGCTGACCACCCGCGCCACCGCCGAGGTCGTCGCCGACCGCGGGCCCGCGACCTCGACCGGGCCCGATGCCTCGCGAGACGGCGATGGCCGAGCGCTCCGGGAGCTCCCGGCGCACGCCCGCTCGCGACCGTCGACTTGCAAGCGGGCATCACCCTGCCGGGTGATACACCCGCCTTGCGAGCGTCCCTACATTGGCGATGGCACATTCCGCTGGCATCCGTCTCGGAGGCATCATGTCATCGCTGCGCACCGGACTTACCGCCGTAACCGTCGCCGTGCTCGTGGGCGCCACGACCGTCGCAACCCAGACCACCGTCACCGCGGCCCCCGCGGCGCCCACGGCGGTCCGAGGAATCGCCCACCTCAACACGGTGGTCAACCTGCCGCCCGGTGTGTGGACCGACGCCCCGCTGGAGGTCACCCTGCCCCGGGCCGGGACCTACGAGCTCGACGCGAACGTCCGTGGCCGTCTCGCAGGCGTTCCCCCGGTCAACACGTACATCACCGCTCGGCTGTGGGATGCCACATCGAACACCGCCGTCGCGGACAGCGAGCGGCTCGTCTACCAGGTCATCGACCTGAACCCCGGCAACGCCCAGGCCGGCGGTAACGCGACCGCACCGATCAGCGAGCTGATCCACGTGAACAGGCCGACCACGATCCGGCTGCAGGGCATCCGAAGCGACACAGTCGGGACAGCGTCCGTTGCCCAGATCTACTCCGACGCCGCCGGTCGCACGTCGCTGCGCTACGACCGGGTCGGCCCCTGAAGTCGGAACCAGAGCTCCGAGGATGCGTCGGTTACGCGAGGCGTCTGAGCTGAGCTTGTCGTTGAACCTCGCTGGTCACCCGACCTGCTGATCTGCGGTTCCTTCCGGGACAGCGGAGGCGGCCGTTCTCCACGCTTCGAGATGTCGAGTCACGAAGTGCGAGAGAACGGCCGCTGCCCATGAGTCTTCCCGCCGACGCGCCCGTAGGGGACGCGTTGGGCATTCTGTGCCGCTTTCGGGTCGAGTTCTCCGAGAGTCTGTACAAGCGAGCGGATGTGCTCTTCGAGCTCACCGACGCGCTGTTGTGCACGGAGGGGCCGGTCAAGACGCTTGTGGACCTGTCGCGGCCGAGCACCGGCGCGGGCACGGCGCGATGTACGCCGCGCTGGACCGGGGTCGGCTCGAGCCGACCCGGCTTCGACGCACACGTGCCGCCCTGCCGATCCCCCGGCTTGCCGTCCCCGTCAGCCCCCTCCGCGTCAGGATCTCCGAGTCGGCGGTCGTACGATTCCAGCACGCCTCCCACGCGGCCTGCGCACCGTTTCCCCACTCGTTGGCAGGCCGAGATCCGCCAACTACCAAACGTCACCACCCGCTTTTATCCGCCCGCTCCGGCGGCGAGCCGCCTCAGCAGGTCGAGCAGGGCGGCTCGGTCCGCCTCGGTCAGGGGGGCGAAGCAGTCGGCGAGCACCTCGTCGGCGACCGCATGGCCGGCCGTCAGAACCTGCTCACCGGCGGGCGTGAGGTGGTGCTCGATGCGGCGGCCGTGCCCGGGGCGGCGCTCCACGAGGCCCTGGGCGGCCAGGCGGCCGACGAGCGCCCCGAAGGCCTGTTCGCTCTGGAAGGTCGCGACGGCCAGCGCACGTGCCGAGGCCCCGGGTGAACGGCTGATCGCGCGCAGGGCGTCCCACTGCGCCAGCGTCGTGCCGACGGCCGCGAGGGCACTGTCGAGCGCCCGATGCTGTCGGTACTGGGTCTGCTTGACCGCCCTGCCGAGTTCCTGCAGCTCACCATGCATGGAGTGATCCTACGACACAACCAAGCTAGCTTATATAAAGATATTTAGTTACTGTGGAGCCATGCACCCCGACCTGTCCCTCACCCTGTCCGAGACGGGCGCCGGCCGGCCCGTCCTCCTTCTCCACGGCGGCGGAGGCCCCGCCACGGTCGCCGGCCTCGCCGAGCACCTCTCCAGGAGCGCGCACACCATCACCCCCGTCCACCCCGGCTGGGACGGCACACAGCGCCCCGCCTGGCTCACCGGCATCGACGACCTCGCCCTCGCCTACCTGCATCACCTCCACGACCACCACCTCGAGGACGTCCTCGTCGTCGGCTCCTCGCTCGGCGGCTGGATCGCCGCCGAGATGGCCGTCCGCGACAGCGCGGGAGTCATCACCGGCCTCGTCCTGATCGACGCCGTCGGCGTCGACGTCGAGGCGGAGCCGATCACCGACGTCTTCGCCCTCGACGCCCGCGGGCTCGCCGAGCTCTCCTGGCACGACCCGGACCGCTACCACGTCGAGCCCGCCGACGTGCCACCCGGCGAACTCGCCCGCAGGCAGGCCAACCTGGCCACCATGCGAACGCTCGCAGGCGACCCCTACATGCACGACCCCAAGCTGTTGCGCCGGCTCGGCCGCGTCCGGGTCCCGACCCTCCTGCTCTGGGGCGAGAGCGACCGCATCGTCACCCCCGCCTACGGCGCGGCCTACGCCGCCGCCTTCGGCGACGCCCGCCTCGAACTCGTCCCCCGGGCAGGACACCTCCCGCAGCTCGAACAGCCGGAGGCCACGTCCGCGCTGATCGAAGCCCACCTGCACCGGACCACCACCCGTCCCGTGACCGCCGGGTGACCCACGAGCGGGGCCGAGAGCCGCTGTCCGCCGGGCGACTGTCGGACGGGTGACGGGCTCGCGCGTCGCCCGCCGCACAGGCGCCCGGCGGGCAGCCGCCGCCGGCGGACGCTCTCGGAGCGCTGCTGCTGATCGGCGTCGCCGGCCAGGTCAGCTGCACCGGCGACTGGAACCACACCGAACTCCGACCGGCACCGCCGCGCCGCGCCACGCCCGACCTCCGCCGCCCGCAGGGGAATCGACGCCCGTGGGAACCTGTGATCGCAGGCCTGTTCTTCCCGGGAGTGGCCGACGCGGAGGTGGCGATGAGGGTCGTGTTCGTGCACGGGGCGTGCGTGCGGGACGGGTCGTGGTGGTGGCACCGCACCGCCGAGCTACTGCGCGAGCGGGGGGTGGCGAGCGTGGCCCCGGCGCTGCCGAGCTGCGGTGAGACGGGCCCGCCCGGCGGCGCCGACGGTCCGGGGCTGCCCGAGGACGTCGCCGCGGTACGGCAGGTGCTGCAGGCCGGTGAGGAGCCGACCGTCGTGGTCGCCCACAGCTACGGCGGCATCGTCACCGCGGAAGCCGCCGCGGGCATCGGGGCGGTGCGGCACCTGCTGCTGGTCACCAGCTACCTGCCCGAGGTCGGGCAGAGCCTGTCGGAGTTCGGGGACGGCGGCCCCGCCCCGTTCATCGACGTCGACGCGGCCGCCGGCACCTTCGGCGTCCGCCCCGAGCTGCTCGTGGAGACGTTCCTCCAGGACTGCGACCCAGAGGTCCAGGCGCAGGCCGCCGACCACCTCGCCCGGCAGAGCGTGCGGGTGACCGGGCAGCCGGTCGGGGCGGCCGCCTGGCAGCAGGTGCCCTCGACGTACCTCGTCTGCGCCCAGGACCGGGGCACCCCGCCGCGGCTGCAGCGCGAGTTTGCCCGCCGGGCCGGCCGCGTCGTCGAGCTCGACACCGGCCACCACCCGTTCCTGTCCCGGCCCGCAGCGGTCCGGGACCTGCTGCTGAGCCTGTGACGGCAGCCGCGGGCGAGCCCGGCCGGAGTACCCCGGCCACCGGCTGACACCCCTACCGCATCCGCCCGCGCAGCCCCGTCGTCGGCGCAGCACCCACCCTCAGCGCCGTCCCACCCTCAGCGCCGTCCTGCCGTCAGCGCAGCACCCACCGTCAGCACCGTCCTGCCGTCAGCACCGTCCTGCCGTCAGCGCAGCCCCGCCGTCCGGCGCTCGAACACCTCGGGGCGGGCGGACTCCAGCGCCGTGGAGACCGCGCCGAGGAGCACCGCCTCCTCCCCCAGGAGGCTCGGCGCGAGTGTCGGACGCATCGGGGCGAGCCGGTGCAGGGCCTGCTCCAGCGGTTCCAGGAGCAGGTCGGCACTGCTGCCGATCCCGCCGCCGAGCACCACCAGGTCCGGGTCCAGTACGGCGGACAACACGGCGACGGCGTAGGCGAGTTGCTCGGCCTCCCGCTCCACGGCCCGGAGCGCCGCGGCCTCCCCGGCCCGGGCCCGTTCGAAGACCTGCTTCGCTGTCGGCTGCCGCGCGGCGCCGTCCCCGCCCAGCCCGAAGTCCCGGGCGGTGCGCACCACAGCGTCCGCGGCGGCCTCCTGCTCGATGGTCGCCACCGGCTCGTCGGGGCGGGCGGGCAGCGGCACCAGTCCGATCTCGCCCAGCGCGCCGTGCGCGCCGAGCAGCAGCTCGCCGTCCTTGACCACGCCCAGCCCGAGGCCGGTGCCGACCAGCAGGTAGGCGAACATCCGGCTGCCGCGCCCGGCGCCCAGGGTGTACTCGCCGAGCGCGGCCAGGTTGGCGTCGTTGGCCACCGACACGGCCGTCCCCAGCCCCTCCCCGATCCGGTCGAACAGCCCGGGCCGGCCCCAGCCGGGCAGGCTGGAGGCGTAGCGCACCCCGCGCCGCTCCTCGTCCCACACGCCCGGGGTGCCGATCACGGCGTGCACGATGTCGTCGGCGGCCAGGCCCGCTTCGGCGATCGCCTCGTGCGCGGCGGCGACCACGGCGTCCGCGACGGCGTTCGCCGAACGGCCGCGGTTGGCCACGTCCCGGCGGGCGACGACCGTCCCGGCGAGGTCAGCGACGGCCACCCGCAGCCGGGCCCGGCCGATGTCGACGCCGAGTACGTGCCCGGCCGTCGGGTCGACCTCGTACAGCACGGCGGTGCGGCCGCGTTCGGGGGCCAGTCGCCCGGCCTCGCGGACCAGCCCGGCCGGTTCCAGGGCGGCCAGCGCGGCCGAGACGGTCGGCTTGGACAGGCCGGTGTCCCGGGCCAGTTGGGCACGCGAGGAGCCACCGCCGGTGCGCAGCAGCTCCAGCAGCAGCCACTCGTTGTTGCTGCGCAGCCGCCGCCGGTTCCAGGGCACCGCGGGGGCCCCGGCCGCCGGGCGACTGGTCGGCTGGTGGGGGCTCATCGGTTCCTCCGGTCTGGTGCTCACGGACGTCTCCGGCACGGGCCTCGCGCGGTCCGGCACGCGTCGCGCATGAGTGTCGCGCATGAGTGTCACGCGGTCTGGCACGGGTCGCGCACGGTTTCGAACGGTCGCGCACGGTTTCGCACGGGTCTCGCACGGGTCTGACGCTGGTCTGCGGGTGGTCTGGCACGGTCTGCGGCGTCCGGTGTCGGGCGCCGACGCCCCAGTATGACCGGTGATCATCCGGCGTTCGCCCGCCGGACGCAGGCCGCTCTCCGGCACGCCACCCGGGCGCCGCTCCAGGTCGTGCGGCTCCTCCCTCCCGGTTCCTCGCTCCTGCGGCACCGCTGCGGCTACAACACCGTCCCCGGCCGGTCAAGGTTTCGTCCAGTCGTGGGCGTGCCGCGCTCCGGCGCGTGATCATGGGCGTATGCACTTCCGGCGCGACAACCAAGCAGAGGGCTCCCCGCCCGCGACACCGGGCACCCGGTCGCTGGCGGCGACGGCGGCGGCCCTCGCCGCGAGGATCGGCGCGATCACCGGTGGTGACCACGGCGGTGCCCCGGGCAGCAGCCACGGCAACGACCCCGGCGGCGACGATCCCGACCTGCTCCGCGCGGTCCTCGACGCCGCCCCGGTCGGCGTCGCCGTGCTCGACGAGCGGTTGCGCTGGCAGTACCTCAACCCCGCCTTCACCACCGCCACCGGCCTGCGCCGGGCCGACCTGCTCGGCCGCACCACTGAGGCCACCGCCTTCGCCGGTGCCGCCGCCGTGCTGCGCCGCGTCCTCGCCGACGGCCTCGATCGCGAACAGGCCACCGGCGGCGCGGGCGCGGGCCACCCCGTCCCGCCGGGCCTGCGAGTGCGCTACCGGCCGCTGCGACACGCCGGACGGACCACCGGCGTGATCGTCGTCGTCCTGGACGACCCCGACCCGGCCCGCGAGCAGCTCCGCGAGCTCGAACAGGCCCGCGCCCGTCTCGCGCTGCTCGACGCCGCCGCCGAGCGGATCGGCACCACCCTCGACATCGGCACCACCTGTGCCGAACTCGCCGCATTCGCGGTGCCCGGCCTCGCCGACCTCGCCGTCGTCGACGTCCTGCCGGCCGAGGCCGAACCCGCCCGGGCCGGCCGCGGCGCATCCCAGCGGCTGCACCGCGCCGCCGTGCGGGCCGTCCCGGCCCTGACCGACGCGCTCGCCGACCTGACCCGCCCGGGCGAATCGATCCGGCACCGGGAGGGATCGGCCGCCGCTCGCAGCCTCGCCGGCGCCATCGCCGTGCTCGCCGAGCCCGGCCCGGAGGACGCCTGCCCCGCCGGGACCGCCTCCCTGCTCGTCCTGCCGCTCGCCGCCCGCGGCCGCCTCGTCGGGCTGCTCACCCTCGGCCGTACCGCCGCCACCCCGCCCTTCACCGCCGACGAGGCCGTCCTGCTCGGCGACCTCGCCGCCCGGGCCGCCACCGGTATCGACAACGCCCGTCGCTACGCCCGTTCCCAGGGCATCGCCCTCGAGCTTCAGCGGGCCCTGCTCAGCGAACCCGGCAACCCGCACCAGAACCTCGCCCTCGCCTCCCGCTACCTGCCGTCCGGCACCAGCTCGGTGGTCGGCGGCGACTGGTACGAGACGGTCCGGCTGCCGTTCGGCCGCACCCTGCTCGCGATGGGCGACGTCATGGGGCACGGCGTCGAGGCCGCCGTCGACATGAGCCACTACCGTTCCGCCCTGCGCGACATCGCCGGGATGGACCTGCCTCCGCACCGGATCCTGCGCCAGCTCGACACGGTCATCTCGGCCGACGACTCCGCCCGCCCCGCGACCTGCCTACTCGCCCTCGCCGACCCGGGCCGCGGCCGCTGGACCCTCTCCAGCGCGGGCCACCTGCCGCCCGCCCTGATCACCCCCGACCAGCCCACCGAACTGCTTCCCGTCCCCACCGGCCCGCCCCTCGGCACCGGCCTCGGCGGCTACGAGCAGACCTCCCACCCCCTCGACCCCGGCCGGACCCTGCTGCTCTACACGGACGGACTGGTCGAACGGCGCGGCGAGGACATCGACGCCTCCCTGGAGCGCCTCGCCGCGCTGCGTCTGCCCGCCACCGGCGACCTCGACGACCTCCTCGACGCCGTCCTCCACTCCCTCGTCCCGCCCCCGTCGCCCGCCGCCGAGGACGACATCGCCCTCCTCGCCGCCCGGGCCAGGCCGCGCTGACGGGTTCCGCTTCGCGGCGGTCACCGAGGTGGACGTCGTCCCGGAGCAGGTCGAACGCGCCCGCGCCGGGCGACGGGCCGCGACGCCCGGTGCGGCGGCGGGTCGTCAGGGCTCCGGCGCGGCACTTCGGGCGCGTCAGCTCGGCTGCTGGGCCCGGAGGTCGTCCAGTTCGTCCCGGAATCCCCGGATCAGAAGGGCCAGCCCGGTTTCGAAGACCTGTTCGCGAAAGTCGGGCGCGGGGTTCAGGAACGGTTCGAGTCCCGGCGGAAGGTCATCCGCCGGTGCGGTGCCCAGTGGGTGTCCTTCGAGGGCGAGGGTCGAGCCCATGACGAACTGCTTGAGGGCCATGGTCACGGTCAGCAGGCGATCCTCCGGGAAGCCGGCCTCACGCAGCATCGCGAAGGCGTTGGCATAGACCTGGAGTGCCGCCACCGACTGGGCCGGACGGGCAGCCAGCAGCGGCATGGCGTTGGGGTGGGCGGTGAACGTGGCGCGGTAGGCGCGCGCCCAGGTGGCCAGCGCGGTCGTCCACGGCCGGACTGCCGGGTCGAGGTCCATCTCGGCGACGATGAGTTCGAACATTCCCTGGATGATCTCGTCGCGCCCCGCCACGTAGTTGTAGAGGGACGGGCCCTTGACGCCCAGCCGGGCCGCGACGCGCGTGGTCGACAGCGCGTCGGCGCCTTCCTCGTCGACCAGCTCCAGGGCCGCACGCATGATCCCCTCTCTGGTCAGCAGCGACCGCGGCGGTCTGCCCATCGTCTCTCCTCTTTCCTTCGGCTGCGCCACCCCCGATGCGTGCTGTGATCACGGACTAGTGTACGTTCTCGACCAGGTAAAACTACTGGCTCTAGTTTTAGGGCGCCGGTGGATCGCGCCCGGTGCCGCACCTGCACCCCGGGCTTCGATCCGAGGCGCTTTTCGCCCCGGAATCCTGTCGTTCCTCCCGCGGTGGACCTTGCCGACGCGACGCCTGGCATGCCCCTGACACTCTCGTGGTGGATGGCGGCCGGTGCGCTGCTCCTCTCCTGTCCCACATTCACTGAAGGTGACCCTCCGCATGAACATGCGCACCCTCGTGCTGCCCGCGCTCGCCGTGTCCGTTGTGCTCACGCTCAGCGCCTGCGACCCGACGACGCCGGCCGTCCAGTCCACCGATGCCGCCGCCCCGGACACGGTCGCCGGCGCCCCCGGCTCCGTGTCCACCGCCCAGGCCCAGGGCCCGGCTCCGGCCGGCGACGCGAAGGTGACCCTGCTGTCCCCCGTCGCCGACCGCACCCCGGCCGCCGCACCGGCCGCCGCACCAGTGCCCGCGCCCGCCCCGGCCTCGTCCTCGCCGTCCTCCCCGTCCAAGGCGGCTGCCGCCGCACCCGCCCCCGCCCCGTCCGGCACGCCCGCCGTCGTGACCGGCACGCCCGACCTCAAGCTCGCCGCCTACGACCAGAAGTCCGGCAAGGCCGTGCTCGCCGTCGTCGACAGCGGCAAGGGCACCCCGAGTCCGGCCGCCACGGCCGCGGTCGCCGCCGCCGTCAAGCCGGGCCAGGTGATCGACAGCCCGCCCTCGGCCGCCGCGCCGAACGGTGCCCTGCTCGCGGTCACCGCCGTCAAGCCGGCCGCCGCCGGAAAGGTCGAGGTCAGCACCCGCCCGGCCACCATCTCCGAACTGCTCGGCCAGGCCTGGGCGAACGTCAAGACCGCGCTCGACCCGCACAAGATCAAGGTCACCCCGCAGCTCAAGGACGTCAAGGTCTCCTACGTCCCCCGCGCCGACGGCGCCGCCGGCTCCGCCTCCGCCGCGCTGAAGCTGGACGCCGACGACACCATCGACCTGCCCGGCGGGGCGAAGGCCCAGCTCACCGGCTCGATCGAACTCGACCCGAGCGTCACCTTCTCCTACCAGGGCGGCGGCCTCCTCAGCCTCGACCAGGCGAAGGTCGGCTTCGACCTCGGCGCGCACGCGAACTGGCGCGTCACCGCGGGCCTGAGCAAGTCGATCAGCCAGGTCAAGATACCGATCGCCACGCTCACCTCCCCCTACACGGTGATGGTCGGCGAGGTGCCGGTCGTGATCACGGTCAACGTCACCGTCTACGCCGAGGTCTCCGCCGACGGCACGGTCACCGTCGACGTCGCCCAGGCCGCCGACGGCGACTGGGCCGTCCACGCCGACTACACCAAGGCCGGCGGCTGGACCGGCACCAGCGAGCCGATCAAGACCACCATCTCCCCGGTGAAGGCCTCGCTCGACGGCAAGGCCAACGTGCGCAGCGGGCTGGTCGCGGACGGCTCGGTCGCCCTGTACGACTCCGTGGGCGTGAAGGCCACCGTCGAGCCGTACCTCAAGGCCGCGGTGGACGGCGCGGTCACCATCGACAGCAGCGCCGGCAAGCCGGTCGTCCAGGGCAAGGCCGCCCTCTCCGGCGGGGTCGAGATCGACGGCGCCGTGCTCGGCCGCATCGCCGTCTTCGGTACCCCGTTGTTCGAGAAGGACCTGCCCTTCAAGATCTACCAGCACGAGTGGCCGATCGTGACGGGCGCGTACAGCAACGCCGGCCCGGCCGCGAGCCCGGCCGCGGGCGAAGCCGCCGCGCCGAAGAGCTGACACCGGGCCGACTGCCCCGTCGGGATCCGGCGAGCCCGCCGGATCCCGACGGGGCCGGACCCGGCTCGAATCCCCGGAGACCGTCGTGCCGCGCCGTTGTCAGTGCGCTCCGGGTTCGGACAGCTGTGCGTCCACCAGGGTCCGGCCCGTCGTGGTCCGGCAGTAGAGGACGGAGCGGCCCGCTCGCCGGCGTTGGGTCAGCCGGGCCTCGCGCAGGATCCGCAGGTGCCGGCCCACCGAGCCCAGCGGGAGGCCGGTGAGGGCCACCAGCTGGGTGGTGGTCTTCGGGGTGTCGAGCAGGGCGAGGATTTCGGCGCGGGCGGGGCCGAGCAGGGCGGCCAGGGCCTTCGGCACCGGGCGGCGGTCGTCGTCGACCAGGACTCCCGAGCACGGGTAGACGACCGCGAAACGCCGGGCGGCGAGCATGCGCCGGGCGGCGAGCATGCGCCGGGCGGGGAGCATGCTCCGGGCGTCGACGGGCGGGGCGTCCCAGCAGACCCAGCTCTGGTTCAGAGTGACCGGGACGAACATCAGCTGGACGCCGGAGAGTTCCAGCGGCGGGCTGTCGAAGCCGGTGATCTGCAGGCGGTCCTCCCCGAGCCAGCGCATCCCGGGGCGCATGTCGTCGAGGGTGGTGGCCCAGCCGTGCAGGCCGAGCCGGGCGGTGCGGGCGAGGATGTCGGCCTCGATGATCCGCCGGCGGCGCGGCCAGGTGTCCTGGACTGTCTCCGTCCACACCCATTCCAGCAGGTCAGCGGCTCGTGGGGCCAGGTCGTCGCGCCGCAGCAGGTCCGGCAGCGAGCGGTCGAGTGACTCCGCCAGGTCGGCGCGGACGACGGCGGCCGGGGTGCCGCGTACCTGCTCCAGCTCCTCGGCGAAGGTGGGTTCGCCGTCGCCGAGGGGGGTGGGGGTGAGGAAGGTGGCGTTCCACCGGCGCCCCAACGCGGCCCCGACCAGGGCCGCCGTGACCGGGTCGCCGGCCAGGCGGTCCCGGTAGTCGGCGAGGTGGGCGGCGAGCCATCGGTGCTCGCCGACGTGACTCGCGCTGCCGCGGTGCAGGGTCTTCAGGCCGGCCAGCGCCTCCGCCAGCGGTGACGTCACGAACCGGCCCCCGGCGAGGGTGTCCGCGTCGACCCGCCACCAGCCCATGTGGTTTCGCCTCCCCGCGAAAGTCTGCCGACGCGTCGATCATGCCGGAGAGACTCCCCACATGCGTACGTATCGGGAGCTCTTCGGTACCAGGGAGTTCACCCCGCTCCTCCTCGCCTCGGCCGGGCAGACCGCGGCCCAGACGGTGGGCGGGCTGGCCCTGGGCA
This sequence comes from Kitasatospora sp. NPDC051164, assembly GCF_044455625.1. Lineage (NCBI taxonomy): Bacteria > Bacillati > Actinomycetota > Actinomycetes > Kitasatosporales > Streptomycetaceae > Kitasatospora > Kitasatospora sp. NPDC051164. The sequence goes on along the minus strand of NZ_JBITFB010000019.1, from coordinate 155,639 downwards.
TTCTGGTGTTCCAGCGGACGGGCTCGGCACTGCTCTCCTCCCTGGCCATGTTCGGCCCCGCGCTGGCCCAGCTGGTCGGTGCGGCCACCGTCCTGTCCGGCGCGGACCGGCTGCCGCCCCGCGCGGCGATGACCGGCCTCAGCCTGCTCCTCGGCGTGGGCACGGCCCTGCAGGCGATCCCCGGGCTGCCGGTCTGGGCCGTGTTCGCGGTGCTGCTGGGGCTCGGCGTCGTCGGCTCCGTCGGCGGCGGGGTGCGGTACGGGCTGCTCAACGAGGTCCTGACCCGGGACGGGTACCTGCTGGGGCGGTCCGTCCTCAACATGTCGGTCGGCGTCATCCAGATCTGCGGCTTCGCGGTCGGCGGCGCGCTGGTGACGGTCCTCTCGGCGCGCGGCACGCTGCTGCTGTCCGCCGGCCTGTACCTGCCGGCCGCCGTGGTGGCACGGTGCGGGCTGAGCAGCCGTCCGGCCCGGGGCGCGGGGCGGACGTCGGTCGCCGAGACCTGGCGCACCAATGCGCGCCTCTGGTCCTCGGTGCCGCGACGGTACGTCTGTCTCGCGCTGTGGGTACCGAACGGCCTGATCGTCGGCGTGGAGTCGCTCTACGTCCCGTACTCGCCCGCCGACGCCGGCCTGATGTTCGCCCTCGGGGCGATGGGCATGCTGGTCGGGGACACCGTCGCGGGCCGTTTCCTGCCCGCCCGCCGGCGGGACCGGTTGGCCGTCCCGCTCTGCGTCCTGCTCGCCGCCCCGTACCTGGTCTTCGCGGTCCACCCGGGGAGGCCGACAGCCCTGGTGCTGGTCACGGTCGCCGCCTTCGGGTACTCGGCGGGGCTGCTGCTGCAGGAGCGGTTGATGGCGTTGACACCGGACGAACTGAGCGGGCACGCGCTGGGCTTGCACAGCTCCGGAATGCTGACCATGCAGGGGGTCGGCGCGGCCGTGGCCGGTTCGGTGGCCGAGCTGACGTCGCCGGCCACCGGCATGGCGGTCACGGCGGCGGTCTCACTGGCCACCACCCTGCTGCTCGCGCCCGGGCTGCGCGCAGGCCCTGCGGCGGGCGGGGCGGCGGCGGCCCCGGAGGAGGAGACCCTCCCCGCACGGCAATAGGTCAGTGTCCCGGTAGATCCCGGTCCCGGTCCCCATCCCGGTAGGTCCCGGTCCCGGTCCCGGTCCCGCGACAGCGAACCCGCACCCCCAGCGCCGGTCCCTCGCACCGGGTCAGTTGAGAGGTACCGGGCCCGGGCCACGCGGCCGACTCCTCCGGACGGCGTCTTCGGCGGTGGCGTGGACGGGGAACAGCGTGGCGGTCTCGGTGATGTCCAGGACCCGCAGGGTCCGCGGCGACGGGGCGATCAGCACGAGCGGGATGCCGGCCTCCAGCGCGCGTCGGCGGGTGCGGAGAAGCAGGTTGAGGCCAGTGGAGGTGAACAGCGTGACGCCGGCCAGATCGACTGCGAGCAGAGCCGGGCGCCGGTCGAGCGCGGCGTCCAGGGCCTGGGCGGCGATGGGCCCACTGTCCATGATCATGTCCCCGGTAAAGGAGCACACGAGGGCATCGCCGACCCGGACGGTCTCCGACTTCAGGCAAGCAAGCACTTCTCCGCGCCCTTCACCCTGAGCTCTTCCGGTGCCTTCCTGTTGATCGGGTTCACACAAACCATCTCCAAACGACAGGCCGCCGTGCGAATCCACTGCGGACGCGACGCGAAGTGCGGTTCACCCACTCTTCGCCCGTTCTCCGGGCATGTCAACCATTGCACGAATCTGCTGTCGTGTTTCGGCAGTCGTGAAGCGGAAGTCTTATGGTGGAGACATGGAGAACGGCACCAGGACCGAGCGGCACTGGACCTTCCTGACCAACCACGCCCGCGTCCTGGTCCAGATCGCCCGCGATCCTGGCATGCGCGTGCGCGACATCGCGACCCGCTGCCTGCTCACCGAACGCGCCGTCCAACGCATCATCGTCGACCTCGAACAGGCCGGGTACCTCACCCACGAGCGCCGCGGCCGCACCAACCACTACAGCGTCATCGACAGCAAACAGCTGCGGCACCCCGCCGACGCCGGCCCCACCATCGCCGAACTCCTCTCCACCCTGCTGCGCTGACCCGCCCCTGGCCGCGGTCATCGAGCAGGGGGTAGCGGGGGCAGAGCGGAGGTCACGTGCTGTCACCGCGTGGTGCGCTGAGAGACATCCGGCACTGAGAGGCACATCTGAAACCCAGTCAAGTGGCGCGGCCCCGAACGATTCGGTCGACCGATTCGGCACTCAGCCGAGTCGGGTGCGCCGGACACAGTGACCCGAGGTTGTTTGTCGGGGCCGGGCCCGGGTAAACGGGCGGGCCGTGGAGCGGCTTTCCCACTGGAGAGGGCCGGGGCCGCTCCAGGGACTCTTCCAGGGACATCGATCATGAATAACGCCAAGCTTGCCGTCGCGCTGGGCGCGGGCTACCTCCTCGGGCGCTTCCACAAGGCCCGATGGGCGCTGGCCCTCGCCGGAATGGCGGCCGGAAAACGTCTGAGTGCCAACCCCGGGGTACTGCTCGGGGAGGTGCTGGAATCGTCGCCCCAGCTTCGTCAGCTGGCCGGCGACGTGCGCGGCGAACTGGCCCAGGCGGGGAAGAAAGCGGCCATCGCGGCGGCCACCAACCGGGTCAGCGCCCTGACCGACCAGTTGCAGCGGCGCACCGAGGACCTGCGGGAGGGCACCGCCGGACGCGACGAGGAGCCGGACGAGGAGCCGGACGAGGAGCGGGAGGAGCCGGACGAAGAGCCCGACGAGGAGCGGGAGGAGCCGGACGAAGAGCCGGACGAAGAGCCCGAGGAGGACCAGGCCCACGACAGCGGCACCGCGAAGAAGCAACGGGCGCCGCGTTCCCGGGCTGCCACCTCTCGCTCGACGTCGTCAGCCCCGCGCCGCGCGTCGCCGGCCGCGTCGAAGCGGGCTTCCGCCTCCGCGACGAAGGCGGCCTCTTCGCGCTCCCGTACGACCGGTAGCAGCGGCACGACACGCAAGAGTGCGGCATCGTCCGGTCGACCGGCGAGCAAGTCGAGCGAGTCGAAGGCTCCGGCCTCGAAGGCCCCGGAGAGAAAGGCTCCGGCGAAGAAGGCGGCCGCCCCACGCAAGGCCGCGGCCGCGAAGAAGACGGCGTCGGCTTCGACCCGTAAGACCGCCGCCTCCTCGGCCACCGGCCGTAAGAGCGCGGCCTCCTCCTCCACCGGCCGTAAGAGCGCGGCTGCGCCGGCGAAGAAGAGCAGCGCCACCGCCGCGCGCAAGACCACGAGCACGCGCGCCTCGTCGGCGCGCAAGCGGGGGTGAAGGTGATGGCCGAGCAGACCAAGGACCGAGGCCTGGGCGGGCTGGGCGAGGTGCTGGAGGCACTGCCCACCGACCGGCTGCTGCAACAGGCGCGCGAGTTGGCGACCGCGGCGGGGGAACGGGCCGTCGCGGTGGCGAGCGACAAGGTGGCGGAGACCACCGGCCGGCTCGCCGACTACGTGGAGCGCGGTGGTCGTCCCTCCGACGATCACGGTGAACAGGGCGGGGGCGGCGGGACGTCCGCGATGCGGGTTCTGCTGAGTGCGGGAGCCGCCGGCGTGAAGCAGATGGTCGGCAACAAGCTCACCGGCGGGGGAGGAGGCGGAGGCAAGGGCGCCAAGCTCAAGGTCACCAACATCGTCGAGGAGATCGAGGTCGGTGTCCCCGTGCGGGTCGCCTACAACCAGTGGACCCAGTTCCAGGACTTTCCCCGCTTCACCAAACGGCTGGAGAGCGTGTCTCAGGAGTCCGACGAGAAGCTCAAGTGGAAGGCCGGGATCTTCCTCTCCCACCGCACCTGGGAGTCGACGATCATCGAGCAGGTGCCGGACGAGCTGATCGTCTGGCGGTCGCAGGGCGAGAAGGGTTCCACCGACGGCACCGTCACCTTCCACGAGCTGACGCCGAACCTCACCAAGATCCTCCTGGTCCTCGAGTACCACCCGAAGGGCCTGTTCGAGCGCACGGGCAACCTGTGGCGGGCCCAGGGTCGGCGGACACGCCTCGAACTCAAGCACTTCCGCCGGCACGTGATGACCCGCACCATTCTCGACCCGGACGGGGTCGAGGGCTGGCGCGGGGAGATCCGCGACAGCGAGGTCGTGCGCTCCCACGAGGACGCCCTCGAAGAGGAAGAGGCCGAGGGCGGCTTCGACGAAACCGCGGACGAACCCGAGGACGAGGACGAGGCCGAATACGACGCCGAGGACGACTCCGAGGACGAGCGGGAGCCGCGATCCGGCGAGTACGACGAGGAGGAGGAACCGGCCGAGGAAGGCGAGGACGAGTACGACGAGGAGCCCGGGGAGTACGACGCGGAGGACCAGGAGGACGAGGATCAGGAAGAGCCCGAGGACGACTACGCCGCAGAGGAGGAATGGGAAGACGAACCGGATGGCGAGGACGAGGAGCAGGAGCGCGAGAGCGAAGACGAGCAGTACGACGACGAGGAGGAACCGGCGGAGGAGTACGCCGAGGACGAGTACGACGAAGACGCCGAGGACGAGGACGAGGAGCCCCCGCAGGCGGACACCGACGAACGACCGGCCCCACGGGCCCGCAGGCGCGCGCCGGCACGGGTGAGGTGAGCCGTCATGACCGTCGCCCCCCGTCCCAGCCACTACCTGGACCGGCCCTCGTCCAGCGGTCTGGTCGACGTCATCGACCTGATCCTCGACAAGGGACTGGTCATCGACATCTACATCCGTGTCTCCCTGGTCGGGATCGAGCTGCTGACCATCGACGCGCGCATCGTCGTCGCCAGCGTCGACACGTACCTGCGGTTCGCCGAGGCGGTCAACCGCCTCGACCTGAAGGAGGACAAGAGCGAGGGGCTGCCCGAACTGATGCAGAACATGCGCCAGGGCGGGGCCCGGAGCAAGACGAAAGGCGCGCTCGAAGGCGTCAAGGAAACGGTCGGCGAAGTGATCGACCGGGTCACGGGGAACGACGAGGAGGAGCCCGAGCCCAAGGAACGGCCCCGGACCCGCTCGCGCACCCAGCGTAGGGAGCGCGAGTGATGAACGGCCGTGCACCCGCCGACGAACGGGCCTGTTACGTCTACGGCATCGTGCCGGCGGGCGCCGACCCCTCAGGACTGGAGGGGATCGGTGACCCGCCCGTGCCGGTCACCCTGGTGCGACACCGGGGCATCGCGGCGCTGGTCAGCGATGTGGTGACCGACCGACCGCTGGGCACCGCGGCCGACCTGCGGGGCCACGCGCGCGTCCTGGACACCGTGGCCGCCCACGCGGCGGTGCTACCGCTGCGCTTCGGTGCGGTGGTCCGCGACGTGTCGGCCGTGGCCGACGACCTGCTCGCCCCCCACGAGGAGGAATTCCTGCGCGCACTGGAAGGCCTGCGCGACACCGCCCAGTTCACCCTGCGCGCGATCTACCAGCAGGACCGCATCCTGCGAACGGTACTCACCGACCGAGAGGACATCGCCCGGCTACGGGAGGAGGTCACCGCCCTCCCGGAGGAGGCCGCCTACTACGACCGGGTGCGTCTCGGCGAGATGATCGCGAACGAGATCGCCGCCCACCGGGAGGCCGACACCGCGATCGCACTGGAACGCCTCGCGCCGCTCGCGGCGGCCGTCAACGCCTCGCCCGCCGCCGACGGGTCCGGCGACCAGGCGGTCAGCGCGTCCTTCCTCGTCGCCAAGACCGACTGGGACGCGTTCGAAGCAGCCGCGGAAGACCTCGCCCGCGACTGGGCGGGGTACATCACCACACGCCTGCTCGGCCCGCTCGCCCCCTACGACTTCGCCACCGACGCCGTGGCCGAGGCCGCACCCGCGGAGGAGGCGCCCTAGCCATGGGTCTGATCACCGGACTGCTCACCCTTCCCCTGGCCCCTGTCCGCGGCGTCGTCTGGGTGGCGGAACAGCTCTACGAGCAAGCCCGCCGGGAGCTGACCGACCCCACGGCCATCCGCGCCCAGCTCGCCGAACTGGAGGAAGCCCGCGCCAACGGCACGATCGGTGAGGAGGACGCCGCCGCGCAGGAGGAGGAACTCGTACAGCGCCTGTGGCAGGCCAAAGGCGCCGCCGGAGGCCTGGAGGTATAGACCATGCCCGAACGCGAGCCACGCCCCCGTCGCCCTTCCGCCCCGCCCCGGGACACGGAGGAGCCTCCACGGCGCCGCCGCCCCGCCGCGGACTCCGAGCCCACCCGGCCACGGCGGCGGGCCGCGTCCGCGCCCGATCGGGAGGACGAACCACCGGCCCCTCGGCGCCGCCCCACGTCCAAGCCCGATCGGGAGGACGAACCGCCTGCCCCTCCGCGCCGCCCCACGTCCGCGCCCGATCGGAAGGACGAGGCCCCGGCCCCTCGGCGCCGCGCCACGTCCGATCCGACGCGGCACGCACCCCGCCGCCGCTCCCCCGAGCCGCAGGAGGAGACCGAGCACCCCGCCGCACCACCCCGGCGCCGTGCCCCTTCCGCCGACCGGCTCGACGCGCGAGGCGCCGCCGTGCGTGCGGCCATCTGCGTCCAGGACCTCACCGGGCGCAGCCCGGAGGGCGTCGCCTCGCTCGACCGCACCCAGGACGGTTGGCAGGTGGGGGTGGAGGTGCTGGAGGCACACCGCATTCCCGATTCGACGGACATCCTGGCCGTCTACCAGGTCGTGCTGGATCCCGAGGGCGAGCTCGTCTCCTACCGCAGGGAACGCCGCTATCACCGGGGCCGGGCGAACGAGGAGCTGTCATGAGTGAGTTGAGCGGCTACGGCGGCGCCGGCCCGCTGTCGCACCTGCCGAGGACCTCCGCGGCTCCGCAGTCCGCGAATCTGGCCGACCTGCTCGAGCGGGTGCTCGACAAGGGCATCGTCATCGCCGGGGACATCCGGATCAACCTGCTGGACATCGAGCTCCTCACGATCAAGATCCGCCTGCTCATCGCCTCGGTCGACCGGGCCCGCGAGATGGGCATCGACTGGTGGGAGCACGACCCGAGTCTCTCCTCCGGCCGGCGCGACCTCGCCACCGAGAACCGGCTCCTCCGCGAGCGCCTCGGCCAACTCGAGGCCTCCCACAGCCTGTCCGCCGCCACCGACGCCTCCAATGCCACCGACGACTCCAGTGCCACCGACGCCGCTACCGAGCAGGTGGCCGCCCCCCGCCCCACCCGCAAGACCACCCGCACCCGGCGCACGCCCCGGATCGACCCCTCATGAGCACCCAGCCGCCGACCAACACCTGGCTCTACGCCATCGCCGACGCCGGATGCACACCCCCGCCCGGTCTCACCGGTGTGGCCGGCGAAACGCTGCGCGCCATCGCCGCGCCGGACCTGACCGCGCTGGCCGGCAGTGTGCCCCGGGGAGACTTCGACGAGGAGCCGCTCCGCGCGCACCTCGCGGACGCCGCCTGGCTGGAGCACGCCGTCCGCGCGCACCACCGCGTGGTCGACACCCTCGCCCGTACGGCCCCGATGCTGCCCCTGCGCTTCGCCACCCTCTACCGGGACGACCGGCGGGCGGCCGCCATGCTCGAGCGGCACCACGACGAACTGCTCGCCTCACTCGGGCACGTCACCGGGCGCGTCGAGTGGGGTGTCAAGGCCTACGCCGGGCTCGCCGGCCCGACGCCCGACGCCGCCGCCGAGAGCGGCGATACCCGGCAGGATCCGGCGGCGCGCCCCGGCACGGCCTACCTCCTGCGCCGCCAGGCCCAGCACCACCGCCGGGAGCAGGACCAGCAGCAGGCCGCGGACGACGCCCAGGACGTCCACACCGTGCTCGCGCAGGCCGCCGCCGAGGCAACCCGCCACCCCCTGCAGCGGCCCGAAACGGTCGGCCGTACCGAGCCCATGGTCCTCAACGGCGCCTACCTCGTCGAGCAGGCCCGCACGGCCGCCTTCCACGCGGCCGTCGACGCGCTGTCCGCCCGCTTTCCCGGCCTGCGCCTGGAGACGACCGGCCCCTGGCCGCCCTACTCCTTCACCGCGGCCGTCCAACCCGGCGATGAGCAGCGATGACCACCGGCTCCCGACCCCCCACCGCCCGGCCCGGGCTGCCGCCCACCGTGCCCGAGCGGAACGTGGCCCTGGTCGACCTGCTGGACCGTCTGCTCGCCGGCGGGGTCGTCATCGCGGGCGAGATCACCCTGTCCATCGCCGATGTGGACCTCGTGCGGATCAGCCTGCGCGCCATGATCGCCTCCGTCCGCGCCGCGACCCAAGCCACCGACCAGGAGCCGACGTGAGCGCGCCCGACACACAACCCCAGGCCGCCCGCCGCGTCCCGCTGGAACCCGAGACCGTCGCCCGCGACCTCACCTGCCTGGTCCTGGCCTTGGTCGAGCTGGTCCACCAACTCATGGAGCGCCAGGCCCTGCGTCGCATCGACCAGGGAGACCTCGACGACGACCAGGTCGAGTCCCTGGGCCTGACACTGATGGCCCTGGAACAACGCGTCGACGAGCTGCGCGAGCACTTCGGTCTCACCCCGGACGACCTCAACATCGACCTCGGCCCGCTCGGCCCCCTTCTCGCCCCCGACTGACCCCGACCGGCCGCGACCGACCCCGACCGGCTGCGGCGCCGCCGGCTCGCGGACCGGCTCGGGCTTCACATTTCCGCAGGCCACGGGTCTGAAATCGCCGACCCGGGGCATACGCGTCAATGGATCCCGTCTCCTCGAGGAATGAGGACACCATGAGTGTCGGCAAGAAGGCCAAGCACACCGCGACCACGGCCAAGGGCAAGGTCGAGGAAGCCACCGGCAAGACGGTCGGCAATGAACGACTCATCGCCAAAGGAAAAGGCGACCAGGTCAAGGGCGACATCGCCCAGGCCGGCCGCAAGGCCAAGGACGCCATGAAGGACGTGACCGGACACTAGCTGTACGGCTGGGCAGGTCGTGCGCGGAGCCGCCCTCGGGGGCGGCTCCGCATCAACGTCGGTGAGCCGGTGTCGAGCCGGCCCGGACGAGAGTGTCGGCGAACTATGCCTACTTGCGGCGGCTGAAGATCCGCTTCGCAGCGTAGATGATCCCGACGATCAGCAGCACGAAGAAGAGGATGATCAGGATGATCACGACCAGGAAGAACTTGCCCAGCTTGGCGAGGAAGCCCTTCTTCTTCTTGGTGTCCTTGGCCGCGAGGTGCGAGGCATCGCTGCTCGACGGGGCGACGGACGAGGCGATCGACGAGGCGGCCGGTGCGGCGGCGGCCCGGCCCGCGTAGGCCGGTGCGCTCGGGCCGGACGCGGCAGCGGCGACGGTTCGGGGTGCGGCCACGGCCGTCGCGCTCGACGCCGCGGCGGTGAGGCCTGCGGCGGCCAGCAGTGCCACCAGGGCGCCGGCTATCGAACGTGCGATCCGGTGAGTCATCGTGCTCCTCGTGCGGGTTCGGGGTGGTGTGGATGAGCCCGGCCAGCCAATTCTCATGGTCTGACCAGCTGGTTTTCTCATCTGCGCCTAGTATGCTCCACTGAAGTTCTACAGCGGTGTAAAAGTTTGGCGACGGGCCCTCGCCCGGATCGGCTCCGGCCCCGGGCCACGCAAGCCCACCGCTCCGACGGGGGCTCCGTGGCAACTGTGGAGGATGACGACGTGTCTGGCCGCAAGGGTTCCCCCGACGCCGAGATTTCGCCGAACCGGGCGGGCGGACGCCGGGCGGCGAGCCGAAAGGCCACTCCGGATCGGGGCGAAAAGGACACAGCGGACACCGCGGACGGCCGTCCGGCGAGCCGGGCGAAGAAGAAGCCCAAGCGCAGCACCAAGGAGAAGGTGCTCTGGACGACCGCCGGCTGCACCGCGCTCGTGCTCCTCGCCGGTGGCGCCCTCTACTACCGCCTGGACAGCAACATCTCCACCTTCGACCGCGACGCCGTCAGCAAGGACCGCCCGGAGGCCGCGGCCCCGGACGCCCAGGGCCGCACCCCGGTGAACGTCCTGCTGATCGGCTCGGACAGCCGTGGCAACGGCAACAGCGACCTGGGCGGCGGCGGGGACGGCGGCGCCCGCTCGGACACCGCGATCCTGCTGCACGTCTACGCCGACCACAAGCACGCCGTCGGCATCTCCATCCCGCGCGACTCCCTGGTCAACCTCCCGCCGTGCAAGCTGCCCGGCGGCAAGTGGACCAAGGAGCAGACCAATGTGATGTTCAACAGCGCCTTCTCCGTGGGCAACACCGAGCAGGGCAACCCGGCCTGCACCCAGAACGCCGTCGAGAAGCTGACCAACCTGCGCGTCGACCACACCATCGTCGTGGACTTCAACGGCTTCGCCTCGATGACCAAGGCGGTCGGCGGCGTCGAGGTCTGCCTCCCGAACGACATCCACGAGGGGGACCTCAACCCCAATCTGGGCCGCAAGGGCAAGCTGATCTTCGCCAAGGGCAAGCAGAAGGTCGAAGGCCAGACCGCGCTCGACTACGTCCGGGTCCGCCACGGCATCGGCGACGGCTCCGACATCGGCCGCACCAAGCGCCAGCAGGCCTTCCTCTCCTCCCTCATCAAGGAGATCAAGTCCCGCGGCATGGACCCGACCACCCTGCTGCCGCTCGCCGACGCGGCCACCAAGTCGCTGACCGTCGACCCCGACCTCGGCTCGGCCGCCAAACTGCTCGACTTCGCCATGTCCCTCAAGAACGTGGACCTGCACGACGTCAAGTTCCTGACCACGCCCTGGCGTTACGAGGGACCGCGGGTCGCCCTGGTCCACCCGGACGTCGACCAGCTCTGGGCCGCCCTCAAGGCCGACCGCACCATCGACGGCCAGGACGCGAGCGCGCCCGCCGGCTCCGGATCCGCCGCCGAGGCGACACCCACCCCGTCCGAGACCCCGACCGCGGATGCCGCCAAGGCCGCCGACGTCAAGGTCTCCGTGCTCAACAGCACCGGCCAGGCCGGGCTCGGCGGCAAGGCCGCGGAGGCCGTCAAGGGCGCCGGATACACCGTCACCACCGTCGGCAACGCGACCGGGAAGGCCCGCAGCACCACGGTCGTCGAGTACGGCGCGGGCGAGCGCGGCTCCGCCGAGGCGGTCGCCAAGCTGTTCCCGGGCGCGACCGTCCAGCCTGGCGGCCGGGGCGTCAACGTCGTCCTCGGCCACGACTTCGCGGCCGCCAACCCGGCGACCGCCGCCACCTCGGCCCCCGGCGCCACCACCCCGGCCCCGCTGCCCACCAGCGTCAGCGGCACCGCCCGCTCGGCGGACGACGACCCCTGCGCCAACGTCTCGTACGGCTGAGCGGCGGCCCGCGGCCGCTCCCCCGCACACGGCGGCGGGGCGGCCCCGGACCGCCGTCCCGGGGTCGCCCCGCCGTCTCGCCCTCCGCGCCGACGCCGTGTCAGCGTCTCGTCCCGCAGGACGGGCAGAAGGCGGCACCGTCCGGAACGTCCTGGTGGCAGCTCGCGCACTGGACGGCCTGCGCCAGCCGGAAGCCGCACCCTGGGCAGAACGGCGTGCCGTGCGTCTCGGTGTGGCACTGCGGGCAGACCAGCTGGCGCGGCGCGTCGACGTCGAACGCGGCGCCCGACTGCTGCCCCGCCTTGTACGCGCGGTCGCTGACCGCGTCGTTGAGGCCGCGGTGTTGCGCCGCCATCGCCTCGGCCGCGGTGTCCGGGGCGCAGCTGAAGCAGAGGCCCTGGGCGGGGTTGAAGCAGCGGCCGCAGACGTAGTGGGTGCACCGGGCGCACCGGTTGAAGTGCGTCTGGGCGTTGGCTATCGCCCGTTGGAAGGCGGCGTCCCGCGAGCCGCCCCAGGTCTGACCTGCCAGGCCGTCGGCGGCGTTGCTGATGGTGTTGGCGTTGCCGCCGATGAGGTTCCAGGCCGCGCTGACGCCCTTGCCGATCCACCCGGCCATCTGGCCGGTCCGGAACGCCTCGAACGGCGAACGCCAGGTGTCCGAGCAGCGGTAGCAGGAGAACTCGAACTGGAAGCCCGCGCCGGTGCCGTGCTGCTCGCACAGGTCGCGGTAGTTGCTGCTGAAGTAGATCTCCGAAGTCACGTCGTCCCCGGTCGCTGAAGTGGCATGTCGGCGGTCGCTCCCAGGGACGACAGGGGCCGCCCGACGGTTCCGCCAAGGAGTTGCGGCCGGGCTGTTCAGAGCCCCGCGACCGGTAACAACAGCACCCGCGCCGGGTCGAACCTCTCCCAGCGCGCGGGCCGACCGCTGCGACCGACCCGCAGCCGGCACCAGCGCCCGCCGGCCGTGTCCTGCCACCAGCCGCTGATCCGGCCGAGCGCCCAGACGCCGTCGCCGAGGTCCACCTCGACCGGCTGGTAGACCCACTGGACGTCGCGGTCCGCCGGGTCGACCCGGTCCACCCGATTCTCCCGGTCTGCCGGCTCTTCGGCTCCCCGGGGACCGCACTGACTCTCCATCACGGCTCCGCCTCCCGACCCGGCCTCGGGCGCGGGGGGCGCCCCGGGGGGGGGGGGCGCGCGGGCCGGGGGGGAGGCCACCCCACCCCCCGCCCCAAAAAGCGGGGTTAGTAAAGCGGGGGGGGGGGGTGGGAGCCCGGGGACCCCAAACCC